>MNVR01000037.1 GCA_001873995.1 Candidatus Phelpsiimicrobium noxiivivens
AAAAGGCGTGAATAGATATCATACGCCCTCTCGCCCCTGCTTGACTGCTCTATTACCATAGGAACCAAAACCTGTCCGTGACTCATAAAACCTCCGCGTTAAAATAGTACAACCCGATGACAAATGTCAAATTTCAAATGCCAAATTAATTCCAAGATCCCAATGATAGGAATTCAAAACGTCTTGTTTTATACATTTGACATTGGGATCTATTTTGGAATTTGGATCTTGTCATTTGGATCTTTTTTTAAACCCATTCCGCTTCAGCAAACAACAACTCAATAGCCTGATTTACCATATTGTCATCCATCTTTATATTCTCAAGTTTAGCGATAGTCTCTAAAAGCAAAAAAACCCTGACCTGCTCCTGCGCTTCTGTCTTAAATTTAGGCCCAAATTCTTTAAGGCGTTCTTTAATACGGTCTTCAGGAAGGCCGTATTCCGCCATCTGGTGCTCTGCCTGATGCTCCAATTCTCGCAACCTCTTCTCGATAAGAGATACCGGAACCGTAAAAGAGGCGTTCTTGACAAGCTGATCTATCAATTCTTTTTCTAACTTTGCCCTCTGGTCGTTCTCTTTTTTCAAAAATAACTGTTTATTAAGACAGCCAAAAAACTCTTCTTTTGTCTTATATCCAAGGCCACGGGCGAGGCGTTCATCGCTTAGATCTTGCGAACGCGCCTTTTTTAGCTGTTTGACATATTCCTCTACTTCGCTTTGTTCTATCTTTACTTCGGATTTCGTTAACTTCAAACCTTTATACTGTTTTATCTTTATCTCGGGCCTTACCTCTACCTGCGCCTTATAAGTCAAAACATCCCCGCCCAACTTTACTTCGCTTATCGCAGGCATGTCAATAACATCAACATTCTCGCTTTTGATACTTTCCTGATAAGAATCAGAAATAAGGCCTTTTATCGCTTCCTCGCGCGCGGCTTGAGAATGATACTGCTCAAGCACATGCCGAGGAGCTTTACCCGGCCTATATCCCGGGATCTTTGCCTCCCGGCCTATTTTTTCATAGACCTCGTCAATTTTTTTCTTGACTGTTTCCTTAGGAACCTCAATATCAAGAGTGACTTTGTTATCGCTGGATTTTGCAACAGTTACTTTCATTGTATTATCTCCTTGCGTAGTAGACGCAACACCGGCGCAATTCCTTATAAGCGCCGGGTGTTTCTGGATCACATTCTGAATTTCTCACCCAAATAAAGCTCTCTCGCTCTGCCATCATTTATCAGCTCAGACGCGGAACCGCCGATCAGGATCTTTCCCTGCGCGATCAAGTAAGCGCGGTCTGTTATAGAAAGTGTCTCGCGCACGTTATGGTCCGTCAATAAAACTCCCAACCCTTTTTGTTTAAGGTCACGGATGATCTGCTGAGCGTCTGCCACGACAATAGGGTCAATACCAGAAAACGGCTCATCCAGAAGTATAAAAGAAGGATTCGTAACCAAGGCGCGCGTGATCTCAAGGCGGCGGCGTTCACCGCCGGATAATGTATAGGCCTTGTGCTTCCTCAAAGGGGCTATCTTAAGTTCTTCCAAAAGATTATTCAGCCTTTTTCTGCGCTCGCGAAAAGAAATAGGCAGTGTCTCTAAAACAGCCATAATATTTTCTTCAACGGTGAGCTTACGAAAAACTGAGCTCTCCTGAGCTAAATATCCGATCCCGAAACTTGACCTCTGATGAATAGGCAGGCGCGTAATATCAATATTATCAAAAACGATCTTGCCCTTTTCAGGCGCGATAATGCCTACGATCATATAAAACGTCGTAGTCTTGCCAGCGCCGTTGGGGCCGAGAAGGCCCACGATCTCGCCGCGCTTCACCTGAAGGTCCACTTCATCTACGACCCTGCGATTGTGATAACTTTTGACTAATCCTTTAGCCTCAAGGAGAAACATTCAACCCCTCATCAGTAAACATCTCAAGTTTCGGACGGCCGGTTAACACCAGCCTTTTATCAGACGCCGTAAATATGGCTCCATCGCTATAAGAAGTATTTTCTCCGCGGACGATCCTAACGTGGCCAACCGCTTCCATCTTATCTATCTGTTTGGTGGCCGAGCTGAAAGTAATGGTCATCTTGTCAGCTGTCATAGTACCCTGGTCGCCCTGGCTGTCAACTTTTACGTTCTTTTCAAAAATAGCGTATTCCTTGTCATAGCTCATCTCCATAGGGCCGTCGCACGTGATCACCATCTTACCTTTGCCGAATCCTAAGCCTTCCGCGGATTTCCGGGGCTTTTTCTGCTCACCTATCGTCACCACTACATCTTTTTCAAATTTCGCGTTTTTAAGATCAGGCTTGGCTTCAATACCCTGCCCCTGGGCAGTCATATTTTCTTTTGTAATGTTCACCTTGTCGCTTGTCGTGATCGTCTGGCCTCTCTGAGACCAATCCAACGTATTTGTAGTAAGTTCAGTCCCTGTAGCGGTCACAGCTTTTACATTATCCTTAAGATATACAATACCTGTGTCTTTATCAAAACGCCCGTGATCCGCGGTCAAAACCATATTTTCTTTATCCCCATATAGATGAGCGGTAATATCTGAAATATTTACATCTTTGCCTTGCATATCCATAGAAGCGCCCTGAACTTCCCATGTTTTTTGACCCATCGCCCCGTAGCCTGCTATATTAAAATCCTGCATTTGTTGCGGCTCACCAGACGAGGAAAGGCCGCCTGTATCAACGGGCGAAGCAAAACAAGGCAAAGCAAAAAATACCAAAAATGCTAAAATTGTCTTTTTCATATTTTTTCGTTATCAATTATATATCTCCAGCGCCTTTTCCAAGAGGCCCTTGTATCTTAATATCAATTCGGCTACTTCCCTAACAGCGCCTCGCCCTCCATTATTCTTTGTCACATAGAGAGCGGCCTTTTTTATCTCTGCCCTGGCATTGCGCGTGGCAACAGGGAAACCTGCTCTTCTCAGGATGCCCAAATCTACCAGGTCATCACCGACAAAACAAATATCTTCATCGCGCAGGCGATACTTTTTGCATATGGTTTCGTAGGCTTTAGTCTTAGGTAAAATACCCTGATAGACCGCTTCTACGTTCATATCCTTAGCGCGCGGCTTTATAGATCTTGAGCCTCTGGCTGTAATAAGTATAGTCTTTATCCCCATCCTGCTCAAAAGATACACCCCAAGCCCGTCTTGGACGTCATAAAATTTAGAGTCCTCACCCTTACTGTTATACGCGATGCGGCCATCAGTCAGAACGCCATCAACGTCCAGAAGAAGAAATTTTATTCTCTTAATTTTATCTTTAAGCTTTTTAGAAACCATAGCATCCAACAATGACAAATATCAAACGACAAAATCCAAATAAAATCCCAATTTTTAATTTCAAATATTTTAAATTTAGTATCGGGAATTTATCATTCATTTGGCATTTGTCATTTAAACAAGGCCAGCTTTCAAAAGATCCTGCACGTCCAGCATACCGATAGGCCTAAGCTTGGCGTCCACTACGGGTATTTCATCAATACGTTTTTCTTTTAATATCCTTAAAGCCTCGCTCGCCAGGCAATCCTTAGAAATAGTGATAGGGCCGCCTGTCATAACGTCTTTGACTTTTTTCAAAGCGAGGTCTACGTCACTCTTTAAATGCCTGCGCAGATCGCCGTCCGTAAATATACCGCTCAATCTGCCCTTTTTATTTACAACACTGGCAGCGCCCGCGCGAGCCTTGGTGATCTCATACAAAACATCCCTGACAAGGTCTTGCTCTTTGACAACAGGATTAGCGTTACCCTTACGCATAATATCTTCTACTTTTAAAAGCAACCGTTTACCCAAAGAACCGCCTGGATGATAGAACGCGAAATTCTCTTCCTTAAAACCTTTTTTCTTTAAAAGGCAGACCGCTATGGCATCGCCCATTGCCAGCGTCACGGTAGTTGAGGCCGTAGGCACCAATCCCATCGGACAGGCCTCTCTCCTTACTGAAACGTCTAAAACTACGTCGCTATATTTGGCAAGCGTGGACCGCGTATTGCCAGTAAGCGCTATAAGCCTCGCGCCGATCTTTTTTATCAGAGGCAGGAACCTGACGACCTCTTCGGTCTCTCCGCTGTTGGATATCGCCAGGATCACGTCATCTTTAGCCACCCGCCCGAGATCTCCGTGGATCGCTTCGGCGGAATGAAGGAACATACTCGGCGTGCCCGTGGAGGAAAGAGTGGCCGAGATCTTCTCGCCTATAATACCGCCCTTGCCCATACCGGTCACGATCACTTTGCCCCGGCATTTAGCGAGAAGTTCAATAGCCAAATTAAACTCAACGCCCAATCTTTTGGATAATAGCTGTATGGCCTGTGCCTCTATCTTTAAAACCTTTTTGGCCTGTTTAATATACATTTTTACCTTATCTTATTTTTTAAAACTACCCTGTCTAAAGCCACAACCTCTGATAAAAGCTTTTCTAAACTATCAAAAGAGATCATATTCGGGCCGTCGCACTTCGCTGCCTGCGGTCTCTCATGGACTTCAAGAAATAATCCGTCGCAGCCAAACGCTACAGCGGCTCGAGATAACGCGGCCGCATATTCTCTTTCCCCTCCGCTGCAGCTACCGGAAGCGCCAGGAAGCTGGACGCTGTGCGTGGCGTCAAAAATAACAGGATATCCTAAATTTCTCATTATATCCAACCCCCTAAAATCAACCACAAGGTTATTATAGCCAAACGATGCGCCTCTCTCTGTAAGAAGGATATTATGGTTACGCGCGCTCTCTATCTTTTTTATGACATCTTTCATATTCCACGGAGATAAAAACTGCCCCTTTTTAACATTAATGGCCCTGCCGGTCTTGGCAGCTGCCACCAAGAGATCGGTCTGACGGCATAAAAAAGCCGGTATCTGAAGACAATCAAGGGACTCCCCCGCGGCCTTGGCCTCTTCAACATTATGCACATCGCTTAAAATAGGCAGACCAAATTCTTTTTTCACTTTTTTCAATATCCTCAAACCATCTTTTAAACCGGGGCCGCGGAAAGAAGATATAGATGTACGGTTAGCCTTGTCGTAACTTGATTTAAATATAAGAGGCACGCCCATAAGGCTGGCCAGCTTTTTTAATTTTTCCGCGTGCCTAAGGACTGACTTCTCAGATTCTATGACGCACGGCCCTGCTATCAACGCTAAAGGCTGACTGCCGCCTATTGTCACATTTCCTATTTTAACTTCGCGCACTTTCATAACACCTCTCATCTCGCTTCGTAAGAAGTATCAAAATTTTACCAATGGTATAATTTTGATACGCTCCGCGGGATATCGCTAAAACCCCTCAGGCCCGGCCCTTAATGGAACCGGACCCTTCCTCTATTTGGTATTAAGAAGGTCCATCCTTCTTGGATTGGGCCAGTCTAACACTTTCTGTGTTACATCTTTGACTTAATGACCATCCACTGGCGCACTTTATCCAGGTCTTCACGCGTATCTACACCTATAGTCTCGTATTTAGTCTCTATAACTCTTATGGGATATCCATTTTCCAATATCCTCAATTGTTCAAGCTTTTCAAGTTTTTCAAGTTTTGAATCCGGCAAATTTTTATACGTAAACAGGAAATCCTTTGTGTAGCCGTAAAGCCCTATATGCTTATAATGGACCCTCATGCCCGGCTCTTCTTCACGCACAAAAGGTATGGGGCAGCGCGAAAAATACAGGGCGTATCCTTTTTTATTAACGACGACCTTGACGACATTGGCGTCGGTTATCTCTTTTTCATCTTCTATGCGCTTCATAATGGTAGCTACCGACAGCTCAGGGTTATTCGTGAGTGAATATACGACATCATCTATCATTGATGGGTGTATTAGCGGCTCATCTCCTTGTATATTAACGACTAACCTCACAGCCATGTCCGTCACTACTTCAGTTATCCTCTCGGTGCCGCTAGTGTGAGCCTTGGCGGTCATGACCGCCCTGCCGCCAAAATCAGACACTACCTTATAGATCCTATCATCGTCGCACGCGACCACAAGGTCATCCAAAGTCTTCGCCTTTTTAGCGCTCTCCCATACGTGCTGTATCATGGGTTTACCTAAAATGTCCGCAAGCACCTTACCTTCAAACCGCACCGAAGAATACCTAGCTGGTATAACGCCGATAGCCTTCACAACATCCTCCCGTGAAACCTTTCCCAGCCCTCTGATATCTCGTTCTTGGTCACTACGGCAACACCTACCTTGCCGACGACTATACCCGCGGCAACATTAGCAAGCCTTGAGGCGTCTTCCATCTTAAGCCCGCAAGAAAGAGCTAACGTAAAAACAGAAATTACGGTATCTCCCGCGCCCGAAACGTCAAATACCTCCTGCGCTACGGTCGGGATATGCGTAATATTCTTGCCTTTATATAGCTTCATGCCTTTTTCGCCAAGCGTTATCAGTATCCCTTCACACTTTAAATTTTTTAGAAGCCTTCGGCCTGCCTCGTCAACGTCGCGTTCGTTTTCTATTTTAATGCCCGCGCCCGCTGACGCCTCTTTTTCGTTCGGCGTCATAGCGGTCACGCCTTTATAATAAGAAAAATGTTCTATCTTAGGGTCTACTGTGATTATCTTTTTACGCCGCTTTGCCATAGTTATGATATTTTCAAGCAAAAACGGAGTGATAACACCTTTGCCATAATCTTCAATTATCAAAGCGTCCATATCATCTATTCTATTCTTCACCACTTCTATCATTTTCTTTGCTTTGTCCAAAGACAATCGCTCCACATTCTCCCAATCCACGCGGACCATCTGCTGATGAGCGGCTATAATGCGTGTCTTGACGGTCGTGGGCCGCAGTGAATCAATAAGTATGCCGTCGCAGTTTACTCGTTTCTCACGCAGTTTGTCGGTTAGGATATTGCCATTCTTGTCATCACCCACAACGCCGTAAAGAAACACTTTCGCGCCCAGGGAAGCGATATTATTAGCCACATTAGAAGCCCCTCCTGGCATATAAGACTGGGACTGCGCCCACACCACAGGCACAGGGGCCTCAGGAGAGATCCGATCAGCCCGCCCCCAGATAAATTCATCCAGGATCAAGTCGCCTATTACCAAAATACGGGCTTTATCAAAACGCGAGAGTATTGTTTTAACTTCTGATCTTTTCATCATAACTATATCCTGTCAATAATGGCCTGCGCTAAAAGAGGCAGCATGATCTCGTGGTGGCCTATAAGATAGTAACCGCGCCCGGAACCCGCGACCGGGCGTGACACTATATTCTGGAATGGCCTGTAATGAAAATTCATATCCATATTTACTGTCGTGAAACCTTCAACTTTACCAATCAGGTTGCGCGCGACACTCAGGGCCTTTAAGAAAACCTCCGGCAAAATTACCGCAGAGCCTATATTGACTACGACTCCTCCGGAGCCTAGCTTAGCCACCTCTTCGGTAAATCGCCTAAAATCGCGCGCCGAAACCTCTCCAGTATCCGCTCCGCTAAAAGAAGCGTGCTGATGAATAATATCCGTGCCTATAGCCACATGCACGGTCAATGGTATCTTTTTCTTAAGGCACGTAAAGGCTATACTTAGATCTTTAAATTTAAGATCCTCCTTTTCTATCTTTAAACCAAATGACTCTCCAAAACCGTGGCTTCCTCTGGCACCATCGCTAACAGCTGTATTGATAAAATCAGCTGTTTCGCGCGCCATACCAAAGGTGCCGTCTTTCAAAGCGCTTAATACGTCTTCAGAAGTCTCACCACAAAAAGCAAGTTCAAAATCATGGATCACGCCCGCGCCGTTTAACGCCACCGACGTTACGATACCACGCCGGACGAGCTCTATAACTATAGGCGACAGGCCACACTTTATGACATGCGCCCCCATTAAGAACATCACCGGCTTATTCTTTTCGCGGGCTCTTACAATAACCGCGACTACCTCTTTCAGATCTTTTGCTTTGAGGATATCGGGAAGAGAATTCAGAAAATCGCTAAAACTGCTACCCGCTTTCAATATATGGGCGAATTCCTGCCTATTGACCTTGCTCTTTCTCTTCCTGATAGAATAAGTCTTTAACTTAGTTAGGTCCATGGTGTTAGGCCCTTCCTTTATGAAGAATAGATGAGAATTATAGCAATACCTTGCTACAGCGTCAACCAATGTTTCAATCCTACATCAAACTATAGCGCCTTTTCAGTGACAGTAGCCTGAGCCGCTGTTTCGCGTATAGACCTTATAGTCTGGGCGTATTTCTCTGACTCGGCCTTATAAATAGACGATTCACCCTTAAGGCGCACGATCTCCTCACGGTATTTGGCGGATACACTGTTAGCTGAAACATAAAATCCCGCGACAAACGCGCACAAAACCGCTAAAACCCATATAATATTTTTCATTTGACCTTTCTGTATATTTCTGCTACACCCGGCGCTGATCGGTATTGCGCCGGTGCGCCGCTTTCTGCGGCAGCTATACCCGGACCAATTGGATAATCCGGTATGCGCCACTGCGACTACTGGACATTGATCCCGGCTTTTGAGATCTCATTTTTTATATTTTCTAAAGCTGACTTATATTCTTCCATGGTTCGTTTATACTCTTTGTTAACCTTGACTAATTTGGCAACTTGCTTCTGGTAAGCTACGGTGGCAAAACTAAAAACGAACGCCGTGACCACAGCCAATACCGTTACAGACACACCGACAACAGCGCTGATCTTCATTTCTTTCATCCTGCCCTCCTTAATCCCGTCTCTGACGGGATTAACTCCGAAGCTTTGAGTCAAAATTGTCATTATTTGGAATGTCTTCATTCCTATGAGAATTTTGACTTATCTTTAAGCTCGGAGTTAAGTTATTGTTAATTGACTTTTGTTGCGATCTATTCAAAAGCCTCCCGGCGCAAGCGAACACTTCGTCTACGCTTATAGCCTCAAGGCACTTAAAATTATTAACGCAGTCTTGAGCTAAACACGGCGAGCAATCCGTATTTTTATGCAAAAATATATCAGTAACGCCCAAGGGCCTCCACCGCGCCGGGCCTAAGCCCGGTTGATTCCTTCCAAAAATAGAGATAACCGGAGTTTTAACAGCCACAGCCATATGTACAGGCCCTGAATCATTAGAGATAACAAGCGCGCATCTCTTAAATAGGCTCGCCAGTCCGCTTAGATCAAAACGGCCCGACATATCAATAGGCCTTGTTTTTGACAAAGAAACCAGCTCTTTAGAAATATCACTATGGATAGAATCCGAGACTATCAAAACCTTGACGCGAAAAGACATGGCCAACCTATCTATAAGCTGAGCGAATCTAGAAATAGGCCAACGCCGCGACAAACAGCTTGAAGCAGGATGTATAACGACCAGCCGGTCGCGCGGTGTGACCCCCGCGTCTTTTAATACCTCACGCACCAAGTTTTCTGAATACGCCTTTATAGGCATATAGAGTTCCTTATTGACCTCCAAAATACCAAGAGGTTTCAAAAGATCAAAGTTGTATTCGCTTTCATGACGCGCCCCATACTGTTTCGTATGCTTAATAACGGTCGTTAAAAAATAGGGGGCCTTACGGTCATAGCCGATGCGTTCTTTTATGCCCGCTAAAAAACATATAAGATGAACACGCACCGTAGGGTGCAGAATGATCGCGACATCAAATTTCATATTTTTTAAACTGCGGCTTAAACCCAAAGTCGCGAAAAGGCCTTTGTGCTTTTTATCCTTGTCAAGAATGATGACGCTATCTAAGTAAGGATTACCCTCAACAAGGTCTTTGGTATAAAGAGAGACCATAATAGCGATATAACTCATAGGATAATTATCGCGCAGCGCTTTGACAACAGGCGTTGATATCAAAACATCGCCAATGCGGTCTGTGCGGACAACAAGGATCCTCTTGTACCGGTTTTCGTGGACGTTTGCTCCCCGGCCCTCCAATACAAGCCGCACTGCCAATAATACATCATAAGGCGTAACGGTCTTAATACATTCTTCGTCATAACGGCAGGTAGCCTTGCCGCAAGGGGAGCATAAGATATTTTTCCTGACCGCGATACACCTCTTAGACCATGGCCCAAATTCTTTGTGATCTGACGGCCCATAAATACCAACAACAAACCTGTCCAAATAACTGGCTATATGTAAAACACCGCTGTCGTTGCATATGACGAGCTTGGAGCGCTGGATAAGGCTGCAAAGCTGTCCAAAATCCATCTTACCGCATAGATCGATGGCGTCGCTGCCTGACGCGCCTATGATCTCGTTAACCATTGCCGCTTCGCCTGCGTCTCCGATAACAACGACTTTATAACCATATTTCTTTCTTATCTCGGATATAACCTGAGCGTATCCCTCCTTATGCCATCGTTTTAAGCTGCTTCTCGCGCCGGGCGCGACCAAGGCCAGTTCTTCATCCTTTGAAACGTTATTATTCTTTAAAAGCTCCTCAATATAAACATGGTCTCCCGGAGCTATAAAAGACGGATTTCTCCTGGATGACACCTCAATAAATGCCTCCTCGTCAACAGATAAGCCCTTAATGGCGGTAAACGCCTTATAAAGATGTTTCTGACTGCTGTGGACGATCCAGGCAGGAAAAATATTAAATGCCGGATTCTTATATTTAGCGCTCACACCAAAGCGATAGAACGTGTTCCTCAGGTCCACGACGCAGTCAAAACCCGCTCTTCTTAGCTTAAAGAATAGGCCTATCTTTTGCCGCAATGGCGCGTGTTTATCAAACACTATCAGCTCATCAACTTCAGGATGATATTCAAAGACACATTTCGTGCGCGGCCCGGCGATTACCGTGATCTTCGCGAGAGGGCATTCCCTCCTTAAAAGATCAAAAGCTGGCAACCCCATCATGGCGTCGCCCAAATTGCTCATAGTAATATATAGTATCTTCTTTACTTCAGCCTTTTCAACCATCCCCGTTTTTCAACCTCATCTAAGACCTGCTGAACTGAAATAGAACGCATGCATATATTATCCTTACATTCAAGATTATAGCAAGGTATTGCGCACGGCATATCCTTGCTTCTAAGCACAGAAAAGTCACCACGTCCAAAAGGCCCTGTCATCTCTGGCGATGTTGGCCCAAAAAGCGATACAGCCCTGGCCTGCATAGCCATAGCTATATGTAACGGCCCTGAATCAGCGGATATAACAAGGTCACTTTTCGCGAAAAGGCAGCCCAACTGCTTTAAAGTCGTTAGTCCACAAGCGATAAAGGGTTTATGTTTGGCCAGATCAGATATTTCTTTCGCCAGAATATGGTCCACAAAAGACCCTGAAATTATAACGTCAGCTCCATAATGGCTGATCAGCTCATCAACAATATCGGCAAAATATTCTTTGGGCCAACGCTTTAGATCCCAATTGCCTCCGACATGCAAAACGACTATTCTTTTACCTGCCCCCAGGCTATGCTGTTGCAAAAATCCGTCTATGAATTTCCTGTCTTCGGAAGAGACAAAAAAATCATAATGCCTTTCACCATCAGGTATTTTTGTCTTCGCCACAAGGTAATAATAAATGTCTGCCCGATGAAGGCCTCCTTTAGGCACAGGCACCTTCTGAGTAAGAAGAAAATCACTCTTTTTATTAACATAGCCTATCCTTTTTTTTATACCTGCTAAAAAAATACAAAGGGTGCGCGTCAAAGAGGCGCGCAAGATATAGGCCGTATCAAACCTCCTGCTTCTTAACTCCGCGATAAGCCTAAGCTTGCCGATAGGGCCCTTATGCCGGCCTTCTTCATCAAGCACCATAACTTCATCTAGATAATTATTCCCATGCAACAATGCCCTGCAGCGCGGAACAACAAGGGCCGCAATATAGGCGCCAGGAAATCTCGCCCTTATGGCCCTGATAGCCGGCGTTGAGAACAATACGTCGCCTAGCCAGTTCACTTCAACTACCAGGATACGCTCCTTAGCAGAAAAATCTTCAAACATAAAGACGCCTTGTCTTCCGGGCCATAGTATCTAAAGAAAATTTTTCTCTTACTGTCTGCTTCGCCTTTTCAACAAGGCTCGCGGCCAACGCGTTGTCGTTCAATATCTTTGATAAAGCCCGCGAAAAAGAACCAACATCTCCAACCGGGCACAAAAGGCCCGTTTCGCCGTCCTTGATAATAGAAGGAATGCCTCCCACGCGCGAAGCCACCACAGGGACACCCTGAGCCAAGGCTTCTAAAATAGAGATACCCAATCCCTCCTGCAAAGAAGGCATACAAAAGACATCCATAAGGCTTAATGCTAACGAGGTGTCCGGCGTTGAAGGCCCCATAAAAACGCTATGTTCCAAATGTCTTTCTCGTATAAGGCGCTTAAGCTCAGAGGCTTCGCCTCCTTCACCTATAATGAGGAACTGGACATTTTGTCCCTCAGATATCATCCGCTCGGCAGCCAAGACTAACACATTCTGGCCCTTAATAGATGAAAGCCTGCCTATGTGGCCTACTATCTTCTTATTTAGATCAAGGCCAAGTTTTAGCTTTTCAAGGCGGGCCTCCTGCTCAGAATGAAAACAGAATTTTTTTAAATCTACACCATTATATATCAACTCAATACGCGATGGGCTAAGTTTAAAATCTTCTATCAAATGCTGCTTAACCTGGCCACTTATAGCAATGACCTTCTTACCCCAGCATGGAAAAAACCTGCGGCTCATCCGCGGCTTAAAATAACCATGGCACGTTGAGATATACGGCTTCTTTGTCGCTAAAGACAACAAAGAAGCCAAAACTGAAGTAACGCGCGTATTCGCGTGAAATAGGCCTATACCCTCAGCTTTTACGATAGGTAGCAATTTTAAAAAAGATAAGAACACCTTCGGGCTTACCTCGCATTTTGTTGATAAGGGAACGCGGATATGCCTTACACCGCAGGAGCTTAACTCTTTTTCAAGATCCCCGCCGCGCGACGCGACTACATATTCAAAACCATCTTTGCCTGACAGGGCTTGGCAGAGATTCTGCATATACGCCGTGATACCGCCAAAATTTACGTGGTTAGCTAATAAAAGTACTTTCATAATTTTCAGAGACTAGATAACAGTTGTCAGATGACAGATTTTTTTTCGTCTTTCGTCTTTCGTCTTGCGTCTTCTGATCCTCCATTTTTCAACAGCTCCTCTATAGCAGCGAGGCAATCCTGAACGGTTATCTTCTCCATACACTCGTGTTCTTTCTTTCTGCAGGCCTCTTTATAACAAGGCACACAGCCTTTCTGCAATACAATAGATGAACTTGGCAAAGGCAAATGCCTGCCCGAATACGTAGGGCCGAAAAATGCCACAAAAGGAACTCCTACGGCGGCAGCCACGTGCATGGGCGCGGAATCTCCGGTCGCATAACAATCGCATTTTTTTATAAGGCTTGCCAACTGCATTAGAGTAGTGCGGCCGACTGAACACAAAGGCTCCGCCTTCATCTCTTTTAATATCTTCTTAGCTATCGCGGCATCGTGGACGTCCCCCGTCAAAAGGCAACGGTAACCTTTAGCCATCAGCTGGCCGCATAGTTGAGCAAATCTTTTATATGGCCAGCGCTTACTCTGCCATCGCGGGCTTGAGCCTATATTAACACCTATAAGTTTTCTTTCGGGCGCCGACTGAGATAAAAATGCTTCAGCAAATTTACTGTCCTCAGGTGTTGGCCACAACTCCAGCGCCTCACCGTTATAATCAATACCCAACATTTTTAAAACGCGGAATTGATGCTCTACGGGGCCGACAGCCCAGGGCGTATCTTTTATCTTATGGTTTAAAAGAAAACTAAATTTACCGTTATCATATCCATAGCGCCGGGCGCTAAAAGTAGCGTAACTTAAGATATGGCTTTTTTTGTTATTCTGCAGATCAATTACAATATCAAACCTGCGGCGCATCAGTTTCTTAGCCACCTTATATACCCCGCGCCAGCCTTTTTCTTTATTTTTAATATCATAGACAACCAACTCATCAATATAAGGACAGCGCCCGAAGACATCCTTAGCCTCCATCCCCACGAGACAGACTATTTTAGAAGTTGGAAATTTTGACCTTAGCGCCTTAAAAGTAGGAATAGCCAGAATAGCGTCCCCTATGGCACTTATCTTAATGACCAATATACGCGGTGCCGTAAGGGCTTCCTCGTATACTCTTATGGTATCATCAGCCATTTTTTTAAGAGAGAATTTCTCTTCCACTTTTTTTCTGGCGTTGGCGGCCAACCCGCGGGCAAAAGGCTCGTCTTGAAATATCTTCAAAACGGCGTTAGCTATGCCATCGTAATCCTTAGGATATACAAGAAGCCCGTTTATCTGGTCATCAATGATCTCAACAACTCCGCCCACCTTTGCGGCGACGACCGGCACGCCGCTGGCCTGAGCTTCTACGATAACCCTGCCAAAAGATTCTTCCGCTATAGAAGGCATTACCAAGCAGTCCAGGCCGGAAAGTATCTCCGGTATATCGCGCCTATTCCCCAAAAAAGTTACAGAGCCTGTTAACCCCAAACGCCTCATCCAGACTTCCAACTCCTCCATGTAAGAGTCTTTGCCAGCGGAAACACCTCCAACGATCAGCGCCGTAACCTCCGAAGCAGACTGAAGTATCTTAGCCATGGCTTTCAAAAAATAGATCTGCCCCTTAATAGGCGTGATCCTGCCAATAACGCCCACAACGAACTCTTTACCTCTGCGCTCTTTAAGCCCCTTAAAAGGGTATTTTTCCAGGTCCACGCTTCTCGGGATAAGGCGGATATTCTCATACGGCACGCCAAAATCTTCTATCATATGTTTACCTATAACCGCGCTCGGCACGATCGTATACTTGCCCTGCCCCATCATATAACTAAAAATATGACTGCTGTAATGGCCGTGGGCAGTAGTCAACAGTACGGCATTCGCTCTTCGCGTGGCCATAAAACCGACCCAGGCAGGCACACGGGAACGCGCGTGGCAAATATCTATTCTCTCTTGCCGAATGATCTGGGCGACCCTCCCTGCAGTTCTTAACATGACCCAAAAGGCCTTGCTATCAACCGGCAAAGTATAATGCTTGATGCCGGAGTCCTCAAGTTCCCTGACCAGATCGCCGCCGCCCGATATGACAACACAGCCATGGCCGTTCTTAACAAGGTACTTGGCAAGATCCACAGTCCCGGTTTCAACACCGCCGACGTTAAGTTGAGGCAAGATCTGCAAAATATTCATTACAATATCCTTCTTAAACCTTCTAAGATCTGCGTCTTGGCATCCAGTGTATTAGGTTTTGGTTTTTCTGAAATGATCCAGGACAGCTTATCATAAATATCATTCAACTTAAGCAGGTATATATATTTTCTGTCGGCTAGAAAATTAAGGTACCTTCTGACTTTATTATCTTTTGTCCTTGAGCGAGGTTCAAATACAACCACGTGCTTACCCGATGCCACTGCCTCAGATACCATGGATATGCTCTCTCCCGAAACAATAACAATGTCGCAAAGATAAAAAATGCCGCCAACAGTCCCTTGAGGATTATCTTCGGCCGCGATCACAAAAAGTTTAACGCGGGGATAGTTTTTAAAACAGCCTTTCAATAAACCTACAACATCCATAGGCGTGCGGCGGGAAGTTGTAAGGAACAGCTGGCCGTCAAAATCGTCTAATGCCTTTTTGAGCTGGCCGCACAAGAAGGCCACGATATCTTTAGTCAATTTATAATTTTTGGAATGCCCTCCTATCAAAATACCGATCTTTAATTTGCCGCTTAAAGCCGCTTCGTTCAAAGAAGGATAAAGCGACGCGAGGCCTTCAAAATCGCGTTTCATGGACTCAATGCTCACCGTATTCAAAGACCCCGCGGTCACCAAAACATTAGTTAAGGAAGGCGGGCTGTCATGCTCAGGCATTATTACCAGATCAAAGCGTTTAATAGGCAATATACCCGGTCTCATTACTGCCACAGACTTCGCGTCATCTTGAACGCCAACAGCCAGATTAATGACTGCCGGCAAAGAACCCGTGGAAACTACCATATCGTAACCGTATCGCATAATATCGCCAAGCACCTTTTTTTTAAGAAAGAACGGCAAACAGGACAGCGCCGCTCTGGCTCCAAACAAGAAGCCGATAAGTGAAAGCGCGTGATTAAAACGACGGCGCAAATACTCAAGAACAACTACGTCACTCTTAACTTTGAAACCCGCGCTCCTGACCATATCTACTACAGCCAGGGATTGTTTAATATGCCCTATTTTACCGTCGCTAAGGACAAGGACATTCTTCTGAGGCGAATACTTCCATCTCTTATAAAACCACAGATACTCTTGCGGGTAGCGTGTGATCCAGTCCTCAAAGATCTTATTTATATTCGTTAGGTTAGTCCGAATATCTTGCGACGCGTCGGACGTCTTGACCAATTCATAAGGCTTAAAATACATCTCATGATACGGCCCGCCTGTTCTGCGCATAAAAGCGAGAACTATTTTAGAACCGAGTTTACTGGCCAGCTTGACACTTCCAACAGGCGTCATAGCCTGTTTTCCAAAAAATTCTATTGGAACGCCTTCTTTGCCTCCGTGATCAACTACAACGCCCAACATATTGTTGCCGGTTAAATGCTCAACCATTTTTTTTAATTCATCCACCCTGATCACATGGCATTTCTTAGATCCCCTTAAAGTATTTAAAAAGGCGTCTAATCTTTTATGGCGGGCCTGCGGTTGAGCTAACATCGCGTACGCGCTTTTATTAGAAAAAAGCATAGCGCAGGCGATATTTGACAACTCCCAGCTTCCAGCGTGGGAGCCTAAAAAGATAATGCCGCGGCCGGGAACAAAAGCCTCTTCAACAACCGGCTTATCGGGAATGCGGATATATTTCCTTATGTAATCCTCATCAACATAAGGCAGATAGAACGCCTCCATAAGATTTTGGGCAAACCTCTGATACATACCTTTCAGGATATTTTTCAACGCGCGTTGCCCTTGATCTCTGAAAGCAAGTTTCAAATTCGCGTAGGCCCTCACGTTCTTTTTGCCTGCCACGTAATAATACGCCCACCCTAAGAACCTGGCAAAAACAAGCCAGGCCGCGATAGGCAGGAACCTTAAAAAAAAGACAACTATTTTAAGTATTATATAAAATATGTAATCTGCCACTTAACGCCTCTTCTCCTTCTACGATCTTTAGCGCGATCTTCAAAACAAAAAAATCTACTCCCAAGTCTCCGGCACCTAAAATAAATCCCGACAAGCGCGCCGCGTCCTTCTCGGTCGTCACAACCGTTTTTATTTTCGCGTTCCCGCACCTAAGGGCCACATCCCTGATCTGCCCCGGGCTATAATGATGATGGTCATCAAAAAATATTTTTAAGGAAATACCGGCCCCCAGGTCCCTGACGGTCTTTAAAAAAGAAAATGGATCCGCGATACCTGCCATCAGGCAGACATTTTTGCCTTTAAGAAAAGATACAGGTTCCTTAATATTTTTTTTCAAGTCATATAAAGATACGGGACAATAAAATGCTTTTAGCACAAGAGCTTCAGGATTTAAACGGTTCAAAAAATCCCTAAGTTCACCTATCATGTATTCGGATGCCTCGTCACAGCGAGTCAGACAAAAACAATCAGCCCTTTTTAAAGAACTGAGCGGTTCGCGTAAATGGCCCAACGGTAGGATTAACTTGTTGCCGAAAGGAGAGCTCGCGTCTATGGTCACGATATCCAGGTCTCTTTTTAACCTAAAGTGCTGAAATCCGTCATCAAGTATGACCGTATCAACGATTTTCTGCCTTTGCAGCTGTTGCGCCAGAGAAACACGGTCTTTATCGGCAAGTACCTCAATGCCTTCGCCGCAAGCGCTTTTAAGCATACTCGCCTCATCCCCCACGGCATTATATTCATCCGAGCCCATACCGTCACTTTGTAGCGGCCTTTTATAACCTCTAAGTAAAATAGCCACCCTATGGCCTTCTGATCTTAAGCGCTTTGCCAAATACGCGGCGAAAGGGGTCTTGCCGGTTCCGCCTAAAGTAATATTCCCTATGCTGATAACTTTAAGGCCAGGCCTATAGGAATGAAAAATACCGATCCTATAAAAAAATGCCCGGGCAAAAAGAAGAAAATTAAAAACACAGGACAAAATGGACAATAACGGCCAAAGAACGATATAAGCCGCTGTGATCTTGTTTTGCGTATAAAAAATTTTCAACCCATTCATCCCGTTACGACCTTCCTGATCTCGGCAAAAGTCCTGAGCGCTGCCCCCTTATTCTTATCAAGAAGCCCGCGCGCGCTCTGGCCCAACGCCTTCCTCTCTGCCTCATCGGCGAGCAAGCGCCGTAATTCATATTCCAGGCCCGCGGCGCTGTCCACTTCCAAGGCGGCTTTTTCACTTATAAAAATATCCCTGATCTCTTTAAAATTACCCATGTATTTACCGAATATTATGGGCTTGGAAAATAATGCCGGTTCAATAGGATTGTGGCCGCCTTTGTTAACAAGGCTTCCTCCTACGAAAGCGATGTCGCAAAGCTTATACAAAGAGTTTAAGTCGCCTATTGTGTCCAGAAGCACTACAGCGCTTAGATCCAAATTCTTGAGATTTGAAAAATACGCCGCCTCTAATCCTTGCAACTTCACTAACCGCCGTATCGAATCCACCCTCTGGACATGGCGCGGCGCTATAAGCAGCCTTAAATTATTAAAATCCCTTCGCAGCGAAGCATAGATACCAAGCAGCATTTCCTCTTCATTCTCGTGCGTGCTGCCAGCGATCAAAAGGAAAGAATCACCGATAAATTTCTTTAATCGCGCTACCGCGCCAGACTCTATGATGCCAGATGAAATATCAAATTTTATATTCCCCGTATTTTTTACCCTATCGCGGCTCGCGCCCAACGCCGTTATCCTATCCACAGCCAGATCAGTCTGCATGCAGAAAAGATCGACATCATTTAAAATAGGAGCAAGCAAGCGTTTTATCCTCTGATAACCGCCGTAAGAATGGTCCGATATCCTGCCATTAGCCACCACTACGCGGCAACCCTGACGTTTGCTCAAGCGTATCAGATTAGGCCAGATCTCGGTCTCCATAATGACCAAAAACGAAGGATGAATGGCGGCTAAGAATTTGTTAACGACAAACGAGATGTCTAAAGGCGCGTAGAATATCAGCTCCGGCTCTTTTAATATTTTACGCAAGAGCTCATATCCCGTAGGCGTAACTGTGGAGACAATGATCTTCTTCTCAGGCCAGTTCTCCCTGAATAATCTCACTAAAGATTCGCATGTCCGCGCTTCTCCCACGCTCACAGCGTGTATCCAAACAACGTCCTTACCCCGTATCATTTTAAAAAAATCGTCCTTAAAAAACCCAAGCCTTACAAAAAGGCGCCGATGCACCCTTCCGCGCAAAGCATAAAAAGGAAGATAAACGAGAGCCGCGAAAAATAACAATATGTCGTAAATTAAATAAAGCATATATTGGAAACTCATAGAAACTGTTTGAAACTTATTGAGACTAATTGTAAACGATCGGTCTCCATTAATTCCAATTTGTTTTTGTAATGCTACGCCCTCGGGTGCGACTTTTCGTATACGGATTTCAATTTTTCTGTAGTTAGGTGCGTATAGATCTGCGTTGAAGAAAGATTGGCGTGGCCTAAAAGTTCCTGCACGCTTCTTAAGTCAGCGCCGCGGTCTAATAAGTGAGTCGCGAATGAATGCCTCAACGTATGCGGAGAAATATGCTCTTTTAAGCTTATCTTACGAATATAGACGTCCATCATCTTACGTATACCGCGGGGCCCTAATTGTTTTTTGTTCTTATTTAAAAAAACCGCTCTTGACTGGATATTTCGTTCCTTCAAATAATTCCTTATGGCGCGCAGCGCCCGCTCGCCTATAGGCAGCATCCTCTCTTTCTTGCCTTTGCCCATAACTTTGACCGTCGCGCCTATAAAATCAACCGCCTCATCGGTCAAAGAACAGAGTTCCGACACGCGCATGCCGGTAGAATACAGCGTCTCAAGGATGGCCGTGTCGCGCAGGCCTTTAAGCGTATCACAGTCAGGCGCCTCTATCAGCTTAACTACATCTGCCTCAGTCAAAAATTTTGGAAGGAACTTATCTTGTTTAGGCGAATGAATGGCGGCAGTAGGATTAAGCTTTAAAAACCCTTCCTTTATAAGAAACCTGAAAAGACTCCTTAAAGCAGACAACTTACGGGCCACACTGCGGGCAGTGAGGTTCTTCTCTTTTAAATGCGCGAGATATTTACGCACAAGAAGATAATCTATCTTTTCAACATCAATACCTTTTACAAAACCCGCGAATTCCTCAAGATCAAGCCTATAATTAACCAGGGTATGCGGCGATGAATTCTTTTCAATTTCCAAGTACCTTAAAAACTTATCAATATGTCGTTCCATTGTCACCCATTGTTACATTTTCAGTCTGACTCAAAATGTAACACTCAATTTGACTCTGTCTCGCTTTTCGGCTCAGCCTGAAGCTTAGCCCCGCTTGGCAAGACGCTGGGGCCCGCGGCCTCTGTGTCTGGCAGGTCGCGCGAGGTAAAGTGACACTTAGGATATTTACTACAACCGTAAAAAGACCGGCCGCGATAAGAGCGCCGTAGTATCAGGTCACCACCGCATTCCGGCTCCGGACACTTGACGCCGCTAGAAATAGACTTTGAACTCTTGCACGTAGGATAATCGGAACAGCTTAAAAACTTTCCCTTGCGGCCCCATTTAACTACCATAGGCTTACCACAAAGCTCACATTTCTCATCAGAGTAAATAACTTCTTTAACTATATCCTTGGACGCGAAATCCAGCTTTTCCTTAAAGGGCGCGTAAAACTCATTTAATATGCTTATGCCGTTGGCCTTGCCGTCTTCCACCATATCCAGCTCTTCTTCCATATGGGCGGTAAAAGCAATATCCATTACCTGAGGGAAATATTTGACTAATAGTTCACTCACCCTGGTGCCCAAGTCCGTCGGCATAAGATAACCTTTTTCGCGGCGCGCATAATCACGATTGACTATGGTAGAGATCGTTGGCGCGTAAGTGCTCGGCCTGCCCACACCGTCTTCTTCCAGGGCTTTTATGAGCGACGCTTCAGAGAAACGCCCGGGCGGTTTAGTGAAATGCCCAGATGGTAGCACCTGGACCAGATCCAGATGATCACCTTCTTTAAGCAAAGGCAAAATATTCTTTTTCTCTTCATCTGAGCCCTCTTCATCTTCGGTCTTATAAAGAGCCGTAAAACCATTAAAAACAACAGCGCTCCCGGCCGCCTTAAATAGATACTTACCGCTCTTTATAACGGCTTGCGTCAATTCCATCCGCGCCGGATTCATCTGGCTGGCCACAAATCTCTTCCATATCAATTCATAAAGTTTGGCTTGCTCTGCCGTAAGATGCGACGCGACATCTTTTGGCGCCCTGGCGACAGACGTCGGCCTTATCGCCTCGTGAGCTTCCTGAGCCGACTTCTTTGATCTATAGACGCGCGGCGTTTCAGGAAGATGATCACCCCCAAAGCCGGCCTTAATATATTCGCGCACCTCAGCTATAGCCGACTGAGCCACCTGAGCAGAATCCGTCCTCATATATGTGATCAAACCAACCGGGCCTTCTTCACCCAACTCTATACCTTCATAAAGCTGCTGGGCGATAATCATCGTCTTTACCGGGCTGAATCTGAGCTTATTGAACGAATCTTGCTGAAGGGAACTCGTAATAAACGGCGGTAAGGGATTCCTATTTTTAATGCTTTTCTCAACTCCGGAAACAACGAAATCCTTACCTGTCAGATCAGCAACGACTTTTGAGGCTTCGGCCTGCGCCGAGAGCTCAATTTTTTCTGAGCCTATTTTGTCAAGCGAAGCTTTAAAAACCTTCTTATCATCTTTAGAAAGAGCCTCTTTTTTCTTAAAATCGGCTTCTATGCTCCAATATTCCTTAGGTTTAAACGCCTGGATCTCGCGCTCGCGGTCAACAACAAGACGAAGCGCCACGGACTGGACACGGCCAGCGCTTAAGCCCCGCGTCACTTTGCGCCACAATAAAGGGCTTAAAAAATAACCGACCAGCCTGTCCAATACCCTGCGGGCCTGTTGCGCCTTTATTTTATCCTCATCAAACTGACGCGGGGACTTGAATGCCGCGTCAATAGCGCTTTTAGTTATCTCATGAAACTCCACGCGAAAGCTCTTTTGATCTTTTAGTTTTAACCACTCTTTTAAATTCCATCCTATAGCCTCACCTTCGCGGTCAGGGTCTGTCGCGAAATAGATCACATCCATGCCTTTAGCCATTTTTTTGAGATTGGCAAGCAGATTTTTTTTGCCTGGGATGATCCCTAAGTTCATTTTATAACCACTCTCTACCTCTATCCCTAATTTTTTTTGAGGCAAGTCAATAATATGCCCCATAGAAGAAACTACGGAATAATCCTTACCTAAGTATTTTGATATAGTCCTGGCCTTTGCCGGAGACTCAACGATAACCATTGATTTTTTTGCCATGTATCCCTTCTTATTTTATGACGCTTTAATAAAATTTTTTCCCGGTAGCTGTTTGACAAACCCCTTTAATTCAAGCTGTACCAAAATAGACATAATGTCAGCCACGCCCAAACCCGCTTGCTCTGATATAAAATCTATGCCTTTAGGCTCATCGGTCAGAAGCCCTGCTATAGACAATTCTTTCGCGTTAAGCCCTGCCTGATGTTTGTCCACTGGCTCGTCATGAATAAAAGTAAAATTAAACTGGAGATCTTCCAATATCTCTTCTGGCCGGGTGACCATCTTTGCCCCTTGCTTGATAAGCTCATTGGCCCCTGATGAAGTCTCAGAGGTAACCTTGCCAGGAATGGCAAATACTTCCCGCCCCTGTTCCAAAGCAAAACGCGCTGTAATAAGAGCGCCGCTCTTAAACGATGCCTCTACCACAAGCACGCCCCTGGATAAACCGCTTATTATACGATTACGAATAGGAAAATTACATGCCAAAGGCGCGGTATTCAGAGCAAACTGCGAAACCACAACACCTTTTTCCGCGATCTCGGCAAACAACCCTTCATTCTCAGGGGGATAGATGTTGTTTAAACCGCTGCCTAAGACCGCTATGGTGCGACCGTTAGCGTTCAAGGCAGCCCTATGGCTCGCAGTATCAATACCACGCGCCAATCCTGATACAATCGTCAAGCCGTATCGGGAGAGCTTGCTTGAAAATATATCAGCGCACGACATACCATAAGCAGATGCCCCTCTGGATCCAACAACACCCACGGCATTAGCATCCGCGCCGATAAACTCACCCTTGGCATATAATACGAATGGCGGGTCGTAGATCTCTTTTAAAATTTTAGGATACCCTTCGTCAAAAAGCGTTATGATCCGCACGCCCTGTTTGGCAGCATCCTTGATCTCCTGTTGAGCTGAATACCGCCTTGGCGCGTCTTCAACCTTTCGGGCCATGACAGAATTCAAAATACCGGTCGCGGCCAATTCATGCGCGCTTATTTTAAAGATACACGGAGCCTCTTTAAAAAAGGCCATCAGCTTTTTTATACGCACAGAGCCAATACCTTCCACCATATTCAATAAAACAAGGGCTTCTAAAGTATTCATTTTAAGTCTAGGCAAGATAAGGCCCTCTGGGCAGTCTGCGCTACGGACAATTGATCGGCATCTATCTTATAATGCGCCTGCGCATAAAAAGGCTCTCTTTCCTTAAGCAACGCTTCTATTTTAGACTTAGGGTCCGTGACGCTAAGAAGCGGGCGATGAGTTGAACTCTGTGTCCTTCTTAAAACAGTCTCAGGGCTGGATGTAAGGCATATCACAATACCACTTTTTTTCATAAGGTCAATATTGTCCTGTATAGCAAAGGCTCCGCCGCCGCACGCTATACACAGCCCTGTTTTATTAGCCAGCTCAGCCACTACCTCTTTTTCTATTTTTCTAAAATAAGGCTCACCCTTAGCCTTAAATATCTCAGAGATCAACATCTTTTCTTTGGCCTCTATAAGATCGTCCATATCAACAAACACCCGCTTTAACTGCTTAGCCAAAAGCTTAGCCGTCTCAGTTTTACCCGTGCCCATAAATCCTACTAAGTATATGTTACACATAGCCTAAGAATTTTAGCATATATAGGTAAGGACGGTCAACAAAAAACCTCGGGGTTGTCAACGAGGCCGCCCTCTTCCCCCGAGCCCCTTTGGGAAACCCTCCCGTGGTTTCCCCGTCACGCAAAAGCGTGACAGTTCCCCTTCCGCTACGGGGGTCTTCGGGCGTCCTCACTGCCAACCC
>MNVR01000032.1:0-69922 GCA_001873995.1 Candidatus Phelpsiimicrobium noxiivivens
AAGCAGCCATCGTTCCGGCTTCGTTAAGGAGAATTGCCCGCGTGTCGTCCGCTTTTTCTCTGAGCACAAGATCGCGGATAAGAACGGGCAATCTAATATTTTGAACGCGGCGTTGGTCATGATCCATTTTGAGGATCAGAAGCATAGTTCATCTCCTATGCTCATCGCTTCCAGCCTGGTCAGGGAGACATCCCATGACCGGATGGAAGCTGTTATCGACGTGTGGCGCGGATACAGGCTGGCCGGAGAGCGGATGACCATGAAGGAAGTCTTGCTGCGCACGGCCTTTCATTTTGCCGCGGAAGCAACACCGCAGGATTTGGAGGCGGCTTTGGGGCTTGCGGAAAAAACCGTGTATCTGCTGGGAGACGAATGGAGCATCCTGGCGGCTTCGCTGGCCTTTGCGCATTCCGACAGCATCGAGGGGGAGTTTAAACGCAGATTGACCGGCAATTTTTATGCGCTGGGGTTGAACAACATGCGGTATATTGATCAATCGGTCATCGCTGTTGAGAATATTCTCACGCTGACGGAACAAGCCCGGAAAGGGATCAAGGTTCAGGAACAAAGTTGCGGGCATATCAGGCGTTTGATTGGGATTTTAGATGAGGTCGGAGTTTTGGAGAAGGTCGCCTTGGATCAACCGAGGGCGGCGTTATTTTATTATGTGATCGCCTCATTTTTTCAGAGGCATACTATTTCCGAAATTCATGAAAAGCTTAGAGCGATCGGACGTCAATCTTTGTTTGAATATTATTTTGATAATACCGGATGGAAACCAGACCACTTGAATAAACTCGCTCTTCACGGGCGGGCAGGGATGTTTTCTTCCAGGAATATTCATGACGGGGTTGAAGCCGCCAGACAAGCGATGGATCGGGCGGTGGAGGAGATTTTGCCGAATGATTTCGGGCCGCTTCATTTAAAGACGCCTGGCGAAGTTTACATTTGGCTGGCATTTAATTCAGGGAAGAAGCAAGTGGTTATGGAAAGATTAGCGCGGCCCGTTAAGTTTATCATTCAGATTCCTGTTGCCGGAGCAAAAGCCAGAGAGGCAGTGATCAGTGTCAACTGTAAAGCCGACCGGATCGGACTTCTTCATGACATAACCGCGGTGCTGAAGGCCGCTCAGGTGAATATTAAAACGATTGTAACCAGGGGGAGGAAGGTCAGGATCGCCATCGGGCCTGCCATCCCATTGTCAGGCGTGATGGCCATGATGGATATTTTTTCCGGGAATTACGATGTCCATTTGACCGTGAGAGAAACCGGACGGAAAAAAGGATCTTCTTCGGCCCCTGTGGAAGAACCGGAATCTTCGCAGGGGGAGGGTCAGAGTGCTGCTGTTCCGGGCAGTGGTTCCAGCCCCATCCGGCAAACAGTCCGTGACCGGTTTTCGGAAATGAGGCTTTCGGCTTTGATCTTGAAGTATCTGGGCAGGGAACGAGCAGGGGATTTAATGAACCGTTTGATTGGGGCGCCCGGCCTTAAATTTGTAACATTTCTTGTGTTTACAGCGGCATTGTTCAGGAAAAATATCCGGCCTAAAGCGCGGCGTATCCGGTATTTCTTCCTGTCGATCGCGGGCCTCATTGCCATGTTTGATTTGCCGAGTACTAAAGAATGGAAGTTTCCGGATGTTCAGGCGGCGGAACTGGAGATCCCGGTTGAAAAAGCGGTTGTCTTGGAACAAAGGGCCGCTGAGTTAACGGGTTATCCGCTGCAGATGGAGGTTGATATAGAACGGTTTTCATCGCCTGAAGAATTGCGTGCGATCCGGTTTTCCAAGAGGCAGCCTTATGTTGTCCGTCAATTGGAAGGCCGGCCGATTTATTATTTCGGGTTTTTTGACCGGCATATTCAGGGCGGGATGCTGGGCCGTATACAGATCTTTGTCGAGGTTAGGCCCGGGCAACTGGCGGATGAAAAGGAACTGATGGATTTGCACGGCGGAGTCAGGGGGCATGACTACCGCCTCTTAGACATCGCCCGGTTCTTCACAGAGGCCTCAAGACAAAATATTTCTCTGAATATTCTAGAAATACGTCTGAAAAAAGAACTCCTGGCCGGCGGATTGCTTAAGAAGACCAGTCTCGGTTATCAAGCCACGCAAGTTGCCGCCTTGATTAGCACGGTGCAGGGGGAGAAACTTGCTGTGATCGAGCATGAATTGATCCATGCCGCATATTTTACGGAGCCGTTGCTTGCGGACGCGTATGGACGTTTGTGGGATAGGCTCACGTCCGAAGAGCAGGCTCGGGTTACGCGTATTCTATTGGTTTTCAGTGATTATGATTTTAACAATGATCACGATCTTTTGGTCAGGGAATTTATTGCGTATTTTCAAAATCCCGACGCCTTATTGATGCCGTATCTTCGGTTGTATGGGAGGTACCTGCCGTTTTCTTTTAAAGGGAGCTCCTTGGACAAGATCAAGGATTTGTACGGAAAGGACGGGGATCTTCGGCCTGAAGTAGTTGCCTGGATTGAGACTCTGGGAGAGAAGGTTGCTGCGGTCGAAAGGGCCTTTCGGCTTGATCAGAAAATCCCGGGTGGCGTCTCCAGCCCGGTTTTCACGCCTTTGCCGTTGATGGCCCCTGTTTTAGTCAGGACGGTTTTCGGTACATCGTCTCTCAGATATATCCTTCGGGGAGAAGAATCTCGCGATCCGGGAGACCTCGATGGAAGTTCACCGGTCAATATAAAACTACCCTTTGGGGTCGCTCAGACCTTCCGTGGCTGGTTTGTCGATGCCGATCCTCTTGCTGATAATGGCGCAAGGGTAGTTTTGAAAATAAAAAGGGCAGATGTATCAGGTTCGCCCGCTAAGATAGATCGGAACGATTATAAGGCAAAAGAAAGGGGTGTAGGATGGTCAACTGCAAACTTCAGTTCAGTTTCTTCTTCGCGCGGTCAGACGGCGCCCTTTGTTGCTCTGCCTATGATGCCGCGCGCCGCGACTGCTTTGCCTATTGCATCCAGCCTGACGGGACGGTCCACGAGCGCTGCGAATCATATCCGCTCAGCGAGTGGAAATATTTACCCGCAGCAGAGGCTGATATCGTCCGCGACCTCGCAGTCCGTTCCCAGCGCCTCATCCCCAATTACAGGGTGTAATGAAAAAGATCAGATGCAGCGCAGGATCGTCATTCCTATACGCATCGGCGCCAGCAAGGCGCAGATTTACAAGACCGTCAACAAGACAATGATCGAAGATGGCATGGCCTCATTTGGCTTGCGTTCCTCCAGCAGCCCTGTTTCAAACAACCTTATTACAGTTGTATCGGAGAAGGCTAAGTTTATCAGTAACAAGAGGTTGCCATTGGTTCTTGAAACGCGTCCTTTTGCCAAAGGCGAAGAAGTTCCGTTTGAAGGCCGCAGCGAAAGGGTTGTCTATGCAGAAGAGGGCGCAATAAAGGTTAGGTTAGCCGATGGCAAGGAAGTGGTTTTGGATCAAGGAGCCCTTTTTAAAACATATTTGGGAACAAAACTCTTCGCGCAGCAGGATTCTTTCGTGGCTATTGTCAGCGAAACACTGGATAATGATCTCGTTAAGCACGCCCTGGAAGCTGTTGCTTACATTGATGCCGAGATAGGTTGTCGCCAGGCCTCTATCCCGATCTTTGATTTTGTCCCAAAAATGTTTGAGTCGTCGTTGATTAATATCATCCGAAATGACATTTCCACAGATCAGGTGGCGGCCATGGAGATCGGCGCAGGGGACGGCTGGTTTGCATCCAAGATCAGGGCAGCGCTCCGCAGCGCTGGATTTGACGTCCGCCTGATTGCCGTTGAAAAAGACGGGGCTATGGTGCAAAAAGCAGAAGAGCGGCATATCATCGCCGCCCACATGGATGTGGCTGAAGCTGTGTCGGCCTATTCGCCAAAATCCCAAGATATTATTTTTATCAATGCACCGTGGCATCTGCACCAAATGCTTAGAGCCGCAGCTAAGCTTATCAAAGATAACGGCCTTGTTATCATTCGCCTGGATAGGGAAGGAGAAACAAATCGGCAGCTTGATACGGCAGCGATCAGACGTTCCTCCGATGAAGAAAGAAGGCCTATTGAGGTTTTAGAATATCTGCCGAGTAACTATCCGCATCGCTTTTGGCTCCTGGAAGAATATCCTAACGCCAATGGCCTCATTATTGTGGGGTCCGTTTCTTCGAAAAAGACTTCTTCCAGCCCGATATCGCCCGCAGAGGAGCTTGTCAAAAGAGTTATAACTGAGACAGAACAAAATTATGGGCGAGAGGACATAGAAGTTTTGAAAGAAGCGATGTATCTGGCGCAAGATCTGTATCGCGCCAAGGAATTTGCATCTAAAGAAACATATTTAAATCATGCCCTTAAAGTAGCGCAGGTCTTGATCGAATGGCGCGCTGCGATAGAAGTAGTTCTGGCAGCGGTTTTGCACAAGGCCGGGAGGGATGCACTTGATCAGGCTCTTAGCGAAGAATCTCTGAGCGGGGGCTGGGTTTTAAAAAATAAAGATCTGGAAAAAATTAAGGCGATGGTTCTAAGGCTGCAGAGGATTGTTGACAGGTGGCCATATCTCGGCGGCTATATCCGTTATGTCAAAGGTAGCCGCACAGTTCAGAATTATCAGAACGCCATTATCCTCATGACCGAAGAGGATCCATTGACGCTTCTTTTGGTCTTTGCCGATAAGCTCCAGGCTGTTTCAAAAGAGGCAACGAAAGAGGAGAGGGATTATCGCTATAACGAGCTCCAACACATTTTTATTCCTTTGGCAGCGCGTTTGAATGCTTATGATCTTTTCGAAGGATTACGTAATAAGGCTTTTGAGTTGCATGATCCCGAGAAATTCCAGGATGCCAGGCAGATGCGCAGGAATACCTGGGGTCTTTCGTACGGAGCAATGAAAGAAGTGCTTGGCAAGGTTGTTGAAGAGTTATCCGCGGGGCTGGAGGAGAAGAACATTGCAGCTAAGGTCGAAAGCCGTGTCAAGACGACTTATAGTATCCATGAGAAGATTGAGAGTGACAGGCGCCCAGTTTTCACCCAGGCCAAAGAGCTTAATGACGTCATGGGCATTCGTATAATCACGGATCAGACGGATGATGCTTTAACCTTTGCTACGAATTGGCTCAACGAGAGACAGTACCCGTACGAAGTCGTTCCTAAGTTAAAGTGGGAAAAAGGGTATGAGGCTGTGCATGTGCGCTTCCTGACAGAAGAGGCGCCGGATAAGGAGCTCTTGCCGTACGAGATCATGATCATGGCGCCTGCGGAGTATAAGAAGTATTTGAGCGGCGGGTCTCAGGAGCGCTATGTGCCGCCTGCCAAAGCCCATTGGATTTACAAAGGTATTGGTTTTGATATTGTTGGCACCGAGCAGGTTTTTGATGCTGATGCTATTGAGCTGGGAGCTGATTTTGAGGAAAATTATGCTCATTTATATCATAGCCTGGAGAAAAAGGCTTTTGTGATGTACCTGGAAAAGACGTGGCGCGGCATGGAAATGCGAGTCATCGATTTACTCAAAGGTTCGTATCCGGTAAATTTAGCGGCGCTGCCGGAGATCAATAAGTTGAACGTTTCTTATGCTGGATTTTTTGACATCAAGATAGGTAAGAGCGGTGAGGAACCGGTCAAAGAGTTTGCCCGCGAAGAGCTGGATGAAATGTATCCTTTGGCTACAGGGGCGATCATTACGCTAAAAACATCCGGCGTTGCTTTAAACAAAGAGAGATTCGAAGCGATAGAGGCCATAATCCAACCAAGCCGCGCCAAATTGGTCTTGCGGAGCCTTTTTGAGAACAAGATGAATAAATGGATCAGCGATGGCAAGAAGGCCGTGGTTGAACATGTCGGCCGGGTGAGCAAACATTGTTATCCGTTCATGAATGTCTTTGCCAAATCTAAAGGGCTGCAGGATGTCAATGAGCTCTACGCTGCCATAGGCACCGGTGTTATTGCGTTGGCGGACCTCTTGGTTTTTTACGAGGCGCAGACCAAGCGGGAAGCCATTGTTGTGGCGTCGGACCGTAAAGAGATCGTGTCCGATATTTCAGACGCTCTTCTTAAGTTGGACGGCCGTATTACCGACTTAAACGAAGAAGCGGAACACGAGCAAGACGGCCAACGCATGATTAGTTTGAGGCTTAAGCTCAAGTTTGAATGCGGCATAGACGAGCAGTCTCTTAAAAAACTTCTTCTTGATCCAAAGAAAATCCCCGGCGTAAAGAAAGTGATCATTAAATCTTCTTCTTCGCCCATAGATGAAGATTTCGGGTTTGATGATTTCAGTTATGTCAAGCAGGAGAGGGACACGCTGCTGGAAATGCTTTTGGGGCGATTAAAGTCAGAGAAATATAGAGAGAGGATTGAGGCCATGCAGTTACTCAGGGGTTTGAAGATCCTCGATCAAAGGATATTGTCTGGCATGATGGAACTGATAAATAATAAGCAGACGACCATGTCTGATATGCAAATACTTGAACAGGCTTTTGAGATAAATAAAGCCATAAGGACTTTATTCCACTATACCCCAAAGATTTCTGAGATGTACACGGTTATGGATATTGATAAGTTCTCTCCCATTGCCGAATACTATACTGGAAGCATAGACGCAAAGTTATTAAGCGATTTCAATGTTTTCCTTGGCGCCGTAAAGGCTGGGATACTGGAGGATCACCGTTCTCTTTTCAAAAACATCGTCTATCCGTACGGCTGCGAAATATTCTCCGCCAGGCTTAAGCCTTTGGTTGGCCGGTATGCGTTTGAAGGCGAGCTGGTGAAAACCCCATATGATAAAGTATTAGCTGCATTGCTTGGCATAGATTTTCACGCTTACTGGGTTATTTCGCTGGGGTCGCTGGACCTTATCTTTGATGTGGCAGCAGACCAGTTCGCAAAGATCGGCCGCGAAAAATATGCTCAGATAGCGTCTGTTGTCATCCCGTTTGGTATTGTGCGCAATTCGCCGCAAAGATTTCCTATGTACAGTGCTGTTTTGCCTGGTGAGGAGATATTAAATAGCGCGGGTGGTTCTTTCAGCCCTGTGGGTGATGGGGAAGAAGCCGGCAAAGGTAGCGGGGAGCGGGATGCCTTGAAGATCTATCTAAAGGAAATCAGGGTTTTTGAATTACTTGGGGCAGACGAAGAAGAGAGGCTTAGTCGGATAATTTTGTCTTCTGAGCCGCCGAGCGATGACTATATGCAGGCCAGGGAGGTGCTGATCCAGTCGAACTTGAGACTTGTTGTGTCCATAGCGCGTAAGAATGAATGGAAGGGTTCAGGGGCCGGGCTGGACCTGCTCGACCTGATCCAGACCGGGAATAAGATGCTCATACGCGTGGCTGAGAAGTTTGAGGCATCTAAGGGCAAGTTCTCTAACTACGCAGGCCGATGTATTGAATATGCGCTTAAGCGCGCCATAGGGGAGGAGCCGCAGTTGCCCGCAGACAAGTTACACAAGTTTTACGCCCTAAAAAAAGAATTAGGCGGGATGCCTACAGCACAGGAGGCGGCGAATAAATTTGGCGTAACAGATTACGAGTCCGGCCTTATATTAATGGCTAATCAGTATGACTCCCTGGAAAGGCCTGTGGGCGAAGACGGCGACAGCGCGTTAGGGGATTTCATCGCAGGGTCTGACGCCAGGACAGAAGACTTAGGCGGCATGGAATACAACGAATCCATAATGCTTTTGAAACGTTACATGGACAAGATCGGGATAATAAAGCGGCATCAGGATATGTTCCTTATGCGCGAATATACCGAAGGAGAGCCGCCTTCGTTCAAAGATATTGGCATAGTTTTTAAAGATGCCGTAGGCGAGCGCCAGATCTCAGGCGTGAGGGTCAGGGCTATCATAGGATACGTTAAAAATAAGGTCCGCGATAATATGGAATCTGACGGAATAAGGGCGCTGGGTCGCGAGCAGATGGTTGAACTTTTTAAGGCGCATGGCATAAAAGACGGCGTTTCTTTGCTAATTACCGCTATTTTGCAGGCAGATATCGGCCATAATTTGAGTTCAAGCCCGGTGGAAGAATGGAATGAAAATCTAAAAGAAATAAAGATAACTTCGCAGCGTCGAAGAGTTTTCCTTAAGAGCGTGATGGAATTTTTAAGAGAGTATAAGCCCTTGCGCAAAGATTTGGACCGGTTGGTTAAAGAATATGGCGATCTTTTGAGCAAGTTTGACCCAAAGAGAACGAATGCCGCAAGGCAGACTAAAGCCAAGGGTCAGGAATTGCGAGGCCTTTCGGGAAAATTTTTAGATATTATAGGATATCAGCCTTCAACTGCACTTCTGGCGCAAAAGCGGGTCTTTTCTCCATCAAGGGAATATTCTAATGTTCTTAGGTTTATTTTCGTCCACAACTCTATGTCCGTCTCCAATCTTCTCTTAGGACAGATATACCTTGCTAAAGTTTTGATAGACAAAGATCATTTAACCAGGAAACAAGCCGCTGATCTGTTTGTAGCGAAAGTGTTTAGCATCGCAAATCTATACATGCAGCGCTACTCTCAAGAGCTCGGTCATTGGCTCGATTTTATATTTAAGGGAGAGCTTTATAATGGAACGTATTTGTTCAAGATCTTTTCAGAGGGCCGGTTAGAGATGCTGATCGCCAGTCTTTTGCATCTGACAGAGTTTGATCTGGAGCTTTTGCGTTTTGGCCTTGGATTTTCCCAGGACGAGGCCCAAAAATTCCACCCCGTAGGTGGAATTTATAGCGCCTTGCACGACATCGGCAAGCGCCATGTTGATATCGATCTTTTTGATTATTCGGCGGAATTGTTCGAAAAGGATCTACAGACCAATAATTCCAATGCGGGTTTGGATAATTCCAATGCGGGTTTGGAAGGGTTAAACGGCAGTGGCGCTTCCTCGCCGGTTAAGAATTTTTCCGGCTTGGCCCAGAATAAGAAGGTTTATCTCCTCTTGGAAAAGGCCGCTGATTTTATAAGGGCAAACAGATTAAATAATGCGCAGGCGTTGTTAGACGATATTTCAAGAGCTGACTTGAATAATTTTAATATGGTCGTGGTTTATTATCTGAGGGCCGAAATTTCGATACTAAAAGACACTCTATATTTAGCCGAGGAATATTATAAAGAGAGCCGTAAATATTTATACCTGGCAGAGAGTAATACAAGTTTTAACAATGGCGATGCCATAGTGTATACACTCGCTAAGTTTGATGAGCGCATCTGGCTTGCCCTGGCAGGAATAAGGAGGATGCGCGCAGAACAGATGGAAGCTAAATTCATGTCCGCAGGATTGTTCAGCAGCGCAGATATTGTTGCGGCGCTTAGGGAAATCAGGGTAAGCAATAGTTATATAGATGGATCCAAAAGGCCGATGGAAGGGCTCAATCCATCTTCTCCAATAATTGAACGTCCCTGGTGGCCTGTTCTTTCGGTAGAAGAATACCTATTGAAACTTGATTTTCTGGTAAACCTGAATCGCAAAATAAAGAGCTGGCCTGCCTCCTCGGCAGTAAGTATAAAACGAAATACAAAAGATGCCAAGAAAAATTCTCTTGCCACCTCGTCGATCATGGGAGCTGGCTTTAAGGTTGACAGGAGTCTATTGTATGAGCTCTGGCCGGAGAAAAAAGGATTTATAGACAAACTAAAAGCGGTTTATGAAGAAGTTAGCCGGGAGGACGATTTTGAAATTTTACCCTTTGAAAGGCTGCCCAACTCCTATGTTATACACAGGATTATTAACTCGGCAAGTATTCTAGAGGATGAAGATGAATATCTTGAGAGATATAGAGAAGCAATGAGACAGCGGACAACAAAAGAAAAGGAATTGATTAAAAGGAGCAGAATGCCTTCTTATGCGGAAGGATCAACCCTGGGTTCATTAGATAGGGACCTCAGTATATTTTTTACCGAAGGCTTAAGGATGCCTTATTATTCTTTCGGCGCAAGAGTGCTGCTTAATCCAAATTTAAAGGGAGTATTTTTACTTCGGCAGAGATTGATAATCGCGCCGGGTGATGAGCATGATGGTTTGTTTCATGAAGGCATTCATTTTGACAGCGAAGGATTTTCCTTGGAATGTATGGATGAGGGCTTCGTGCAGTTTATATGGCTAAAGTATGGGATGGCAAGAACAGAGTTTAAGCCTGATCTGTCCCGTCCGGTTATTAAAGAGGCATTTGATGCTGGAGGCATAGAATATGCGTATTTTGTTACAAGAGAATGCGGCTATAATTGTCGGCTGTCTTATAGCGGCGAAATTGCCTTTGCCTGCGGCTTGGTTAAACTCATAAGCGAAAAAGACTTATTGGACGCATTTATCAGGGGAAAATATTCGCCCCATATGAAAATGGTATTTGATAGGGACCTGTGGAAGACAATAGATAATTTTGAAACATACTTTTTTGGCAAGCAGTATTATGAAAATAAAGTGGCGATGATAAAGCAGATAGACGCAAAGATCAAGGCCAAGGTTGAGGAGGTTAATTCAGCGAGTAAAACCTCTTCGCCGGTTTTTCGCATCGCAGATCTTATGCCTGCTAAAGCTTCATCTGAGAGTTACAGGAAGGTTTTTGGCGAGATCCTGCATTGTTTTCAGGTAGACGGCAGAAAAAATTATGATATCGGAACGCCAAAGGCCGCGTTAGACTTATTGGCGCAAGAATTCACTGGAAAGGAGGCGGGGCGTTACAAAAGTAGCCTGATCCAAAATGTAACAGGCAAGGGCGCGATCGGTGAAATTCCAGTTCATTTGTTTAATATTGGCGTTAAGTAAAGTATAATGTATTAGGGGGTGTGCGTATGGTTGAAGTAAAAAGAAGAGAGCTTGAAATCTTGCATGGAAATCCTTCATCAGATAATGATAACAGGATCTTTTGTCGTTTTGCTTTACACGATATGCCCGTAAGATTTAAAGACTTAAAGGTTGGAGAGAAAGGATCCGGCGTCTGTAAAGACATAAGCGGAGGAGGCATTAGCGCCGAGTTTGGCCGCGAGGTCAAGCCTAGGACGCCGTTGGAAATGTGGGTGGACCTGCCGGATGGTTTTGAACCTTTGCATCTGTTAGGTAAGGTTGTATGGTCAGATCTGCTGGGCGCGTCTTGCCGCGTAGGTATTGCTTTTGACAGGCCACGGCTTATGGGATTATCGCGTATATTAAAGTTTGGAACACCGGAGGCGATATGAATGAAAACAGGAAGGCGGTTCGGTGGAACATAATCTTGCCAGTTCGTTATGTGGGCTTATTCAGAAATACGGAAAGTTCAGCTATGGCCAAAGACTTAAGCGTGCTTGGAGCAAGGCTTGCCATGGTAGAGAGGCACAAGCCGGGTGATAAGCTTGAGATGATGCTGGATATGCCCGCGGGAGAGAGCAGTAATACTATGTGTGTTGACGCGGATGTGGTATGGCAGAGGCCTGCAAGCGCTTTAGAAGAGGGATGTAACTATATGGCAGGAGTAGTATTTAGGAATATTATGGATTGCTATAGGAAGGGCATTGCTGAATACGTATCCATTAATCATCCTCAGGAGTTCAGGCAGCATTGGTGGGATGGGGTATAGCGGCAGAGGACAGAAAATAGAGGACAGAATACAGTTTTTCACTGACATCTGACCTCTGATACCTGACTTCTAAAAGATGGTTTTTTGAATAATTATTGCTTGACCTCTAGGGGTCAATATGTTAGACTTTTGAAATCTATTTTCTATGGATATCAATGGGCTATGTAAAAAATACACACCCCTTGTTTAATCACTTCAAAAATTTCCTCTGGATATTTCTGAAGTAAACTTCAGGGTTGATTTTGTAAAGAAAAACAACTTAAAAAATGCAAAATTAATGAAATACGGACATTTTTCTTCTGACGGAACTGAATTTATTATTAATTATCCTGAAACTCCCACCCCTTGGATCAATTATCTGAGTAATGAAAAATATTGCGCTATCATCTCGCAGACAGCTGGCGGCTACAGTTTCTTAAAAGATTGCCGTACTGACAGGATATTAAGATGGGCGCCTGATTATAAAAATTTTGACCGGCCCGGGCGTTATATTTATGTCCGGGAACTCGCGGGCAGGCAAACTCGTGAACACAAGAACCCAAAGGTCTGGTCGCTGACCTATCAGCCTTTGCGCGTTGAGCCTGACTTTTATGAATGCCGTCATGGTTTAGGTTATACTACGATCGCCTCCAAAAACAATTCTGTTAAGTCGCAAGTCACATATTTTCTTCCCGTTGACGACGATTGCGAACTCTGGTTTGTTTCGCTTACCAACGACTCAAAAAAAGAAAAGAAACTGGAGCTTTATCCATATGTGGAGTGGCTCATCGGAGATTACCACGAAGAACTCCGTTACCGCAATATAATGAACCTATATAACAGGATGTGGTTTGACGAGGCGCACAACCTGATATTCGGCTGGAAGACCGCGTTCTGGCAAGGCATGAATATTAAAGAATTCAAGAATTATTCTTTTTTTGCAACCAGCCTTGAAGTTAAAGGCTACGCAACGCGCAAAGAGGAGTTTTTAGGCCGCTATAATACAGAGGCCAACCCCGACGCTATTTTAAACGGCAGATTTAAGAATTCGCCTCTCTGTTCCGGAGAAGACGGCATAGGGTGTTTTAAACATGTTGTTAAGTTAGGCCCTAAAGAGACAAAAGAATTCGTAGTTATTTTAGGCGCGGCTGAAGGCCAGAATAATGCCGTTAAACTTGTTAACAAATATAGAGACTTGGATGTTGTCAAAAAGGCCCTTGAAGATACTAAGGCCCTGTGGAAATCTCGCATTGTCGGAAACGTCACCATAAAGACACCGGATAATGACTTTGACACTATGGTCAATGTCTGGGTGAAGTATCAGGTTTATATGTGTAATCTATGGTCGCGCTCTCCGTCTTTCTATCACGAGGGGTCCGGCGGCAGGGGCTATCGCGATTCCTGCCAGGACTCTGAGTCCATCGCTTCTATTAATTCCGGGCTAACGCGTAAAAGGATATTGCAGTTAGCTTCGCTTATACGTAAAGATGGCACATCAGCGCCGGGTTGGTCGGATACTGCCGGGCCTGGTCAACACCGCCCTAATAAAGACCATCAGATATGGCTTACCGCGACAGTGCGCGCGTATATCCAGGAAACAGGGGATAAAGATATTTTAAAAGAATATGCCCCTTATTTAAAAGACAAATGGGTAGGCGGCTGGGAGACAGACCCTGAGCACAAAGGCGGCCCTAAAGCCGAAGGAGAGGGCACCCTTTTTGAGCACCTTGAAAAAAATCTTAATTTTTGTTTTAACGATGCAGGGGAACGCGGCCTGCCTAAAATAGGCCACGCTGATTGGAATGACGCCATTGACGCCGCGGGTAAAAAGCATAAAGGCGAAAGTGTCTGGCTTGCCCAGGCCCTGGTTCGTTCTCAGAAATATTTTGCAGAGTTGGCCGAGCTCGTTGGCGATAAGGAAAAGGCGAAAGAGTTTTTGGATAAGGCAAAGACCATGTCAGAGCGTGTAAACGCGATAGCGTGGGACGGTGATTGGTATGCGCGCGGATTTACGGATGATGGCGTCCCTTACGGCGTCAAGGCGTATGATGAAGGAAAGATATTCATTATGAGCCAGGCATGGGCTATTCTTTCTGGTATCGCCGAAGGCGAGCGCTTGCAGAAGGTTTTAAAGTCTTGTGACAAATATTTAGATGGGTCTCACGGCATAGCCATGTTCTATCCGGCATTTACTAAGTTTCGCCCTGAATTGGGCCGTATCAGCATGTTTTCCGAAGGCACAAAAGAGAACGCGGCTATTTTTTGCCATGCCGCGCATTTCCTCATCGTTGCCTATTGTATGGCAGGCCGGGGGACTAAAGCCTATGAATCTATGTCTAAGATAATGCCTAACAAACAGAAAAACTATGACCTATATAAAGCAGAGCCTTATGTCTATGCCGAGTATCTCGTAGGCCCTGAGAATCCTTATCGTTATGGCGAAGGCCAGTTTACCTGGATAACAGGCGCGTCGGGCTGGGCCTTTATGGCAGCTACAGAATGGCTTCTGGGCGTGCGCCGCGATTACGAAGGCCTGCGTATAGACCCATGTGTGCCATCTCACTGGAAGAAGTGCTCTATAAGGCGCCCTTTTAGAGGAGATGTGTACGAAGTAGAAATTGAAAATCCCAATGGGGTTGAAAAAGGCGTAAAAGAGGTATATGTGGATAATAAGCCGATAGAGGGTAATTTAGTCAAGGTTGTAGGCGATGGCAAGGCGCATAATGTCCGCGTCGTAATGGGTTAATGAGACAAATTGAGAGGGGGGTTATTTAATGGAACAGGCACCCGATAAAGCACAGCATCATGTTACAGCTCGCGCGGATCGCATTTCTTTTTTTCAAAAAGCCGCCTACAGCATAGGATCGCTTGTTAATCAATTTCAGGCCGCCGCTATAGGCGCGCTAGTCATTGTTTTAAATCTCGGATTAGGCATGAACCCCGCCTTAGTCGGCCTTATTGGAGCCATCCCCCGCCTTATTGATGCTTTTTCAGATCCTTTAATAGGTTACAGCTCAGATAATACCCGGACTAGATTTGGCCGCCGCAGGCCATGGATATTCTTTGGAGCTATTGCTTCAGGTGTTTTATTCGCCCTTATGTTCCAGCTCTATAAAGGGCATACTGAAAGTTACTATTTCTGGTATTTCTTAGTGGTTCAATGTTTCTTTGTCGTTGCTTTTGCCTGTTATTCTATTCCCTGGATCGCTCTTGGGTATGAAATGACGCCCGATTATCATGAGCGGACACGGTTGCAGGGTTTTAGTAATTTCTTCGCTCAAATTGCCTGGCTTGTAGCTCCCTGGTTTTTCGCGATCATGAATAATAAGGCAATGTTCACGGATATTGTCCATGGAGCGCGGTCGCTCTCTATTATAGTAGGTGTCTTTATCGTGGTTGGCGGTATCCTTCCAGCTATTTTGAATAAGGAAATGTTTGGTAATTTACCAAGGCCTGAAAAAGTAAAGGGCCATTTCAATGTGATCAAGGACCTTTTAAGCAATTGTGCCACGTCCTTCAAATGCAAGCCATATGTTAAGCTTATCGCGGTAACATTCCTGATCTTCAACGGGTTTATGTTGGCTAGCGCTTTCACGTTGTATGTCATTGTCTACTATGTCTATGGCGGCGATTGGGGGAAAGGTGGAACATTACTTGGATGGTTTGGGACCTTAAGTTCAGTCTGTACTCTTTGCGCCATCTCTTTGACAACATGGATATCCACAAAGATCGGAAAGCGAAAGACTTTTTTGATCACCATGTGTATCGCGATGATCGGCTATGTCTTGAAATGGGTAGGGTATAATCCTCATAATCCCTATTTATTGTTGATCGCGGCTCCCTTTTTAGCGTTTCATTTGGGAGCGTTATTCACAATGGTTCCTTCTATGGTCGCGGATGTTTGCGACCTGGATGAATTACAAACCGGCACGCGCAGAGAAGGCATGTTTAGCGGTATTTATTGGTGGATACAAAAATTGGGCATGGCCGGGGCATCTGTTCTCTCCGGGGTTCTCTTAGTTTGGACCGGTTTCAATGTTGAATTAGGCGCTAATCAATCAGTCCACACTTTATTATTTATGAGGCTCTTTGATGTAGGTATTCCAATTGTGACTTCTCTAATCGCTATTTTTATTATCGCGACTTTTGATATTTCAGAAGCTAAGGCATATGACATCCGCGCGCAGGTTGAACGCAGAAGGGCGGATAGGCGAAGCGAAGAAAGGCGAGTGGAAGAAGAAAGGCGAGGTAGAGAAAGGCGAGGAGAAGAAAAGTGAGCAAAGAAGTAATATCGGCCTATAATTATAAACTTAGGTATCGCGTATTGTGTATCGCGTATCGCTTTTTTGTTTTGTCTATGGCCTATGGCCTATCGTCTAACATCTGCCTTGCTCAGAATGAGGCCGCGCAGGCGAATGTGACTTCTGCCAACGTTACCGCGAACGTGCCTGCGCAACCGGACGCGTCCGTTGGGCAATCCGCGGCGCCTACGCGGGAAGCGCCAAAACAGCTGTCTCTTTCCGAGCTTTTGGTGTCAGCGCGTAAAGCAAAAGACAAAGGTGAGTTTGATAAAGTCTACGAGCTGGCTACGCAGGCGATGCAGCGTTTTGGCAATGATGCGCGCGCTCAACAGAAGGCCCTTAAAGATTTTCCTCCGTCCGAACAGATAAATAATTATGCTGAACTTAATAATATGGCAGAGTGCCAGTTTATAAAAGCTGAGGCATTGAAAAATCAGGGCAAAAAGGATGGATCAATAGCCGCCTTTAAAGTGATCGTGACTGATTTTTCTTTTGCGCAGGCCTGGGACCCAAGAGGCTGGTTCTATAAACTCGCGAAGACAGCGCGGGAAGCTATTGATAGAATGGAAGGCCGTGATGTTGAGGCCGAGAAGTGTGGCGCCCTCCACTCTACAAAATTAGTTCTAAACGACTCAGGAAAAGAAGAGATAGTTAATTATGATAATTACGGCGATTTTGAAGGGGCCGGCACAAAAGATTATAAATTCGTTGTCAAATCCCAGGGGGGGCTTTCAGAGGCTGTAGGCGAAGGCATCTACCCTAACACGATGAGTGTGCGATGGGACCCGGCATTTCAGGCAGTCAAGAAAGAGCGCAGGATTGAAGGAAGCCACTGGGATTTTGTCCATTCGCCTGACCTGGAAGCGGCATTTTTTAAATGGGCGCTTGCCCCAGAGCCTCCGGGTATAAGGCTTTTTTATACAGCGCTTATCTTAGAGCGGGCCGGCTTATACAAGCACGCTGTCAAGGCATATTACGCCATTGTCGTCCATTATCCTCGGACCGTTGGCTGGACCTATTGGCATACCCCGTGGTATATCGGCCCGGCATCTATTGCTAAGATAAAATACCTATGTAAAAAATATCCGCAGGTGAATATGAAATTGGTTGATTCAAAGATAGATGTCCAGAACGGTTTTGATACTGATATCTCTAATGATATCTTTATCGTTGAGCCTGGCAGGCTTATTAAGAACCATATCCCGGAGACATTTTCTGATAAATTCAATAAATTCATGGCAAAACGCAAGACGCAGTCAAACATTATAAGAAAATTGGGAGATGGTAAAGTGCGTTTTGTCCAATATGCTAATGGCCATTGGCAGCTTTTGGTTGATGATAAACCCTATATGATCCACGGCATTACCTATAGTATCGCTAAAGCCGGGCAGAGCCCTGACGACGGCACGCTAAAGAGCTGGATGGACTATGACTATAATAATAACGGCAAGTGCGACGGCCCATATGATGCTTTTGTGGACGCTAACAAGAACAATAAGCAGGATGCTGACGAACCCAGCGTAGGCGATTATCAATTAATGAAACGCATGGGTGTCAATACCATCCGGTTGTATCATCAGCCCTTTCCTATAAAGAAAGAGCTTCTTCGTGATCTGTATGCCAGGTTTGGCATCCGCGTTATCATGGGCGATTTTCTGGGTAAATATGCCTTAGGCTCCGGAGCTGATTGGAATCCGGGCACTGATTACGAGAACCCGGAGCATTGCGCCAAGATGCTGGGATCAGTTAAGCAGATGGTATTAGAACACAAAGATGAACCGTACCTGCTCATGTGGATGTTAGGCAATGAAAATGTGTATGGTGTAGCTTGTAATGCTGACAAGAAGCCTGAAGCTTTTTATAAATTCGTCAATGAGGCCGCAAAGCTTATTAAATCTCTGGATAAAGGCCATCCTGTGGTGATCGCCAACGGTGACGTTTTTTATTTGGACAAGTTCGCGAAATACGCGCCTGACGTGGATGCCTTTGGCGCTAATGCTTACCGGGGTGATTATGGTTTTGGGACATTTTGGGAGATGGTAAAGAATTTGGTTGACAGGCCGGCTTTTATCACCGAATACGGTTGTTCCGCGTATGTATATTGCTTTTCGCGCGAAGCAGCAGAGGAGAAGCAGGCTGATTATCTTGAAGCGGCCTGGAGAGATATCGTTGATAATAGCGCTTTCGCGGGCGGCCAGGGGAACGCGGTTGGTGGCATCCTTTTTGAATGGCTTGATGAGTGGTGGAAGGGGTATGAACCCAGTATACATGACACAAAAGGGCTTTGGGTAGGCCCATTCCCCGACGGTTTTATGCATGAAGAGTGGTTGGGTGTGGCAGGACAGGGCGATGGGATTTTGAGCCCGTTCTTAAGGCAGTTAAGGAAAAGTTATTACGTGTATCAGAAGTTGTGGGAGAAGTGATCCCTTGCCAACCCACTTGTGAATTTTAGCACGACAATCTTGTGCAAAAATTTACTACGTTGGCTTCGGGATTAACTTTGTAAGGAAAAATCACTTACAATATACCAAAGTTAAGGAGGGCACCATGAAAAAGTTAACAGTAGTTATGGCGGCAATGGCGATAAGTTTCGCTTGTTGCCTGGCGTATGCGGAGGACGCAGCGCCTGCGGCCGTTAATGTCAAGCCCGCGGCAAGCACAAAGGATTTCGCTGTTTATTCTGACGGCAGATCTCCTGACAATCACTTTATCCCATCGGGTTTTATGGGCGACTATGGTGATCTGTCAATGGATGACAAGTATATGGGCGAGCCGCATTCGGGAACGACCTCTATCAAGTTCATCTACACGGCGAAGCGGTCGCAGAACCAGGGCTGGGCTGGTATTTATTGGCAGAATCCGGCCAATAACTGGGGTTCCAAAAAAGGCGGTTTTGACCTGACTGGTTTGAACAAACTCACCTTTTGGGTGCGCGGAGAAAAAGGCGGAGAGATCATTGACAAGTTTAACGTAGGCGGCATCAAGGGGACTTATCCTGATACTACGGAAGTCTCTATCGGGCCAGTGGAATTAACAAGTTCGTGGCAGCAATGCACCGTAAATCTGGTAGGCAAGGACATTTCTTACATTAATGGCGCTTTGAACTGGGTCGTTACCGCGGATTCCAATCCGGCAGGAATGACTTTCTATATTGATGACATAAGGTTTGAATATGACCCTCTGTTAAAAGAGGCTGGCAAGAAGATACAGGAAGTGCCGTTTTACGTCTACGCGGATAGGGGTTCTATCATGAACCATTTTATTCCATCTGGATGGATGGGCGACTTCAGCGATCTAAAGATCGATACAGGCTCGGTTGAGAATCCTTACTTTGGTAAGACCTGTTTAAAGATCACTTATCTGGATAAGGCCTCTAACGGCGCGCGTTGGGCCGGTATATACTGGCAGAATCCTCCCAATAATTGGGGCGGCGTGGATGGCGGTTTTGATCTATCTCACGCCACGAAAGTGACCTTCTGGGCAAGGGGTGAAAAAGGCGGCGAGCGCGTGGAAGAGTTCAAGATAGGCGGCATTATGGGCGAGTATTCGGATTCAGACACAGCCGGTATCGGCCCTGTGGTGTTAGAAAAGGATTGGAAGCAATACACGATAGACCTTAACGGCAAAGACCTTTCCTATATTATAGGAGGTTTTGCCTGGGCGTCTAACCTGGATGTAAATCCTGACGGCGCTGTGTTCTATTTAGATGAAATAAAGTACGAATAATTAATTGCGCCCCTGCGCGCCAGCATCTCAGCGCCCCAGTGAAAAAATTTTACCGGGGCGCTGGGGAGCCGGGGCGCTGGGGAGCCGGATGCGAAGTATGAAGAAGTTATTTATTATATCTATATTGCTGTCGGCGTGTTTTATGCTGACAGGCATGGGCGAGGCGCCTGTGTCAGCCAAAAAGGCCTTTGTTAAGACTTTAAAGAACGGGCATTATCAGCTCATTGTCAAAGGTAAGCCATATATAGTAAAAGGCGTTTGCTACAATCCGATGCCCATAGGTAAGTCTAACGATTACGATTTTTGGTTAGACCCAAACGAGCCGTGGAAGAAGGACGGCGAGCTTATGAAGAAGATGGGTGTTAACACCGTGCGTTTCTATCATCCGGGAGAGGACTTTGAACCCGTTAAAAAGGTAGTCTCAGGCCTGTATAAGCTTTACGGTATACGCACGGCCATGGGTGATTGGCTTGAGTTTTGGAATTACCCGGCGCCCTTTTATGATGATAAGGATTTCAGGGATAAAGTTAAGAAAAGTGTTCTTAACATGGTCACAGTCTTAAAGAACGAGGAAGGGATGCTTTGCTGGATCCTTGGTAATGAGAATAACTATTCTTTTAGCGGCAAGATTAATCCATGGTCAAGCCCAAGGATAGATAAGATGGGCGACCCGCGTCAATGTATGCTCGCGCGCGCGGAGAGTTATTATACCTTGATCAACGAAATAGCGCGGGAGATCCACAAGATAGACCCTGACCATCCGGTGGTGATGGGCAATGGCGAGTTGATCTGCCTTGATGTCGCGAAAGAGTACGCCAAAGATATTGATATTATCGGCTGTGTTATATATAGAGGAAAGACATTTGGTAACTTCTTCCACACATTAAAGAATACTTTTGATAAGCCGGTGCTCTTTATTGAATTCGGGGCTGACGCCTATAATGCCCTGGAAAAGGCGGAAGACGAAGATATGCAGGCAATGTTTTTAGAGAATCAGTGGTCTGAGATCTATAAAAATCTGGCGAATGATCCTGTCGGCGCAGGTAATTGCTTGGGCGGGACGATGTTTGAATGGACGGACGAGTGGTGGAAGCATGAAGAGTGGGATGTCCAGGGGCTTTCCAGGCACGATACTGAGTCTAATTGGTCTAATGGCGCTTACTATTATGATATCAAGGCTGAGGCCAATATGAATATGAATGAAGAGTGGTTCGGCATAGTCAAGCTTGAGCCAGGCCCAGGCCTTAATAAACGTATCCCGCGCAAGGCTTATTACGTGCTGCGGGAATTCTGGAAAAAACCGTATGATGCGAAAGGCAGAACGAAGAGTAAATAGTATATAGTTAATAGTAAATAGTTAATAGGGGAAGCAGGAGCTGAACAAAGGCTAAAAAGTTTTCCCATATAAACTATAAACGAAGCGCTCATATGAATAAAAATATTATTATACTGATACTGGCATTTTTAATATTCGCGCCGGTGGCTGTTTTTGCTCAAGAACGGGCTGAACAGAAAACCGAACAGAAAACCGATCTGGGCCTTGCTGGGATCTCACAGGAGTATTTTGCCAAGGGAGATTATGAAGGATTTTATCAGTATATAAAAGGTTTAAAGGCTTTATCGCCTGAGGCATATTATTATCTGGCGCTTACGCGTCAGCGCGAGATAGACTCGTGGAAAAAAGTGAAGAATTGGGAGGGCGTTTATGATAAAGGCCCAACCTATAAAAAAGAGATTTCCGACGCTTTAAAAGAAGCCCAGGCAAAAGTTAAGAATGACGCGGAACTTCTATTGAATATTAAATATTTGAATTGGCAAAGCACGCGCGAAGACGATGCTGACCGCGGCATAGGATCATTTAATGATCTAGTCAATACAGCGCGCGATATGGCCCTGGGCCCTAATGCCCTTTTAAGGGTCAAGGCCTTTGCTGATGAGATCTCTAAGTTAGAGGATAAGAACCTTGCGCGCAGGCTTTATGAAGTCTATGTGGCTAAGCTTTTAGGTCCAGGATCATCAAAAGAAGACGTAAATGCCCAGGCCCAACAGTTTTTAAACGAAGGCAACGCCTATCTTGCGAAGTCTTTATTTGATGTTTATATAAATTCTTTTTCGGATAATAAGGAGCTTAGGGCGCGCGAGATAATAGCTGTAGCTGATAAGTTCGCCAATGGCGACGCCGCGGAAGGCTTAGACCCTGCATTTGCCGAAGAGATGTACAGAAAAGCATTTGAGCAGGCGGGCAAAGTTGCTTTTAATAGTAATTCGTCGTATCGCAGGGCGTATAATCTGGAACGTATGAAAGAATTCAGCGCCGCTTACGACGGCTACAACGGCCTGCTCGCGGACTCGCCGGATTACGCGGGTAAGCAAAATATCTATTTCAGGCTGGGAGTTATCGCCGCTTACGCCAAGAAGGACGCGGGCAAAGCCGCGGAATATTTTTTAAAGATAAAAGATGAATTCCCTAATGACATATTAGCGGCCAGCGGGCTCTATCAGTTAGGGCTGCTGAGCCAGTTTAATAAAGATCTCCAGAAGGCGAAAGAATATTACGAGGCCCTTATCGCGAGCGCCAAGCTTATAGGCCTTGACGCCGATAAAAATGAGTTGGTGCTTCTTACGCGAGAGAGGCTTAAAGAGATAGAAGAAACGAGAGAACTGAAATATGGCCTGAAGTTATTTATGGAGGGCGTGTTTAAGGCATTGCCGCTTAGCGTTGATCTTACCGCGCGTCCTTGGCAGGGCGCGATCGGCGAGCCAATAAAGTTTGTCGTGGCTACGTCTGATCCGCAGACCGGATGCATGACACCTATTTATTCTTATGAGTGGTCAGGTGAGACAGGGAGCGTTCCAAACATCCCTAACGCGCCTGAATTGGCCACGAATTACGCCTCCGTGGGTATCAAAGTGGTTTATGTGGCGCTCGTAGGCCCTCAGGGCCCTGAGGGCGTGGGTTTTGAAATGGTGCAGATCAAGGAGAATAAATAACCATGCCTATTTATACGTCAGGCCAGAATGTAAGGTCAGGAGTCCCGTTAGGCGGTATAGGCGCCGGCAAGCTTGATATAATGCCGACTGGTGTTCTTGACAATTTTACTTTTTTAAATAACATCCATAAGCCCCTTAACTCCGGCGATCCTAAAGACTTAAGCGGTGTTCCGGGATTCAATTTTGTTCTCTGGGTAAAAGACAAAAATAAAAAGTTCTTAAAGCTTCTGTCTACCCAGCCTGTCCTGGATTGCTCTAATATTGAGTCTATTAAGTTCAACGGTTCTTTTCCTTTCGCGCGTTTAGATTATCAGGGCCGTGATCTGCCGATAGAAGTGAGCCTTGAGGCGTTTTCGCCTTTCGTAAAGCATGATGAAAAAAGTTCAGGCATGCCATTCGCGTTCTTTAAGTTTAAGTTGACCAATACTCTATCGCGTTCTGTGAGCGTCTCTCTTATGGGCGTTGGGCGCAACATCATCGGTGATTGGGCTGTCGGCCGTTTCAATCAGGTAGTTGATATGGATAAGGCCCTTAACCTGTACTTTTATAATAAAAAGGCCCAGAGCCACGACCCAGCCGCGGGTGAGATGGGCTTAAGCCTTCTCAAGAATAAAAAATTAGAATGCAGTTATCTTGGCGAGTGGAATATGCAGTCCCGCCATTTTGTATTTGATAAGACAAGCTTGACGCTGGCAGAGGCGTGCGGGGTTTTAGGTGTGGATGGCCTTTTGCCCAATATCAATACTGAAAAATGCGTGGCCGCTGAAAGTTTTCAGCTTGGCGGTTCAGTAGCCGCTAAGCATCTGTTAAAGCCAAAGTCGTCGGTGACCGTGACATTTGTTTTATCGTGGTATTTTCCGGGTTTTGGCGAGGGCCACAGTTATGAGGCGTGGTTTAGGTCAGTCCTAGAAGTATCTCAGTATGCCTGCGAGCACTATGACGAACTTCTCACAGGCACAAGAGCATGGATGAAGGAACTAAACGCTTTAAATATTGCCCCATGGCTTAAAGACGCGCTGTCCAATAATCTTTATCCTTTAGTATCAAGCAGTTTATGGTCTAAGAGAGGCAGGTTCGGCATTTTTGAATCTCCGCAGGCGTGCCCTCTTCTGGGGACCATGGATGTGCGCTTCTACGGCTCTTTGCCTCTGGCATTCTTTTTTCCCGCGCTTGAATTAAAGGAGATGCTGGAATTCGCCGAGGCGCAAAGGCCTCAGGGTTATATCCCGCATGACTTAGGTTCTAAGAGAAGCGACCTTCCTTCCAACAGCACCAACGGTTTTTTCTGGAAGGATGTTAATTCTAAATTCATTCTGCTTACCTACAGGGATTTTTTGATGTCCCAAGACGAGGGCTTTTTAAAAAAGACATATCCTTTTGTCAAAAAGGCTTTTTATTGGCTGGTTGCTGCGGATAAGAATAAAGATTATCTGCCTGACAACGAGGGCCCTGACCAGACTTTTGACCTCTGGAGTTTTTATGGCGCGAGTTCTTATACTTCAAGTATTTTTTTGGCTGCTCTCCTTGCTCTTGAGCGTATCGCGGCGCTAATGCATGATGAAGAAATGGTTAAAGAAGCCTCCTTGTGGTTTAAAAAAGGCGGGGTTAGCTTTGAGAAAAAACTATGGCGTAAAAAGTATTTTATAGCGTATAATAATGCTAAAGAAGGATTGTCCGAAAAGCAGATAGCGCACCATGTTAAGACTCAGAAAGTAAATATTTCTTGCATGGCATCTCAGCTGGCGGGGCAATGGATAGCGCACCTTTTGGGATTGGGGTATATTGTTTCTCAGGATAAGGTGCGAAAAGCCGTGAGCACAATATTTGAGTTAAATGGCTCAGCATCTGCTTTTGGAGTAGTAAACGCCGTATCAGAAAGCGGCGAAAAAGACAGGTCAAACTGGCATTCTGAAAATATATGGTTTGGAATGACGTATTGCCTGGCGAGCCTCGCTATTTATGAAGGTTTTCAGGAGCAGGGCTTAGAGCTTGCCAAAAAAGCGTGGGATAACGCGGTATTAAATGTCAGAAATCCATGGGATCAGCCTGATATGTATTCTTCCACCGACGGCAGCTATATTTTTGGTGACCACTATATGAGGAACATGGTGATCTGGTCGCTTCTTTTCGCGTTAGGCCGAAAAGATAAAAAAATAGAGGAATTCCTGAGGTTTAAAAAGTGAAAGAACCATATTTTAAGGGCGAAAATTTATCGGAGCGCGCGCGCAAGAATTTGTTCATACTTGACGCTATCCGTCGCCGCGGCCCTATAAGCAAGACTGATATCTCGGGCCTCATCGGGCTCAACGTCGTCACTGTGTCTAATTATGTTGATGAATTCCTGCGTCATAAGATAGTTTTTGAAAAAGAGTTTGATATATCAAAGGGCGGCCGCAGGCCTTTGCTTTTGGACCTGAATACATCGGCAGGCTATTCCGTAGGCATCGGCGTCAATTTATTGAGCACCATGGGCGTTGTGACGGACTTAAGCGGTAAGGTTATGCTTGAGGTCAAGAGAGAAAAGTTAACCCATACCGCCAAAGAGGCTGTTGATACGGTGATTGAGATCATCACGGAAATTTTAGATAAAGCAAAAGGAGTGCACCCGAAGATAAAGGGTATTGGTATAGCCATGGGCGGCGTGGTTGATTCACGCAGGGAAAAAGTCCGTTGGCCGGAAAGGGTGGGAGATAGTTACCACTACGTTGATGTAACTGTTCCCTTAAAAGACATCCTGGAACGCGAATTTCGTTTTCCAGTAATGATAGAGAATGACGCGACCTTAGCTTGTTTCGGCGAGCAGTGGCTCGCGCTTGAGTCAGATGTCAAAGATCTCGTGTATATGTTCTCAGGCGTGGGCTGCGGCATAATGCTCAACAACGAGATCTACCGCGGGGCATCAGGATGCGCCGGAGAGGTAGCGATACATAGCGACAAAAGAGAGACGCCTTATTTCTTGGAGAGGTGGGAGGCTGACCTCGGTATCAAACAGGATTATCTAAAGGCGATGAAGTGGAATAAAAAAGGCGCGGATGCCTTTGGCGCCGCGGTTGTAGGAGAAACGACTTTATCGGCGATATTTGAGTCTGCCAAGAAGGGCGCGTCTCCTGCCGTGGATGTCATCAGAGAAGCGGGTAGGCGGTTAGGTATCCGTGTAGCGCATCTCGTAAATCTTTTAAATCCTGAAATGGTCATTATAGGCGGCGGCATAGAGCAGGCAGGCATGCATTTGATAGAAGAGGTAAAGGCCGCTGTCAGCGAGTGGTGTTTCCAGGAAACAGCAAATGCCGTCAAGATTGTCCCTTCCAGATTAGGGGAAGCAGCCGCGGCTTTAGGCGCGGCCAGCCTTATTACCCGCCATACCTTTGCCGAGCTCAGCGATTGACGCAGAAAACGTCAGACCGGCGCAACACAGAAAGTGTGGGCCTTGCTGATACCATATAAAGGAGGGGTCCAATTCCTTATAAGCGCCGGGTCTAACCTATTGGTCTAACCCCCTGGCAGATAATAAGTAAACCCCGTTAGAGAATTTTGTTATCTAACGGGGTAAAATGAAAAAAGAGATAAATTTTTCTTGCGTTACTCCTTATATTATGATATATCTACATCTAATAAGGGAGGTGTAATGAATAGTAAAATTAAGATTTTGCTCGTCGGCTTAGCCGTCGTATGTGCTATCTCTTTGGTTATCGCCTTCCAATTAAATGCCGTTACTAAAACTCTTCGTAATCAACTTAGCTCAGAAGAACAAGCATTCGCCCAGGAAAAACAGAGCCTCAACCGCCAATTGGCCGCTTTATTAGAAAGTAAAAAGAAGTTGGATGTTGAACTTGGCGACCTGCGCGCAAAATTTGATTCCCTTAAAAAAGATAAAGATGGGCTGCAGGGTAAATTTGAGCTCGTGACAAAAGAACGCGCCAGCCTCGTAGAGAAGGTCCAGGATATGGCGTCTCAAAAGAAAAAATTGGAAGAAGAAGTAGTTAAGCTTAAACAGTCAGGCGCGGATACTTCGGCCACAGCCCCTATTTCCGCTGGCGGCGTGTCTAAAGACGACGCGTATTGGGCGACTGTCCTAAGAGATAAGGCATCGCTTGAAATAAAAGTTGCCAGCCTGGAAAAAGAGCTCTCAGATGTGCAGTTGAAGACCTCAACCGCCATGGAGGAAGGGCGCAAGCTGGATTTGCAGCTCAAGACCGTTACCGAGGCCAGGGGTGACTTGGATCGTCGGATAGTTTACAATGAGAAGTTAGCCGAGACCTTATCGGAAGATCTAGTCCGTGAGAAGAGGGATAAGAAGGCTATAGTTGACCAACTTGAGAATTTAAGGCGGGAGAATTTTGAATTAAAGACGCGGCTCATGGCTATGGGCGATAAAAAGGTTTCCCTGGAAGGTAAGCTCGTGGACCTTCAGCAGGAACGCGAGATCCTTTCCAAGCGGCTCGCTGAATTAGACCAGATCTTGCAGGACCGCGTGGACCAGATAATTCAGGTCAAGGATGATATTAAGGCTGTGCGTTCCGAGGCCAAAGAGGCCAACACTAAAGATAGCCGCGTTGTGTCATTACAGCCTATCGTTGTCAAAGCCTCAGAAAAGGCCTCTTCAAATAAGAATAAGCCGGCGAGCGCCGGCCAGGTTTTAGCTATTAATGAAGAAAACAATTTCGTCATTGTGGATATGGGTGAGGACGACGGCGCCAAAGTCGGCCAGGCCCTTACTATTTTCCGCAATAGCCAGAAGGTCGCGACAGTTGAGGTCATCCAGACAAGAAAAGAGATCTCCGCGGCGGATATCAAGAGCGTGACTGCGGGTTCTAAGATCAAAATAGGGGATATGGTCAGTTAGGCGAGCCTGCCGGCAGGCCTTGGTTGCTATCCATTCAATAGTAAGAAAAGAGCCTGCGGGGCAAGCCTGCGGGCTTTACAATTTATTCCGCTTATGAAAAAAACTAAAAAAATGATAAGTATTGAAGATATAGCGCTTGCCGCGAGTGTGTCTATAACGACTGTTTCGCGCGTGATCAATAAATTTCCTACTGTTAAAGAAGCGAACCGCAAAAGTGTGGAAGAGGCCATAAAAAAATTCAATTTTAAACCCAATCTTTCTGCCCAGCGATTGGCAAGCGGTTCCAATAATACCATAGGCCTTGAAATACCCCGCTATGAAGGTATTTTTTATTCATTTTACGCCATGGAAATATTCCGAAGCGTAGGCATAGCCTGTGACACGTTTAAAGTGGATTTTCTTATGCATCTGACTGACGGCAAGAGTTCCATAAATGCCTCGGCTATAGGTGGTGTCGTTTTCGCGGATGTCATCAATAATAAAAAGCACGTTGAAGACATGTTGGCATTAGGCATGCCCGTTGTCCTTATGAATTATATGTCAACGGACTTAGAAGAGGCGTCAAGCGTTTCTGTGGATAATCTAAAGGGCGCCAAGACCGCCACGGAATATCTTATTAGCCTTGGGCATGAAAAAATAGCTTTTGTCTCAGGAGACCTCATGACCCAGGCAGCGCAAGAGAGGATGTCAGGTTACAGGGCATCTTTAGAAAAATCAGGCATTGCTATCCAAGATGAGTATATTTTAAAAGGAGATTATTCGCGCAAATCCGCGCGCGCCGCGACTGAGCGCATCCTTGAATTAAAACAGAAGCCTACGGCTATATTCGTATCAAGCGATGATATGGCTAGTGAGGTTGTTACGGTGTTAATGGAAAATGGGCTTAAGGTCCCTGACGATATGTCGATCATAGGTTTTGACGATGACCCTGTATGCCTTTACGGGCCGGTGTCGTTGACGACCATGATGCAGCCTTTAAAAGAAATGGCGCAGATGGCAGTTAAAGAGCTATATTTGAAAATGCAGGACCCGGACCGCGCGGTAAACCGCATCGTGTTGTCTCCGGAACTGATCATCAGGGATTCCGTGCGGTCGCCAAGACAGGGCTAAAGGATGACAGGATTCTTATCTGATATAAAAAACAATTTTTTAGCCACAGGCGTGGGAAGCCTGCCTTTTAAAGGCCCTAAGGCCGCTCTTAACTTCGTATTTGACGATCTTTCTTATCACATTCCGTTCTGGCCTCAGCTTCCGCAGTCTTCTTTTTATGAAAATATGTATGTCCAGTTCTCTGAACAGATACCAGGCATCCATATAGACGAGGAACAAAGGTCTATTTGGGTAGATACCGCGAGCCCCGGCTATATGGGAGAACTTGAGGAGTGTTTTAATAAGTGCCAGGTTTCTGACGTAGGCTACTTCGCCATAAGCCGTAAGTCTGCCGAGAGCTTGTATCTTTTTTCGCAAAGGTTGATGGCGTTGAGCTGGCAGGGCTGGGTGAAGGCCCAGATAATAGGCCCTTTTAGTTTAGGCTTAAGCCTTCTTGATGAAAAGAAGAACCCCATTCTTTATAACGCGGAACTCAGTGAACTTTTGCCTTTGATATTGTCCCTAAAGGCGGCGTGGCTTATAAAGCAGATAAAAGCGCATGCCAAAACAAAAATGATTATTGTTATTGACGAGCCTTACCTCGTGGCCGTGGGGACAAGCCAGTGTTCTACGCCTAAAGAGGCGATAGTAGATAAAATAAATCAAATGGCAAGGGTTATCCATGACAACGGCGCCTGCGTAGGCCTGCATTGCTGCGGCAATACGGATTGGGAAATGGTCATGTCTATGGATATAGATATCCTGAATTTTGACGCGTATGGTTTTATGGATAAACTCTTTTTATACGAAAAAGCCCTGGATGCTTTTTTAAAAAAAGGCAGGATACCGGCGATCGGCATTGTGCCTAATAACGATGAGCTCCTGCGGGAAGGCCTTCAGGAGCGGCTCTTTGATATTTTAAAAAAGCGCGCGTCTTTATTTAAAAATGGCGCTCTTATTACTACGAGCTGTGGCTGTAGCGCGTTATCAGAGGAGTTGACGCGAAAAGCATTTGGCATGTGCGTATCGTTAGCTGAAAGGCTTAGGGGGGAATTTTAACCATGTTTTTAACCGGGGGGTGTAGGATGAAAGTTGCAAGAAGAGCGTTGGGATCGTGTATTATTTTATTTGTGGCCCTTGCGTTTGCGTCTAGTATTTTCGCTCAGGCTGAGACGGAAGTGGAGACTCTGGAAGGCGTTCAGCAAGAGACGGCGCCAGGAGAAGCTGTTATCCAGGCAGGATCTCCGGAGCAAGTTGCACCAACAGAACCTGAAGCGCGAGTGATGCCAACAGGATCCGCGGCGTCGGTTGCGCCAGAGCCCGCGGTACCCACAGAGGCGAAGCCTACTGAGTGGGTTTGGGGAGAAGTTGTCTCTGTTGACGCGGCGAACAAACAGATCGTGATAAAACATCTTGATTATGACACATATGAAGAAGTCCAGACTATTTTAAAAGTAGGCGATAAGACTCTTTTTGAGAATGTTGCCGCTTTAGGAGATATCAAAGCGGGCAATCATTTAACAGCTGATTTTAAAATAGTAGAAGGTTCAAATGTTGCCGATCTTATTGTAGTTGAGAAGGATGCCCAGAGAGAGGGCGCAATCCCGGAAACAGCGGCAACTCCCGAGGCGGCAATATCGTCCGTGCCGGGCAATGAGACAACCTTGAGCAACTAATGTTTATTGTATCTAATCTTTTGGCAGCTTTTGCGCAGGTCCTGGATGTCGTCTTCACTGTGTTATACTGGATGATCATTGTCAGGGCTCTGATAAGCTGGGTCAATCCTGATCCTTGCAATCCTATTGTTCAGTTTTTGCAGGCTGTTACAGAGCCGATACTAGCTCCTATAAGAAGGCTCTTGCCGCAGGCAATGCGCTGGGGATTGGATATATCACCGATCATTGCCATACTTGCTGTAATGTTCCTTAAGTCGTTTTTGGTGAGGACCCTTCTTGACTTAACCCAGATCTTGCGTTAACAAGATCTGCCCGTAGGGCCGCCTGATTAGATCTCCACTAAGATCTGATCAAGAATGGCGGGATATAACCCAAATTCTACCTATGCCTCACATATCGCTTCTTAAATTCCTGCTTTTAGTAATTTTATTGGCGTTTTCCGCGTTTTTTTCAGGCGCGGAGACCGCTTTATTTTCTCTGGATTCCATAAAATTAAGAAGGATAGCGCAGGCAGGTAAAAGCACTTCTCTCATCTTAAAACTGCTTGAGAATTCAATGAAGTGCCTGACCACTATTCTTTTCGGCAATACGATAGTCAATATCGTCATATCCGCCATCATTACTTCTCTTTTAATTGATTTTTTTGGCAATAATGGTGTCAGTATTTCCATAGGCGTTACTACGCTTATTTTGCTCTTGTTCGGGGAAGTAACGCCTAAGACCATTGCCATACATAATAACGAGAGATTGTCTTATATTTTTTCTTTTCCTTTGTATTTTTTCGGCCGCTTGATGTCGCCTTTTCTGTTCCTATCTACAATGGCCTGCGATAATATCATTTCTTTTTTTGGCCTTAATTTAAAGAAAGAGCCGACGTTGACGGAAGAAGAATTTAAGACTGTTATGGAGATCGGCCATCGCAACGGGGTGGTAGGAAAAAACGAGAAGGAAATGGTTGTTTCTATTTTAGAGTTGACTACAACCACTGCCCAGGATGTGATGACGCCGCGCATGGATATCAAAGCTATCTCAGACGTCTGGGACAGGGAAAGGGCTGTCTCTTTTGCCAAGCAGGTAAAGCATTCTAAACTGCCGGTTTACAAGGATTATTATGATAATATCTTCGGCGTTATTTTTACAAGGGAACTTTTTTTAGAAGAGGCCAAAACCCCTGCCGGGTTGATCAAGCCTGTCATGTTCGTGCCTGAGACCAAAAAAATAAGTGAGCTTATAATGGAGTTCTACAGGCAAAAAGCAAAAATAGCTATCGTAGTGGATGAACACGGCGGCACATCTGGGTTAGTGACGTTAGAGGACGTTTTAGCTGAGATCTTCGGAGAGATACACGACGGCGCTGTGGCTGCCGAGAACCTGATAGAACCGCTTGGCCCAAAAATTTTTCGCGTCGCAGGCAAGGCCCCCATTGATAAAGTGAACGACGATTGCGACCTTTCTATAGCCCAGGGCGATTATGATACGCTCGCCGGATTTCTTTTGGATAAGTTCGGTAAAATACCTCAGGAAGGCGAACGGATAGGAACCGCCGAAGCTGTCTTTACCATTGAAAAAGTATTGGGACGCCGTATTAAGAGCGTCATCTTGGAGAAGAAGTGATAATATTATTGATTTTGTTGGTGTTCTCGTTAATAACTGAGGCCTTTTTTGAAGGCGCGGAGACTGCCTTTGTCTCTATCAATTTTTTAAAACTCATGCATCTGATAGAGAAAAAAAACAAGCGCGCTATGCTCGTCCATGACCTCATTAAGAAACCTGACAGGCTGCTTACGACAACACTTTTGGGCACGAACTTGAGTGTTGTCGTATCCGCGGTTTGCGTAACTGCTATTATTGAAAAATATTATCCAGCCTACAGCATTCTTTTGGCGACTATCATTTTGACGCCTTTTTCTTTTATTTTTTGCCAGCTTTTGCCCAAGGCAGTAGCCCGCTATAACGCGAACCGCATATGTCTTTCTTTGGCCGGCCCTTTGAAGTGGAGCGAGAGGGCGTTTTGGCCGTTCGTCAATTTTTTCGTATTTTTTGCCAATACGTTAGGCCGCGTAGTGAGCCCCAAAGGTTTGAGAAAAAATCCATTTTTGACCAAAGATGATATCAAATCTCTTATTAAAGAGATCTCGCGTGAGGGTATCTTAGAGGCTCACGAGAAAGAGGCCATGGATAAGATATTTGATATGACGCTTGCCCGCGCGGCGGATATAATGGTGCCTATGAAGAATGTGGCGGTTTTTGACGCCGGCGATACACTGGAGGCCGTTAAAGCCAAAGCGCTGGTTTCTGGATTCACGCGTTTCCCGGTGTTAAAAGGTAAGGAACTGGCAGGCATTATAAATATTTTTGACATTTTTTATAATCCGGTCGGCGACTGGCAGGCGTTTATCAGGCCATTGATCAAGATAGAGTATGACCAGAGCGTGGACAAGGTCTTTTCCAGCATGCAGCCCAGTAAAGAAGTGATAGCGGCTGTGTTTAAGGGCCCTGAGATGGCAGGTATCCTGACCATGGAAGACCTGATGGAAAATATCGCCCCTAAGTTAACCCCGGCGAAGAAGTGAGGTATTGGTGAAAAATATAAAATATTTTATCCCAGGTGTTTTTTCGGCGGTCATTCTGGCCTTTTTGGTATTTGCCCCTCGGGGAGTTCTTGCGCAGGATGCCGCGCTAGAGGCTGGGCCGCAGGCCAGGCTATCGGTTACTGTTTTCCATATGCCTACCTGCAAGGCCTGCCAGAAAGTGATATCCGATGTCATTCCGTCTGTCGCGCGGAAATATGGTGATAAGGTCAACTGGTTGTATGTTGACATAACATCAGAATTAAATTATAAGCGTTTTCTGGAACTGGGAAAACAGACAGATAAGCATTTGGCAACTCCGGCTATTGTTATAGGTAAAACAGTCCTTATTGGTGTTGCGGACGCGGCAGACTCCCTTGATAAGACTATTAATGCTGCCCTTGCCTCGCGGTCGTTTAAGTCTTTCGCGCTTGAAGGTAAGGGGGTAGACCTTCTTGAGCGTTTCAGGTCTTTCGGCCCATGGGCTATTGTCGGCGCGGGCCTTATTGACGGCATTAACCCCTGCGCTTTTACGGTCATCGTATTTTTTGTTTCTTTCTTAAGTGTCATGGGATATAAGCGCGCGGAGATGGCCCTTATCGGCGCGTTTTATATTATGGCTGTATTTTTTACATATCTTGCTTTAGGGCTTGGATTTTTTAAGGCATTTTACAGCCTAAAGTCTTTTTATCTTGTTTCAAAGTTGGCTTATATGGGCATAGGCGCTTTAAGCCTTTATTTCGGCATCTTGGCTATAAAAGATTATATTATTTATAAAAAGACAGGCGATACCTCAGGCATGGCATTGCAACTGCCGAGGCTTATTAAAAATAAGATACACGCGGTCGTAGGCGCCTATTACAGGAAAGATAAGTCCGCTGGGAAAAAAGCCCTTTTTGGTTTAGTGTTTAGCGCTCTGGTGGTGGGTTTTCTGGTCTCGCTTTTAGAAGCGGTTTGCACAGGCCAGCTGTATTTGCCTACGATCGTATTCGTTTTGAAAGAAGCCTCGTTGCGCGCGCGAGCCATTTTTTATTTGGTGGCCTATAATTTTATGTTTATCTTGCCTCTTGTCCTCGTTTTGCTATTGGCCCTCTTTGGTGTTTCATCTAACCAGTTTGAAAACTATGCCAGAAGAAATTTAGGCCTGGTAAAGCTGTTAATGGCCGCTGTTTTTCTGGCTTTAGGCATTGTCCTGTTGCGTGGTTTGTTTTAATGAAGCCCCCCCAATTTTTACCAACCAATAAAAATGAAATGCGTCAACGCGGGTGGGATGCCTGTGACGTGATATTTATCACGGCTGACGCTTATTGCGACCACCCGAGTTTTGGCGTGGCTCTTCTCTCCAGGCTTTTGGAAGACGAGGGTTACAAGGTCGGCATTATCGCCCAGCCCGATTGGCATAAAAATGATGATTTTCAGAGGCTGGGGCGGCCCCGCCTGTTTTTTGGTATTACCGCGGGCAACCTGGACTCTATGCTTAACATTTATACCTCCAATATGAATTTAAGAAAGTTAGATAAGTATTCTCCCGGAGGAGCTGTCGGGCTTCGCCCCAAACTTCCTACCATTGTCTACGCTAATAAGGCGCGTGAGCTTTTTAGCGGCGTGCCTGTTGTCATAGGAGGGATAGAAGCGAGCATGCGCAGGCTCGCGCATTATGATTTTTGGTCTGACAAAGTAAAGCGTTCTATTCTTTTTGATTCAAAGGCTGACATGCTTATCTATGGCATGGGGGAGCGCCAGGTATCTGAGCTTGCCCGCCGCCTTAAAAAAGGCGAGGTTATAAATAATATTAATGATATACGCGGCACGGCCGTGGCGCGAAAAGACTTGTCGTTCTTGGAAGGCTTTGTTACTCTGCCTTCTTTTGAAGAGGTCGTAGCTGATAAGCATAAATTTTTGGAGGCGTTTAAGCTTTACTCAGGAGAGCTTGGCCCTTTTTCGGCGCGTCCGGTAGTTCAGAAGGTTGACACGCGTTTCTGCGTCCAGCTTGCGCCTGCGCAGCCTTTGACTACAGAGGAACTGGATAGGATCTATGCTTTAAAATTTACCAGGCTCTGCCATCCGCGGTATGAGGCATTTGGCGGCGTGCCAGCGTTAAAGACCGTGGATACTTCTATTACGAGCCATCGTGGTTGCGCGGCGTCCTGTTCTTTTTGTTCGTTGTCTCTGCATCAGGGCCGCGTTATTCAGAGCCGCTCTGCTGAGTCGATTGTGCGCGAAGCCAAGGATATCTCATCACAGCCGGATTTTAAAGGCGTTATCTCCGACGTAGGAGGCCCGACGGCAAATATGTATGCCGCTACATGCGCCGTAAAGAATATATGCGAAAGGACAGATTGCCTCTGGCCTAAGATATGCCCGAATTTTAAAATTGGCTGCGCTAAACAACTGGAAGTTCTTCGGGCGCTGCGTTCGTTAAAAGGCGTTAAGCAAGTCAATATCCAAAGCGGCGTGCGTTATGACCTTTTACTCTTGTCTGAAGCAAAAGAATATTTTAAAGAGCTTTGCAGTTACCACGTTTCAGGCCAGTTAAAAGTTGCGCCTGAACATGTCTCTGATAAAGTATTGCATCTTATGCGAAAGCCGGCATTTAAGGTTTATGAAGAATTTGTAAAGGCATTTGATGAGATAAACGGGGAGCTTGGCAGCGCCTCCGGCGAAGTGCCCGGCAGGGCAAAAAAACAGTACCTCGTGCAATATTTTATCACTGCGCATCCGGGCTGCGATGCTGTTGACGCCCATAAGCTCGCGCTATTTACAAAAAAGATGGGTTACACGCCAGAACAAATACAGGATTTTATACCTCTGCCCATGACGCGTTCAAGCGTTATGTATTATACAGGCCTTGACCCTGAGACTGGCAAGCCGCTGTATGTTCCTAAAGGCAGGTCCGCGCGTTCTATGCAAAGAGAAGCGATCCAGGGTACCTAAGAAAGCTTCAGAAATACCTAAAAAATTAAATTTAGCCCAGTGCACAAAAATTTGTCGTAACTCATTTATAGTTATACTGTTAGCTAAATTACGTGCCATAAACTTGAGAAAGCTTCATAAATTTTTGTTGACAAGTAAGATCCCTAAGGTATAATTATGACATTGATAATCAATATCATTATGTAGCAAGGAGTAGTTATGGAGCGCAAGAAAGAAGAAGAGGTCTTTGCTGATTACGCGCGGCGCAAGAACTTAAAGCACAGCGTCCAGCGCGAGGCGATCCTGAAGATATTTTTAAAAAACGAAAGGCATTTAACAGTAGATGAGCTTTATCAAGCGGCCAAAAAGGCCGCGCCAGGCATAGGTTTCGCGACTATTTACAGGACATTAAAACATCTCTGTGACAGCGGGTTATGCCGGGAGCTAAAGTGTGAAGACGGCGTCACCCGTTACGAACATCTCTACGGGCATTCGCATCATGATCATTTGATCTGCACCAAATGTGGCAAGTTCGTTGAAGTTGTTGATTTCGGCATTGAAAAGCTGCAGGAAGCGCTTGCCAGGAAGGAGGGGTTTATGCTGACAAAACATAAGTTGGAGCTTTATGGCCTTTGTAAAGACTGCCAAAAGGAATAATTAAGATTTTTTTTGAGTTAACATTGATAATGATTATCATAATCATATTGGGAGAGTAAAGATAATGTTCTTAAAAAGAATAGTGATCTCGTTTGTCTTAGTAGGAATGTATTTTGTAAACTCAGTTTCGTGCGTTTTTGCTGACCGCAGGAGTTACGTCTGGACATACGAATATATGACAATGCTCAAGGGCCGTTTTGAGTTTGAATATTATGTGACCAGCAAGATCCCCGATGCCGATAGGTCGGGTATAAATACGTTCGAGCATTGGCTAGAATTGGAGTACGGCATCACCGATCGCTGGGACGCAGCTATTTATCAACAGTTTAAACATGCTCAAAAAGCCGCAGAGGCGGAGTTTACTTATGATGGGTTTAAAGCCAGGACCCGGTACCGTTTTGGCGAAAAAGGGGAATATATTCTTGATCCGCTTATTTACCTTGAATATATACGCAGTTCCGATCTTTCAAAACCTAATACAATAGAGGCAAAATTGATCCTGGCTAAAGATATCGGAAAGTTTAATTTTGCTTATAATCAGGTCTTAAAACAGGAAGTAGAGCACGACGGCTTGACTGAGCACGAGTACGTTGTTGCATTGGGATATAGGCCTATGCCCAAACTTGGTGTAGGTTTAGAGTCAAAAGGAAACTGCGCAAAAGATAAATATGCTCTGGGTCCTACAGTTTCGTATAGAGGCAAAGGTTGGTGGGTTGCCCTGGGGGCGGTCTTTGGGCTCAATCACAGGACTAATGATATTGAAACAAGAATGATCGTAGGAATATTATTTTAATTAATGAAAGATAGAGAGTTATGAAGAAGTTTTTCTGTGTTTTTGTTTTGAACATGTTCATTTGTCTGAATTTCGCTTTTGCTTCGGAGATCCATCATGATCCGACCAAGACATGTGGTGAGGACGAAGAGTATATAAAAGACGAAGCTGCCTGAGTTTTTACAATGGGCGGCTAGGTCAGATTGCGCGGTGACTTTGCAACTAACCAGAACCTTGGCAATCTTAGTTTTGCTCCCGGCCCCCATGATGGATAGCTTCTGGCAAGGACAAGATTGAATGCGTCATTAAAGCCTTATGTCTGGCTGGAAACGTTGTCCAGGGCCAGTATTATACGCGTCGCGGTAACAGCGATTTTTCCAAGGTTGATCTTTATCAGGCCTATGTGGAGCTTTCCGATATCGACCATATGCCGTTTGATCTTAAAGTCGGGCGGCAGGAATTTTGTTACGGCTCGGCGTTTTTCATTGGAGCCAACGACTTCTATGAGGGGCTTGTTTGGGATGGGGTTAAAGCCAGGGTTGCACCCTTGGATAACTTCTGGATAGATCTGATCGGAGCGCGCTACGTAAAACTCAATGAAAACAAGAGCGACCCGGAGCCCGCGCTATACGGTATATATTCCAGTTATAATTTAAAAAAAGATGCTGATCTTGATGTGTATTTCTTCTATCATAAGGGTGGTTTTAGTTTTTTCCATGCTGATCAGCCTGATGGCGCGAAATGGTTCACTTTAGGAGCAAGGGGCGTAGGTAAGATCAATGAACAGTTTGATTATGAGATCGAACCCAGCTATCAGTTCGGAAAAATCGATAACACAACGCGCGCGGATAGTGATACAATTATTGCTTATGGAGGCCACGCAGAAGCAGGTTATACGTTTAAGTCACGGTCTAACCCGCGCATATTTGCGGGGTATGCCTTTGGGAGCGGCGATAACGATACATCAGATAAGAAATATCGGGAATTCCACGGAAATATTTATAATGATAATTACATTGTTGGCGATATTAGCATTGTCCCTGACTTAAGTGGCTTGACAGTCGGCGCGGCAAGAGCCAGCGGTATGCGCATAGGGTTGGTCGGTATATCAGCGGATATTTCACCTAAGCTAAACTTGAACTTTGACTATCATTATTTTTCCGCGGACAAGACGCCTTCCGGAATAAGCAGAGATATCGGCAGCGAGATCAACTTTATAGCGGCTTGCAAGCTTTCCAAAGACGTTAATATCATTATTGGCGCCAACAGGTTTTTTACAGCTGATTTTTTTATGGACGCATCCGGTTCCGGCAAGGACGTCAACTATCTTTACTTGCAGACACAACTTAATTTTTGATCATCGCCGAAGGCGCAACGAGGAGATCTTATGGGCCTAGTTAAAAAAATATTTGATAAATTCAGGTCTAATTCTTCTTGCTGCGGTGAAGGCAGCAAGATGAATAAATCGCATGATTTGTGCAAGATAGCGATCGTGGGTTCGCCCAACGTCGGCAAGTCCGTTATCTTCGGGTGTCTCACCGGCACCTACGTGACCGTTTCCAATTATCCCGGCACGACGGTAGAGGTGATACGCGGTAAGGCCAAAATAGGCGAGACTGAGTTTGAGGTTATTGATACGCCCGGGATGTATGCCTTTTTATCCATTACGGAGGAAGAGAAGGTCGCCCGAAACATCTTAATGGAGGAATCTCCGGATGTGATCCTCCACGTCGTAGATAGCAAGAACTTAGAGAGGATGCTCCCTTTGACATTACAGCTCTTGGAGGCTGATCTTCCTCTTATTCTCGTTCTTAATATCGTTGATGAAGCGCAAAGCCTTGGGATGAAGATCGATCTTAATGTTTTGGGCAAAGAGCTTAAAGTACCCGTTGTTGCGACCGTAGGCACTACGGGCAAGGGTATGGATATCTTAAAGGGAAAAATTGAGGCTTTTGTTCAGAGCGGTGCCTGCAATAGGAGGCTCAGGGAGGTTCAAAACCTGCTCTCCGTATCCCCCTTAGAGGTCAAACTTCCTCAACAGGCAGCCAGGACTATCAGGCATAAGGACACAACGGATATATTTCAGATGGGCCTGGAGACCATAGAGCTCTTATTAAAAAAAGATTATGGCGTATCCAAGCGTTCTATGGCGCTTCTTTTGCTTCAGGAAGATGCTGATATCGTCGCAAAGGTCCGGTCTGATGAGCCGCAAGTCTTTGACGAGTTATGCCGTATCACAGAAGAAGTTAAAAGTTTTTGCCACGAACCTGTTTCTTATGTCGTGAGCCTGCAGAGGCAACAGGAAGCCAGCCGTATCTGTAGAGTTTCTGTGGAATATTCTCCTCAAGGAAAGCTTCCTTTTAGGGAAAGGTTAAGCCGTTTGATGATCGATCCTATTACGGGACTGCCCATTTTACTGCTTATACTTTATTATGGGCTCTATAAATTTGTGGGTGAGTTCGGCGCAGGCACTGTCGTTGATTTTATAGAGACGGATATATTTGAGAAAAACATAAATCCATGGATAATAGGGATTTTTGGCACGGTAATTCCCTGGAAGGTTTTGAGGGATCTGTTCGTAGGAGAATACGGGATGCTCACCCTGGGCATCCGCTACGCGGTTGCGCTGATCCTACCTATTGTCACCACGTTCTTTATTGCCTTTGCCGTGATAGAAGATACGGGGTATCTGCCACGATTGGCGCTTCTTATTGACAGGCTTTTTAAGAAGATCGGCCTGACAGGCCGCGCCGTCATACCTATGGTTTTGGGGTTGGGTTGTGATACTATGGCGACCATGGTAACGCGCACATTGCCGACAAAAAGAGAGAGGATCATTGCGACTCTTCTCTTGGCTTTGGCTATTCCCTGTTCGGCGCAGCTGGGCGTGATACTCTCATTGCTGGAAGGAAACCCTATAGGCCTTTGGGTTTGGTTAGGTGTATTAAGCTTGGTTTTTCTCTTGGTGGGGTTTTTATCTTCTATGGTTTTGCCCGGTGAAGCGCCTTCTTTTTATATGGAGATACCGCCTCTGCGCCTGCCAAAGGTCTCCAATGTATTGATCAAGACCCTGACGCGAGTCCAGTGGTATTTTGCCGAGATATTCCCTATGTTTATTTTAGCCAGCGTCCTTATTTGGCTGGGCCAGTTAACAGGCCTATTTGCTTTCTGCGTTCGGCTCCTGGAACATCCTATGCGTTGGATCGGGCTTCCTGATAAAGCGGCAGTTGCTTTCCTCTTTGGTTTTTTCCGCAGGGATTACGGCGTCGCCGGGCTTTATGATCTTAAGCAGTCGGGATTATTGAGCGGTAATCAGGTGGTTGTGGCTTGCGTCGCGCTTACTCTTTTTCTGCCTTGTGTGGCGCAGTTTTTGATGAATGTCAAAGAAAGGGGTTTGAGGGCCGGAATGCTTATGTCGGTTTTTGTCCTGTTCATTTCGTTCGCTGTGGCGTTCCTGGTCAATCTCGCGTTTGTTTCATTCGGTATAAAACTATGAAATGTACGCTATGCGGGTATGAGTTCAATGAAAAAGATGCCCAGAGGGCGTGCAAAAATTGCCCGGTCATGAAAGGGTGTAAACTTATAAAATGCCCTAAGTGCGGGTTTGAAACACCGCCGGAACCTAAATGGCTGAAACTTTTTAGAAAACGAAAGGAATGTAAATGAAGATAAGTGAACGTGCGGAAGAAATTTTAGAGACGCTCTGGGGACACTCAGGCGAGGAAAAGCAGGGGGCCGTAGATGTGGGTTTGACCAAGGGCAATCCTGATGTAGAAGAGTTGATCAGTTTGGGTTATGTCAAACTGATGAATGAGAAGATATCTTTGACCGAAAAAGGCAAGTCGGAGGGGCAGAAGATAGTGCGTCGCCACAGGCTGGCGGAGAGATTATTTACTGATGTTCTGGATGTAAAAAAGAAGCTTGTGCATCCTGTCAGCTGTCAATTTGAGCATCTTCTTCATGAGGGCATAGAGGATAATATTTGCATTCTTTTAGGGCATCCTAAAACCTGCCCTCATGGAAGGCCTATACCCGAGGGTGAATGCTGCCGGAAATCCGAAGAAAGTATTAATAAGATAATTTCGTCCCTTGATAATCTGCGTGTGGGTCAAAAAGGCAAGGTAGCTTATCTCCACACCCACAATCACAAAAGGCTTCAGAAGATAATGGCTATGGGTATCTTGCCCGGGATGACCGTAAGCCTTATTCAGAAATTTCCTTCCTATGTGCTTCAGATCGGCAATTCGCAGTTTGCGATAGATCGTGACATTGCCTCGGCTATCCATGTTCTATTGACAAAATAATCCAAGCCTATATAGTAAGATTCATGAAGATCAAGGCGATATCGCTTATTTCAGGAGGATTGGATAGTACCCTGGCTACAAAAGTAATGTTGGAGCAGGGGATAGAGGTCATCGCGGCTAACTTTGTATCTCCGTTCTGCAGATGTAATCATCGCGCGGGCTGTCAACATGAGGCGAAGTTCATTTCGGGCGAATTAGGCATACCCCTGAGAGTCATAAATGTGAGCAAAGATTTTCTTGAGGTCCTAAAGTCCCCCAAACACGGCTATGGCAGCCATATGAATCCTTGCATTGATTGCCGTATCCTTATGCTGAAAAAAGCTAAAGAATTGATGAAAGAAGTAGGCGCGTCTTTTTTAATAACAGGCGAAGTGCTTGGCCAGAGGCCCATGTCTCAGAGAAGAGACGCTATGCTGATAATTGAAAAAGACGCGGGAGTTAAAGGCCTGATCCTGCGGCCTTTGTCAGCAAAGTTGTTAGAGCCGACTATTCCCGAAAAAAAGGGCTGGGTGGATAGAACTAAACTACTTAATATATCCGGCCGCGGCCGCAAACCTCAGATACAGTTGGCCAGTGATTTCAATATTAAAGATTATCCATGTCCCGCGGGAGGATGCCTTTTAACAGACCCAGCTTTTTCTTTGCGCGTCAAAGACCTGATAGGCCACAACGAATTGACTCAGGAAGATGTGAGCTTTTTAAATCACGGCAGGCATTTTAGGATAGAAGAGACTGCCAAGCTTATCGTAGGGCGTAATGAATATGATAATAAGGCCTTGGAAGATAAAGTATATGGTGTTATTTTTATGCCAGAGGATGAGGTTGCTGGCGCCACAGCTTTAGGCAGGGGGGATTTCTCAAAGCAGGAGACAATTCTGTTAGCCTGCCGGATTACCGCGCGTTATTTTGATAAAAAAAACGATAGCCAAACCGCCCGCGTTGTAGTCAAATATAAAGATAAGAGTGATATAATAGAAGTTGAGCCTTTTACCGACACCCAAGCCAAACAATATCTGATCTAAGTGTTACATTTTGAGTCAGACTGGTTTTGTAACATTGAGGATTATGACGCGCATCGCACCAAGTATCAACGCATGATCCGCGAATTGCTCGATAGGTATGCTTTATTATATGGTAAAAATTAGATAACATTTATGTTTACGCAATGCCCGGGAAGGGATAAGGGCCTTAAGGTCCGTTATATCAAATGTCCCAGCTGTTCTGAGGAGATAGAGTTTTTCTCTGATGAGGCCAAGAGAAAATGTCCGAAGTGCAAAAAAGACGTAGTCTATACTGAGAATGACTCATGTATTTACTGGTGTAAGATGGCGAAGGATTGCCTTATGCGTTTCTAGCAACAAGTCCCACTGTCCCGAACAACTTGGAAACAGTTTCCAGAAGAGCACCAGAAGAGCATGACTATGACAGAAAAAAAACTTTATCATTTATCCGTTGAGGCGTGTGAAGCTGTTTTAGATACTGATATTGACGCTGGGCTAAGCGCTCAAGAAGCAGAAAAGCGTTTGTTGGCTTTTGGCGCGAACCAGCTTACAGAGAAAAAGGCAGTCAGTCCCTGGAGTATATTTTTTGAACAATTCCAGGATTTTATTATATGGATCCTTATGGGCGCCGCCTTTGTGTCGGGTTTTTTAAAAGAGTGGGTAGATGCCCTTGCCATAATAGTTATCGTCATAGTCAATGCTATTCTAGGTTTTATTCAGGAATACAGAGCTGAAAAGTCACTCGCCGCTTTGAAGAAACTCTCCAGCCCTAATTCAAAAGTATTCAGGGATGGCCAACGCGCGGTAGTGCCATCCGCTCAATTAGTCGCAGGCGACTTGGTTGAAATAGAAGCCGGAGATAATGCGCCTGCTGATAGCCGTGTTGTTTGGCATAGTTCAAATTTTAGCGTGCAGGAGGCAAGCCTTACCGGCGAGTCAACGCCTGTTGCTAAGACGGGTATAGCCCTTGAAGAAAGAGAGATACCTTTGGCTGACAGGGCTAATATGGTTTACATGGGCACGTTCGTTTCCAGCGGCAAAGCGAAAGTGTTGGTTGTAGATACTGGCATGCGCACGGAATTAGGCAAAATAGCGGGTATGGTCCAGAACATAGGCAAAGAGACAACACCCCTACAGAAAAAACTTGAGGAATTCGGCAAGTGGATAGTTTACCTTTGTTTTATTTTAGTAGGTATCGTATTTTTACTTGAGTGGATACGAGGGGCAAAGATCATTGATGTGTTTTTAACCGCGGTAAGCCTTGCTGTAGCGGCTATTCCTGAAGGCCTGCCAGCTGTTGTGACAATAGCTTTGGCGCTTGGCGTGCACCGGATGGTAAAGAGGCACGCCATTATCAGGAAACTGCCATCTGTTGAGACCTTAGGATGCGCGACAGTCATCTGTTCGGATAAGACAGGGACTTTGACCAAAAATGAGATGACCGTGCAGGTTGTTTTCGCGGGCGGCCGCCTATATAAGGTAAAGGGCATAGGCTATGAGCCTTCCGGAGAGTTCACGCTGGATGGAAAAACTATTTCTGCGGATGGGCATCCTGACCTTAACAAGGCACTTTCATGCGGAATATTATGCAACGCGGCCCAGCTTATAGAGAAAGACGGTGTATATAAAATAATAGGCGATCCTACTGAGGCGGCAATACTGACGGCGGCCGCCAAAGCCGGCATTTGGAAAGAAGATGAAGAGGAGCAGTTTGTTTTTATTGACGAAATACCTTTTGATTCTGAGCGTAAAAAAATGACCATTGTGCGCCGCCACAAAAACGAGCTATTCGCTTTTGTTAAGGGAGCGCCTGACGTGCTTTTGAATGATTGCGCCTTTATCCAGGATAACGGCAGCTCTCGCGCCTTGAGCGCTGATGACAGAAAGCGCGTTTTAGACGCCAACAATGCTTTAGCGGATCAGGCGATGCGTGTTTTGGGCATAGCTTACAGGCCTTTGGAAGAGCCTAAAGAAAAATTTGAAGCAGAGTCTGTTGAAAAAGGCCTTATTTTCGCGGGCCTGGTAGCAATGATAGATCCGCCACGCCCCGAAGTTAAGGTAGCTATGCAGGAGTGCAAGTCAGCAGGCATAAAGACCGTTATGATAACAGGCGACCATAAGAATACGGCAATTGCCATAGCCAGAGACTTGGGATTTTTTAAGGATGATTCTCTGGCGTTGACTGGGGAAGAATTGGACAAGTTAAGCGATAATGAGTTTTATGGCTTGGTAGAGAGGATACCTGTATATGCGCGCGTTTCACCTGAGCATAAGTTAAGGATTGTGCGCGCGTGGCGTAAACATAACGAAGTCGTAGCCATGACAGGTGACGGCGTCAATGACGCTCCTGCCGTTAAAGAGGCGGACATAGGCGTCGCCATGGGCATAACAGGGACTGACGTGACCAAGGAAGTTTCAGATATGGTTATTACCGACGACAACTTTGCTTCTATTGTCGCTGCAATTGAAGAAGGCCGGGGCATTTATGATAATATCAAAAAATTCATTCACTATCTTTTATCATGTAACGCCGGAGAAATACTTGTCATGTTCGTATCTTCTTTAGTCGGCCTGCCCGTGCCCCTTTTACCTATACAAATACTCTGGGTCAATTTGGTGACTGATGGTTTGCCGGCTTTAGCTTTGGGCGTGGATCCTGCGGACTTGCATGTAATGCAACGGCCTCCGCGCGCGCCTAACGAATCCGTGGTCACCAGGAAAAGGGCTTTTTTAATGTTATCTCAGGGCGCGTTTATAGCTTTTTGCAGCCTTTTGGCTTTTGTATTCGTGTTATTTATTGAAAAAGAAGGCATAGTCCGCGCCAGGACAGCAGCCTTTATTGTTCTTTCGTGCAGCCAGCTTTTCCATTCTTTTAACTGCCGTAATTTAGACATATCTTTATTTAAGATAGGTGTTTTTTCTAATATTCAACTCGTTTTGGCATGCGGTATATCATTTTCTTTGCAGATGCTTGCTGTCTATGCGCCATTTTTACAGCGTGTTTTTAAAACAGAGGCGCTTGGAGTATTCGATTGGGTGCTCGTAATACTGATATCATCGTTTCCGTTGTGGGCTATGGAGGCAATTAAGCTTTTTAAGGGCAAAAAGACTGCTTTATCACCGCTTTAATTCATTTCTTGATTGAAAGGGGGCTTAGTGGTAATATGCCCAACATTGGTATTTAAAAGGATATAAGGAAAGGAGGGAAGGCCAGATGTAAAAGTGCACCCGGTATTATTTTTAAAAATTTTCCGATGTAAAAAAAGAACAGTAATTCTAAAGGAGGAGTAACATGTTTAAGAAATTGAGTATGGCAGTAATAGTGGTATGCGCCTTGTTAATGGTAGCGGGCGTTGTAATGGCTCAGGAAGCAGCAAAGACAGAAACAGCTCCTGCGGCAGTGACAGTTTCGGAAGTCGCTCCAGCGGCAGCAGTTAATGTCGGCAATAAGACCTGCCCGGTTACAGGTGAGACAATCAAAGAACTTGGCAAAGATACGGTTGAGTATGAAGGTAAGATCTACAATATGTGCTGCCCGATGTGCAAAGATAAATTCTTAGCTGATCCTGCTAAGTATATCGCGGTAGTTGACCAGGAATTAGCAAAAGAAAAAGCAGCTGCTGAAGCATCTGTCCCGGCTCCTGCGGAAGTAAAGTAACCTAAGCTTATATAGTGAGACAAATCATTCTGTTTGATTTGTCTCATTCGTTTTATCGTTTCACTGCGGCGCCCAGTAACCCGGGCGCCGTTTTATTAAATGAGCCCCAATGAGACAAATCAAACAGGATGATTTGTCTCATTGGTTTATACTTGACAAAAGATATCGGGTATTGTATACTACGTTTATGCGAATAACAACGCAGGGTGATTACGCGCTAAGGTGCATTTTAAGCATTGCGCGGAACTACAAGAACGGCCCTGTTGCTATAAGCCGCATTGTTGAGGACGAGGGCCTGCCTGTGGATTATATAGAGCAGCTTTTGATGAAACTCAGGCGAAAAAATATCATTAAGAGCATAAGGGGGGCGAGGGGAGGTTATCTGTTAAATAAGCCGCCGTTGGACATTACCATTAAGGATGTTATTGAAGCGGTAGAGGGAGAGGCATTTAAGATCATCTGTGACCGGTATAAGAAGCACAAATTAAAGTACTGCGATGGGGTTGACGGTTGCCTTTTAAAAGGCGTTTGGGTAGGCTTAAAAAAAGAGATAGAAGGGTATTTGGATAAAAAAACAATAGCTTCACTATTGTAACGTTGGAGGCGATCATGATCAAAGTCAGGACGTTTACTCAGAATCTGGAGATTATGAAGACCATTGGCGAACTGAACAAACTGGATGACGTTGTGAATAACTTTTTAAAAACTGAAAAAGTCAAGAAAGTCTTATCCGTCAGTGATGCAGTTACGACGAACAACGAGGGTATGACTATGGGTATTATCCGTGTGTTAACGTATGAATTGTGATCAAGGGAGGATGAAATGACACTAAAAGAAAAAGTAGAAAACGCGTTAAAAGAAGTGCGGCCTATGCTTGAGGCAGACGGCGGCAATGTAGAGCTTATCAGCGTCACAGACGCTGGCGAGGTAACGTTAAAGCTTACAGGGGCTTGCGGTTCGTGCCCTATGTCTCAGATGACGCTGAAAATGGGTGTTGAGCGCGTCATCAAAAAGCAAGTGCCGGAGATAAAAGAGGTCATAGCTGCGTGAACGCGTTAGGCGTAAAATTAACAGATCTGCGCGTCAGGCTCAAAAGCTTAGGTTCTGTGCTCGTGGCATATTCAGGCGGGGCGGATAGTTCTCTTTTGGTGAAGGTCGCTAAAGACGTGTTAGGTAACAAGGTAGTTGCCGTGACCGCCGTTTCTGAGACTTATCCTTTGTCAGAAGCCAAAAGCGCTAAAAGCTTAGCTCAAAAACACGGCGTTCGGCATGAGTTTATAAAGACACGCGAGCTTAAAGATCCGCTTTTTAGGAATAATCCTAAAAACCGGTGTTATATATGCAAAAAAGAATTATTTTCAAAATTAACAACTCTTTCCCGGGCGTTTGGCTTAGACGCGATAGTTGACGGCTCAAACGTAGACGACCTTGCGGATCATAGGCCAGGAAGCCTGGCTAAAAAAGAATTTAATGTGATCTCTCCGCTTCAGGAAGCGGGTTTTACAAAAGAAGACGTCAGGCGCCTGTCCAAACAACTGGGGTTGTCCACTTGGTCTAAGCCGGCTCAGGCGTGCCTTGCGTCAAGGATACCGTACAATTCTAAAATAACCCGGGAGCGGTTAGTCAATATAAATAAAGCTGAGGAAATATTAAGGAAAGCGTTTAAGATAAAAGGGAACTTGCGTGTAAGGGATTTTCAGGGCACAGCAAGCATAGAGGTAGATAAAAAAGATATTAAACGCGTTGCAGCCTCAGATAGGGCAACGGTGTTGTTGGAAGCCTTGGGCTACAAGAAGGTCGTGATCGATCCAAGAGGGTACAGGCGCGGGAGTTTAAATGAATAACATGATAGGGCAATTTTTCTTTCATTTGAGGCATTATTCAATAGAGGTTTTGCCTGCTTTGGCAATAGGATTTCTGCTAAGCGGGATTGCCCATGAGTTCATACCGCAGAGCTGGGTAGACCGCAATCTGGGTAATAAGGGCTTAAGGGCCATACTTATGGCAACATTTGTTGGCGCTCTGTTACCTATATGTTGCTGGGGGTCATTGCCTGTGGCTATTGGGTTTTATAAAAAGGGCGCTAAACTGGGGCCTGTCCTGGCATTTTTAGTGGCAACTCCTGCTACGTCTATAAGCGCCTTATTAGTCACTTACGTATTGCTTGGCCTTAAATTTGCCATCTTTATATTTATAGCAGTTATTGTTATGGGCATTATTGTCGGTATGGCCGGCAATATGCTGCATTACGAACAAAAACATCAGGGACCGCCTGAGAAATGCCCTCATTGTCACCAAGAGGCCGCTACATGTAAGCACAGGACAGATATGTTTTGCAGAGTGAAATCTGTCTTGAAATATTCTTTTATTGATATGCCTAAAGAGCTCGGCCTTGAGATGCTAATAGGCCTGTTGCTGGCAGCGTTGGTCATGGCTTACGCGCCTTTAGGCGAGCTTATAGGAAAATATCTTTTCGGCGCGGCTGGCTATGCGTTTAGCTTAATATTTGGGCTTTTAACGTATGTCTGTTCCACGGCGACTGTCCCATTGGTAGACGCGTTCATTAAGCAGGGTATGAACGTTGGCGCTGCAATGGTGTTTTTGCTTGTCGGCCCGATTACAAGTTACGGCACTATCTTTGTCCTGCGTAAAGAGTTCGGTGCAAAAATACTCTTTATTTATCTTGGCCTCATCAGTATAATATCCCTATTGTTCGGCATTTTATACGCTAACCTGTAGTGTCGAGGTCCGACCTCGCCATTCGGGGCCGAGGCCGGGCTTCGGTAAGAAAGGCAGTTATGGACAGAATATATTTAGACTACGCGGCTACAACGCCCACAGACCCGGCTGTTATTGAGGCGATGCGGCCTTACTTTTTTGATAAATTCGGCAATCCATCCAGTATTCACTTTTTTGGCCAGGAAGCCAAAAAGGCTATGGAGGACGCCAGGTCCAAAGTCGCCGCTTTTTTAGGCGCTAAGGAAGAGGAGATCGTATTTACCTCAGGCGGCACAGAGTCTGACAACTCTGTCCTTTTTGGCACTGTGTGGGCCGGGGCGTCAAAGGGCAACCATATTATAACGACAGCCATTGAGCATCACGCTATATTAGAGCCTGCTAAGTTCTTAGAAAAATCCGGTTATAAAGTTACCTATATCAAGCCTGACCAACACGGCATAGTTTCGCCTGATGATATTGCCGGCGCCATAACCGATAAGACTGTCCTTATTTCGGTGATGCACGCTAATAACGAGATAGGCGCTATCCAACCCATTAAGGAAATAGGCCGCATCGCCCGCGACAAAGGCATTTCTTTTCATACGGACGCTGTGCAGACTGTAGGCCACATACCTGTTAATGTTGATGAATTAAATGTAGACCTGTTGTCTCTTTCAGCTCATAAATTCTATGGCCCTAAAGGCATTGGTTGTCTTTATGTAAGAAAAGGCACGCGTATCCAGCCATATCTGCGCGGCGGCGGGCAGGAGAGGCATAGGCGCGCATCAACCGAGAATATCCCAGGCATTGTAGGCTTAGGCAAGGCAATTGAACTCTGCGCCAAAAATATGGCTAAAGAGTCTAAAGAGCAGTCTCATTTACGCGATAAGCTGATAAAAGAAATACCGAAAAAAATAGACCGCGTATATCTTAACGGCCATCCGACGCTAAGGCTACCCAATAACGTAAATTTTTCCGTTGAATATATTGAAGGTGAATCCATGTTGTTGAACCTTGATATGTTAGGTATTGCCGCTTCAACCGGCTCAGCGTGCACCTCAGGCGACCTTGAGCCGTCGCACGTCCTGCTTTCTATCGGCAGGCCGCACGAGTTGTGCCATGGTTCTCTGCGTATTACTTTGGGCCGTTTCACCAAAGGATCAGAAATAAACCGCTTTCTTGAAGTATTTCCCAAGATCGTCTCCAAACTGCGCGCTATGTCTCCTCTCTACGATGAAAAAAAGCAGTAGCGCGCGATCGTCTCGCGCCTTATCTTTAACCCTGATCATATTCATATCCTCCGCGGTTAGCTTACGCGCGGCTACGGAGTTAGAGCCTATTGTCGTCAGGCAGTCGGTTTATGGCAGCGCGGGTTCCGGGCCTGTCAGCGGCGTTATAACTTCCGAAGATATCAAAGGCATGCCGGTTAATACGCCTGAGGGCCTGTTGGACCGCCTGGGCGTTGATGTGCAGGCCCGCGGCCCATACGGCGTAAAATCAGATGTATCCATTAATGCCTCTACCTTTCAGCAGGTGCTCATATTAGTCAACGGCGTTCCGATAAAAGACTCTCAGACCTCGCATCACGACCTGGATCTTTATTTCAATCTTGATGATGTTGAAAGAGTGGAGGTTATTCCCGCGGCGGCTTCTGCCAAATATGGGCCTGGCGGTTTAGGAGGCGCCATAAATTTTGTATTAAAGAAAGCAGGCGCGGCCGCGGCTACGGGCTCGGATAAAAATTTTATTTCAGCGGCCGGGGGCAACCACTATACCGCCGAACAAAAACTTGGCCTTTCATACAGCCTTTTTAAAGCAAAAAACAGATTTTCTTTTTCTAATTCTTCATCCGGCGGTTCGCGCTATGACACGGATTTCAGGACAGACACCTTTTTCAGCTCATCCACATGGGAAAATAGGGACACATCCTATTTTCTTGATGGCGGGTATAATGAAAAGGAATTCGGCGCGTATGATTTTTATACGCCTGGCAAAGGCTATCCTTCAAAAGAATGGACCAATACTAAATTTATTGACGCCCGCGCCGTATTAAAGGGCGAACGGATAGTTTTTGAGCCGAGGCTGAATTTCAGGCAGCATAACGATAAGTTTATGCTGGATATCACAAGACCTAATCTATATTTAAATCACCACACGACCGATACTTACCAGGCAGGCGGCCGCCTTAGCGCGCCTTTTGGGAAAAACGACCTGGGGCTGGGAGCTGATTATGGACAAGAACATATAATCTCAAACAATTTAGGCAGGCATACGCGCGGCCGCTGGGACGCGTATTTAGACCCGACTTTTGAGTTGTCAGCGTCTACTTCGCTTAACCTTACCGCAAGGGTTGACAGCTACACTACTTTTGACGAGGAATTCACCGGGGCGCTATCGCTAAAACATATTATTGACGAGAAGAACGACGTATACGCGGCATTTGGCCGCGCTATAAGGGTGCCTACATTCACTGAACTTTACTACAGCGACCCTACAACAACTGGTGACGCCAACCTTAAACCTGAAAGCGCCTTAAATTTTGAGACAGGCTGGGGCCGCAAGATCTCTGAAACGCTCAAAGGCTCGTTTTCATTTTTTGTAAGGAGCGAATCTGACACTATTGATTATACTAAGATCACTATAGCAGACCCAAAGTTCATAGCGCGCAATATAGCTAAGGCAACAACGAATGGCATTAACGCCTATCTGAAGTGGGAGGCGGGTAAGTCGGCGTCTTTTGACGTAAGGTATATTTTTAATAATAAGCGCCGAGATAATAATGGGCAGATATTTAAATATGGATCAAGCTATTTAAAACACATGATGGACCTGGGTATAGACAATAAATTTTCAGGTGGCAAAAACAGGGTGGATTTCATTATGAAAAAGAAACCTGGCCGCCGAGACTGGGTATTGGTCAATGATAGGGTCTCATTTGACGTGAAAAAAGATGTTGAGTTGTTTATTGAAGTGTATAACCTCTTAAACGTTGAATTTCAGGAAATATCCGGTGTACCCGAGCAGGGGCGCTTGTTCAAGGGCGGAGTAAAATTAAGCTGGTAGTGCGGGCAACAAGGTTGGATATGAATAAAAAAGTTTTAGTAGGCATGAGCGGCGGAGTGGATTCTTCTGTCGCCGCGCTTCTTTTAAAAGACGCCGGATACGATGTCGTAGGTGTCACTATGTGCTTTAACATAGCTTCGGGCGCGCGTAACCGCCCGAGCTGTTGCGGGATAGAGGGTATTGAAGACGCGAAAAAAGTAGCGCATCAGATAGGCATACCTCATTACGTCCTTAATTTCGGCAAAAACCTGGAAGAGACAGTTATATTGGATTTTATAAACGAGTATATTTCAGGAAGGACACCTAATCCTTGCGTGCGCTGTAATCAATATTTGAAATTCGGCGCGTTGCTAAAAAAAGCAAAGGCCCTTGGGTGCGGCCGCGTGGCAACAGGCCACTTCGCGCGCGTAGAGAAGAATGGCAGGGCATTTTTATTAAAAAAAGGTGTAGACTCGAAGAAAGACCAGTCTTACTTTTTATGCGAGGTTGAGGCGAGGCATCTTGCGCGTATATTATTCCCTGTGGGTGATATGACAAAAGAAGAGGTGCGTGATATCGCCCAAAAAAGAGGCCTTTATGTGGCTAATAAGCAGGCAAGCCAGGAGATATGTTTTATACCGGATAATGATTACCGCGCGTTTTTAAAAAGCCGTTTGAATAAGGCATATTTTAAAAAAGGCGCCATTGTTGATACAAAAGGTAATGTCTTAGGCCATCATCAAGGCATATTTAATTTTACTTTAGGCCAAAGAGAGGGGCTGGGCATATCAGCGCCTCATCCATTATACGTGATCGGACTTTCCCAAAAATATAACCGTGTTGTTGTAGGGCCAAAAGAAGATGTTTTTTCCGATAGCCTCATTGCCCGCGAGCCTAACTTTTTTGTCAGAGGCTCAATAAAAAAATCTACTTTAGTCTATGCCAAAATAAGGTATAATCATAAGGTCGCGAAAGCCAAGGCCACTCTTCTATCCAAAGGTATCCTAAAAGTGGATTTTGCGCAGCCCCAGGCAGCTATCACTCCGGGCCAGTTCGTAGTTTTATATAAAGGCGACACTGTGCTTTGCGGCGCCAAGATCATCTAATGAGACAGATCAAGCAGGATGGTTTGTCTCATTAGGATGGTTTGTTTCATTGAGGAAAAGATGTTAAAGGAACTAGTAAAGAAAATAGAGCAGTTAAAGAAGGGCCGTAATGCCGTTATACTGGTCCACAATTATCAATTGCCTGAAGTCCAGGATATAGCCGACTTCAGCGGAGATTCTCTTGGGCTTAGCCGCGAGGCGGCAAAGTCAAAGGCAAAGGTTATAGTCTTCTGCGGCGTATATTTTATGGCAGAGACAGCGTCAATACTTTGCCCTGATAAGATCATCCTTATCGCCGACCCTCTGGCAGGATGTCCGATGGCCAATATGATAACAGTTGAAGACGTAAAACAGCTAAAAAAACGCCACCCTAAGGCGGTTGTCGTAGGTTACGTTAATACGCCCGCTGATGTTAAGGCAGAGCTTGATGTGTGCTGCACCTCAGCCAATGCTGTTGAGGTTGTCTCTAAGATAAAAGATGATGAAATAATTTTCGTGCCTGATAAATACTTAGGCGACTATGTCTCTAAAAAAACAGGAAAACGTCTTATAACCTGGGAAGGGTATTGCCCTACGCACGTGAAGATCCTGCCTGAAGATATTGTTAAGCAGGTCCGTTTGCATCCGGGAGCGGAGGTAATGGTACATCCAGAATGCCGCCCTGAAGTAATCGAGTTAGCCGACCATGTTTTTTCAACTGGCAAGATGTGTACCTATGTCAAAAGATCACCTCTAAAGGAATTCATCATAGGGACAGAAACTGGCATGGTTTATCGCCTGCAGAAAGATAACCCAGGCAAAAAATTTTACCCCGCTACAGAACACGCGGTATGCCCTAACATGAAACGCACTACATTAGAAAAAGTCCTATGGTCTTTGCAAGAGTTAAAGACCGAGGTTAGGGTTTCTGATGAAGTGCGCCGCAAAGCACGCCGCGCCATTGACAAGATGGTTGAACTCGCGTAAACCCTGTTGATGTCCGGCCTCGGAGCATACCTTAGAGTAAATTATACCCTTTAAGGTACATCTCGCTTTAAATTGTATTACAATTAGTATAAAATATAAGAAAAACATTGAAATTATACCCGATAGGTGGTATATTTTAAATACAATGAACATTCATGAGGAAATCAAAAGTTTAAGAAAGAGATCTGAATTAACCCAGGTAGAGTTTGCTAAAAGAACCGGTGTCGGGCTAAGATTTATCCGGGAACTTGAGCATGGTAAAGCTACGGTTCGTCTTGATAAGGTTGCTCAAGTCTTGGAATTTTTGGGCTATCATTTAGAATTGGCAAGGAACGCGCGGAAAATAACGAATTATGGAAAATAAGATCTTAAGACAAGCGGATGTTTATTATAAAGATGAACTCGCGGGCCGTTTATCGGAAACGGATGCAGGATATATATTTCAATATGATGAAAAATTTTTAAGAAAGAATATTTTTATTTCTTCGTCTTTGCCTCCGAAGGAAGAGGCGTATAGATCAAAAGAACTTTTCTCATTTTTTAAGGGTTTGCTGCCTGAAGGTTGGTATCTTGATATAGTAAGCGCAACACAGAGAGTTGATGAAAAGGATTCATTTGGTATTCTTTTGTCAACTGCCGGAAGTGATACAATAGGCGCGGTCACCATTCGCAAGGTTGGCGACAATGTTTAATGGTAAAGAGTTGCCGAGAATAGAATTTGGTTTGGCGGACATATCTCAGGAAGCCCAGAAAATGGCCGGAAAATTATCTATTTCCGGAGTTCAGCCTAAGTTGTCGGTCAAGTGGGATAGAAAGAAAAATTTATTAGTTTCTGTGGCCGTCGGAGGTGGGTATATCTTAAAACCACAAACACAGAATTTTCCGAATATTCCGGAAAATGAACAATGTTGCATGGATATGGCTCAAATTTTAGGCATAGGCATACCCGAGCATTGCCTGATCCCCTTGAGCGACGGGAGTTTGTCGTATTGTATAGCGCGTTTTGACAGAAAAGGCCTGAAAAAGATACACCAGGAGGATTTCGCGCAAATATTAGGCAGAGGAGATAAATACAAGGGGTCTGTTGAAGAGATCGGCATGGAATTGAAACAGATATCTTCAGCCCCTGGGCTGGATGCGCAGTTATTTTTTGAAAGGGTCGTTTTTAATTTTTTGATCGGGAATGGAGACGCGCATTTGAAAAATTATTCAATATTATACTCTGACGAAAACGAAGCGAGATTGACGCCTGCTTATGACCTTGTGTCTTCTAAATTAGTCATATTAGGCGAGGCAGATTCGGCGCTGACGATCAATGGCAAAAAAAATAAATTATCCGGCAATGATTTTCAAGGTTTGGCGCGATATTTGAACATACCGCAAAAAATACGCTACGAAAAATTTGATCGAAAATTGAATATTATGAGCAAGGCCATAAAAAATTCAAAATTAGATAAAGAAAAACGGGCTGCGTTTGTTGAAATAATAAATGAGCGTTTCCAGAGGATCGGGCTTCAGGTGGTGTAAGTTATGACTGATCGAGGCGCCGAGGACGGGCCTGAACAACGGGTGTATACAAAAAGCAACACTGTGGTGATATAGAACGCGACATCCTCGCAACACGGCCGCAACATCTGGTTTGTAGCAAAAAAGCCTCAAAAAACTTCCTGAAAATAATCTTCTTGTAACAGCTTTAAATCCAAAGAGTTAAGATTGTAGTAAAATTTTTTTTCTGAAAATCCTGGTTTGGCACGCGGCCTGCATATATAGGATTATGTAGGTCGGTCCAAGACATACTAGGACATACCAAGACATAATAGGACAAAAATATTGTAATAATCTGGTTTTTGCGGTATAACAAGCCTGCCTGCCGGCAGGCAGGGAGAATAAAATGGACAATGGTAACGGTGATTTTTTGACTATTACAGAAGCTGCAAGGCTGATCGGCGTATCGTCTAAGACCATAGTGCGCTGGGAAAAGGCAGGCAAGGTGCGCCGCTCAAAGCGCGACTTCCGCGGATGGAGGGTTTTTGACGGTAAAGACTTAAAGAAACTCAAGGCCTTTCGCGAAACGATTTTTTATGTATTTGTAACAATGGCCCTTGTTTTAGGCAGCGTTGTATTCGCCGCGGACCTGGAGGTGGTCAGCGAAACAGCGCCTGCTCAAGCGCCAGCTTCAACGCCAGCTGAAGCCCCAGCCGCAATGTCAACTTCAGTTTCTTCGCCAACCATAGAAAAAGCAAAGGATGATGCCACACCCGCCAGCACCAAGAAACTTATGCCGATGCCGCCCGCTGTTAAAACTCCGGTTATTGGCGAGCCCACGCGTTACACTTTAGGCCCTGATGACGTAATTGAAATAATTGTCAGGCGCCATCCGGAATTCAGCGACAAATTCATTATTAACGGCGAAGGAAAGATACAGTATAAATTTGTAGGTGATATTGAGATAAAAGGCCTTACAAAGACAGAAGTCAAAGACAGAATATCGAAAATATTAGGTAAGTTCATTATCAGCCCTGACGTGGACGTGACAATATTAGATTATCGCAGCAAGATCATTTATGTTATAGGCGAAGTCGGCAACCCTGGCAAATATTATATGAAGTCTGACCAGATCTCTTTGCGCGAGGCAGTGGTGCAGGCAGGCCTGCCTACGTTGTCTGCGGCGATGAGGCGTACGACCTTAGTCCGTCCTGATAAGAGCGGTAAGCCAAAAGAGAAGGTTGTAGACCTATACGCGCTATTATATGAAGGTAAGCTTAACTTAGACCAGATAATGATACCCGGAGATGTTTTGGTAGTTCCCGCGACACTTTTTGCCAAGATATTCCGTGTGATAAATCCTATTTCGTCCGCGGCTAATTCAGCCCGGTCGGTCACACCTTACGGTATGTAATTATTGCATCCCTACACAAGGAGCATTTATGAATGGATCGTTTATGGACTCTGCACAATTACCCCTGCGGTATCTGAAGATATTCTTCAGGCGCAAATGGTTTTTAATAGTCCCCGCGGTCGTCGGACTTATCGGAGGCATTATGGCAGGCGGCATGCTGCCAAAGGTCTATGAGTCTTCCAGCGTTGTCTTAGTTGAGGAAGAAAAGACGCTTAACCCTTTGATCAGCGGTTTGGCTGTTTCAGTGGATATCAACAGCCGAATGCGCACTATCCGCGAGCAGATATTAGGGTGGAACAGCTTGGTCCAGCTTGTTGACAGGCTTAATCTCGCTAAGAACGTAAGATCACAGATCGAGTACGAAAAACTTATTTTAGGCTTACGCGATAAAGTAGAGGTCCGTATGAAAGGCCCCAGCCTTATCAAGATAGCTTATACAAGCCAGGATCCGCAAGAGGCTAAAAAAGTAGTCCAGACAGTTAATGATATATTTATTGAAGAGAATATGAAGTCTCAGGAAAAAGAGTCTTCAGTGGCCATTACGTTTTTAAAAGACCAGATAAAGGTCTATCGCAGAAAGATAAAAGAGTCTGAGATAGCAGATATGAAAGATAAGCTTAAAGAGCTGCTTGTTGATTCAACGGAAGAGCATCCCATGGTCAAAGACCTGCGCGTGAAGATAGCGGAGGCCGACAAGTCGCTGAAAGCGGATAAGGATGATTTTGATGTTGAGAACGCTAAGCCCATGCCCTTATCTTCTAACGCCGCGTATGATACTATCATCAAAGATAAGATAGACGCGGCAGTGCAGAGCGTGGAAGCCTCTGGCTCTGTGCAAAGACCTTTAACGCCGTTAGACAGGATCAACCCGGTCCAAACAGGCTCTAACGAAAACTTATACCAGCTCTTGCTTTTGGATAAGCTTGATAATACGATGGCGCGTGATGCTAAGGTCAATGAGAGCATATATAATATGCTCTTACAGCGCCTTGAAACTGCAAAAATAACACAGCGCCTTGAGGCGTCAAAACAAGGCACGCGTTATACAGTGCTTGACCCTCCGCGTTTGCCTCTAAAACCCGTTAAACCCAATAAGCTCCTTGTCATTATTATGGGTATATTCCTGGGAGGTTCTGTGGGTGTGGGCATGGTACTTCTTTTAGAGTTTACAGACCATTCTTTCTTAGGCATAGATGAGGCAAAAGAGTTTTTAGAGTTTCCTTTATTAGGCGGTATTTCAAAAATACTAACAGAGGGCGATATAGCCGTAATACGCGAAAAAAACAGGTTTACAACAACCGTGTTTGTAACAGTCAGCACAATACTGGTAATTTTATCAAGCCTATATTCGTTATTCCATAAGGTTTAAAAAGGCCTAGCGATGTATACCAAATTCTATAACCTTAAAGAAAAACCTTTTAATAATAATCCTGACCCAAAGTTCTTTTATCCGAGCCCTAAGCACCAGGAGGCATTGGACAGGCTGCTTTACGCTATTAATGAGCATAAGGGGTTTGTGGTTATCACAGGCGAGATAGGCTCTGGCAAGACCACGGTATGCCGCACCCTTTTAAATAGGCTGGGTAATAAAAAAGAGATCGCCATGATAACTAACACCCATCTTAACTCAAAAGAACTTTTGATGTCTATTTTAGAGGACTTAGGCGTTGTTTATAAGCCAGGGACCAAGATCAAACTTCTTTATCAACTCAATGATTATCTTATAAAGAAGATGGAGGACGGAGAGGACGTAGTCCTTATTATTGACGAGGCGCAGAATTTAACGCCGTCGGTCTTGGAAGAATTGCGCATGCTTTCAAACCTTGAGACAGACACAGAGAAACTTATTCAGATAATACTTTTAGGCCAGCCTCAGCTCAGGGAAAAACTAAAACTTAAAGAGCTTGAACAGCTAAAGCAGCGCGTGGCTGTGCATTATCATCTTTATCCTTTGACCAAAGAAGAGATGTTCGGCTATGTGAACTCAAGGCTTGCCACTGCTTCTGCCAATGGTTCTCTGGCGCATATCTTTGAACCGGAGGCGCTCGAGGTAGTTTATAAATTTTCAAAAGGCATACCTCGCCTGATCAACTATGCTTGTGACAACGCGCTTTTAAGCGGGTTCGTATATGAGAGAAAAACTGTTAACAAGGCGCTCATGACTGAAGTCACTAATGAATCACACCTAAAATTTAAAGAAGAAAGGGAAGTCATAAATACCTATTGTTGTGTCCAGTGCCAGCAGCATAACAACTGCGCGACTAAGTGGACACGGGGCCAAAAAGGCGAAGAACAACTTTGCTGTGAAGCGTGCGCTAAATACGACGCTTGCCACGAAGGGCATCTACTGTAACACCCTACGCTGATCGGAATCGGGCTCATCCCTTCTGGGTTGCGTCGGTGTTTCGCTAAACAAACGTTAAGGAGCTCAAGGAGAGACCTATGGGAAAGTTTACGGAAGCTATCAGAAAAGCCGCGGAAAAAAGGATAGAGAGGGTTGAGAAGAAAGAAGAATTCAAACCCTACGTCATAAGGACTGTGTCGGATTCAAAGATAGACCCGCACGTTGTAACGTATTTTGACCCGACATCCCCTATATCTGAGCAATACAGGACATTGCGCACGAACTTACAGGCGCTGGATAAGGCCAATCCGCCAAAGGTCCTTGCTATTACCAGCGCTATACATGGGGAAGGTAAGACCATAACATCCATTAATATGGCCATTACTTTTGCCCATGACCTGAATAATAAATCCATTCTGCTTGTGGACGCTGACCTGCGCAAGGGTAATCTCACCAAAGCCCTCGGCCTTAAAGCAGACAAAGGTTTCGCGGATATTTTAACGGACGGGACGACTGTTGAAGATTCTCTGCTTAGTATTGATATTAAAAACCTTCACATCCTGCCTGTGGGTAATAAGCCCAACAATCCTGCGGAGCTTATGGGCTCGGCAAAGATGAGGCAATTTATTTCAGAAGTGAGAAAACAATACGATTACGTATTTTTTGATTGCCCGCCTGTCATACCTGTAACAGACGCGAGTGTGTTAGCGCATCAGTGTGACGGCGCGCTTATGATACTTCAGGCAGGCAGGACCCAAAAAGGCATCATATCTCACGCGCAGGACAGGATGAGCCAAGCTAAGGTAAAAGTATTGGGTTACGTAATGACGAACATTGAGTATCATATCCCCGAATATATTTATAGATATTTGTGAGGTAAACAATGTATAGAAGGACGATATTACAGAGTTTTAAGCTTGCGTGGGGAGGCGTCCAATTTATTTTTACCAGCGAGCGCAATATGAAGATACACTGCGTTTTCGCTGTGCTTGCCGTAATCTCTTCTTTTGTTTTTAGGATAACTGAGATAGAGTTTATCTTCGTTATTTTTGCTATCGCCCTTGTTATGATCACTGAAGCCGCTAACACGGCGTTTGAGCTGCTTTTGGATTATGTGCACGGAGACCGTTATCATCCGGATATCAAGCTCTTAAAAGATATTCTGGCAGGCGCTGTGCTTATCTCCGCTCTTAACGCCTTCGTAGTCGGTATCGTCATCTTTATGCCTAAAATAGTTAAAGTGGGTTTATCCATCTGTAAACTGTAGGAGGAGCAATGAAATTAGTTGATAAGATACGCCAAAGAAAGATAAGGAGCGCTGTTATAGGATTAGGTTACGTAGGCCTGCCTTTGGCAGTTGAATTAGCCGAGGCTGGAGTTGAAGTGGTGGGTATAGACCTTGATAAGTCTAAGATAGACGCTATCAATAACAAAAAGTCCTACATCCAGGACGTGCCTACGTCTAAAGTAAAAGCATTGGTTGAGAAGGGTATGCTTACCGCGACTAACGTTTACAGCGCGCTTATGAACGTGGACACTATTAATATCTGCGTGCCAACGCCTTTGCGCAAGACCAAAGAGCCTGATATATCCTATATCGTCAAATCATCTGAGCAGATAGCCCGTTATCTCAAAAAAGGCCAGTTGATAATTTTAGAGAGTACTACGTATCCTGGCACAACGGATGAGGTGCTTTTGCCCATGTTTGAGGCAAAGGGCTTAAAGGTAGGCAAAGACTTTTTTCTCGCGTTCTCACCTGAGCGCGTTGACCCGGCCAATCCGCAGTTTAATACAAGGAATATACCTAAGGTCGTTGGCGGCGTGACGCCTGCTTGCACAGAGGCGGCAAAAGCGCTGTATGAACTGGCCATTGATACGGTTTTTCCTGTTTCTTCCACGCGCGTGGCAGAGACCGTTAAACTGCTTGAAAATACATTTCGTTCCGTAAATATCGGCCTTGTCAATGAACTCGCCCTTATGTGCGACAAGATGAAGATAAACGTCTGGGAGGTTATTGACGCGGCAAAGACCAAACCCTTTGGCTATATGGCGTTCTATCCGGGCCCCGGCATAGGCGGCCACTGTATACCGCTTGACCCATATTATCTTTCGTGGAAGGCGCGCCTTTTTGGTTTTGAGGCAAGGATGATAGAGTTGGCAGGCCAGATAAATGGCTCTATGCCCGAGCATGTCGTCACAAAAGTAGGCGACGCGCTTAATGAGAGGGGCAAGAGCATCAAAGGCGCCAAGATCCTTATCTTAGGCGTTGCCTACAAGAAGAACGTCAGCGATTTTCGCGAATCACCGGCATTTGAAGTCATACATTTCTTAAACCAAAAAGGCGCGGCCGTCTCTTACAGCGACCCTCACGTGCCAAGCATCAAAGAGGACGGGGTTACCATGAAGAGCGTTAAGCTTACGCCCGAGGCCCTAAAAAAGAGCGATTGCGTTGTCGTTATTACAGATCACGCGAAATTTGATTATTCCTGGATAGTTCAGCACGCGAACCTCATTTTAGATACACGCAACGCCATCAAGGCCAAGAGCGCCAAAGTAGTGAAGTTGTAGCATATTCCATTGCAATAAGTTAACAGATATGTATAATAAAATATACAGATGTATAATTTATTATACGTATGGAGGAGATAATGAAAAAGAGAACAGGGGATATATTCATTGCGACGAATCCTTTAAGGGTTATAGCTTTTATGTCGGCTTATCCGGAGCGCGAATTTTTAAGCAACGAAATACAAAAACCATTGAAGATGAGCCGTATGGGGGTTTATTTGGCCTTGCGTGTTTTAGCCAAGGAAAAATTGATCCTTAGGTCAAAAAAGGGCAAATTTTTTATCTACACCGTTAATAGAAGTTATCCTGTTGTAAGCCAATTTAAAGTATTGCGTCACGTGGTTGAGCTTTTTCCTTTGGTGGAACGCCTTAGGGTTTTTTCAAAGAAGATTGTTCTTTACGGTAGCGTTAGCCGGGGAGAAGACACTTCTGACAGCGATATGGATTTGTTTATTTTAACAGCAGAGCCCGAAGCAGTCGCTAAAAAAATTCCTCAACAATGGGCTGGACGTAAGGTCCAGGCTGTGGTTAAAACTCCTGTTGATTGGGCTGAGTTTAAAGATAAAGAGCCTGTTTTTTATGAAGAAGTTGGCCGTGGAATTGTTCTATGGGAGACCCAGTCATGAAAATTGTGTATAACGATTGTCTTAAAAAAGGCAAGATCAAGAAGTTTTCGCGGGGGATTGCTTTAGTGCCTAAGGAATTGGAAACAGCTGTTTTTGATCTGGGAAGAGCGCGCAAGTCTTTCAAGGATGGTGATTATAAGTGGGCAACTATCTAGGTTTATTATGCGATGTTTCACGCGGCCCGCGCTTTGTTATATGCTAAGAATTATCGTGAACATAGCCATTTTTGTTTGATTGCGGCTATTCGGATGCTGTATGTTGTAACCAAACAATTCCCCGCGAATTTGCTTGAAGCTCTCCAAGAGGCTAAATCTTTAAGAGAGGAAGCAGATTATCATAATCGTTGGTCAAAGGCAGGGTGTGAAAAGCTTTTGAATTCGGCTGAGGAGTTTATAAAGAAAGCAGAAGCCCTTGTTAGGGCTTAGCATATTCTATTGCAATAAGTTAACAAATATGTTAATTTAGTGTTGTTTCCATAAGTAATCATATTTGATTATTTAAAGAAATACAATAAAAGAGTACAAAAATGCTTTATCCTGATTTTAAAAAGATCTGCCGGAATAGGCCTTTTATCACGAGTAAGGATATTATTGTTCCTGAAAAAGAAAGGCAGGGGTTGCGTAATCAGCTTGGCCGCTGGGAGAAAAAGGGGCTTATTATACAACTCAAGCGGGGGGTTTATCTCTTGAATGAAGACGAGAGATCGATCCATCCGAGCCGGTTTTTTATCGCCAATCAATTATATGGCCCGTCATATGTAAGCTTGGAATACGCGCTGAATTATTATGATTTGATCCCAGAAAAGGTCGTTGTTGTCACGTCTATCACAACCAAGAAAACCAAGGTTTTTGAAAACGCCATGGGGAAATTTACATACCAGCACCTGCAGCCGCGGGCGTTTAGGGGATTTAGGGCCATTAAGGATGATGCAGGATTTTCTTTTTTTATGGCTGATCCGGAAAAAGCCATCGTGGATTTCGTTTATCTGAATCTGCCGCGTTTTAAAGTCGGAGATACTGATATTTTTGAAGAGTCGTACCGTTATCAGAACTTAGAACAGCTTAAATTGGCTAAGCTCAACGACGCAGCATCTTATTTTCAAAGCCATAAACTGACAAGGATCGTTGAGGATTTCTGTCAGTTACTTAAAAAGAGGGGAAATAGATGATCGATCTTCTCAAGCAAGAGTTAGCGGGGGTTGTTTCTACTGATGTTGCCTTAAGGCTTCATCGCGTAAGGGAATTTTTGCAGATCCTTTCTTTGAAGATCATTTATGATGCCGGATATTTTGAAAACTTGGGTTTTGTCGGAGGCACGGCATTGCGTATCCTATATGGCCTGCGGCGTTTTTCCGAAGACCTGGATTTTTCACTTGTTTTGAAAAAGGATTATAGTTTTACGCGGCTTACCGCCGATCTTAAGCGGGGTTTTGAACTTAACGGATTTCGCGCGGAAATGGATCCAAAGGAAGATAAGACAGTCCACAGCAGCTTTATAAAATTTCAAGGCCTCTTAAAAGAGCTTGGGTTATCGGCGTTAAAAGACCAGAAGCTGGCGATCAAGTTTGAGATTGACACTAATCCTCCGCAAGGGGGGCATCTCACGCGGACGTTGGTGAACAAAACATTTATTTTTACTGTGAATCATTTTGATATCCCGTCGCTTTATGCAACTAAGTTGCATGCTTGTTTTTTCCGCAAGTACATCAAGGGGCGAGATTTTTATGACCTCTTATGGTATCTTGGTAAAAAAACAGAACCAAATTTTGTTCTTTTGAACAATGCGATCCAACAGACACAGGGCTATGACCCTAAACTTGTTCCCGCTAACTTAAAAGCTTTTTTGTTGGAAGGGCTCAGCCGTGTTGATCTTTTAGCAGCTAAGAATGATGTGGAGAAATTTTTGGAAGATAAAAAGGAGCTTGAATTGTTCCGCGCCGATATTTTTAAAGCTGGCATAGAGTCTGCTTACGGCGATACAGAGAAAGGATATTCTAATGTCTAGATTTTTAGTTACAGGCGGGGCCGGTTTCATAGGCTCAAACATAACAGAGAGGCTTTTAAAAGACGGCCATTATGTCCGCGTCTTGGATAATTTTTCAAGCGGCAAGGAAGCAAACCTTTGCTTTGCCAAGGCCCTGACTTCTAAGGCCTTTGAACTGATAAGGGGTGATATCCGTGATAAAGCCGTTTGCGACAAAGCTACCGCAGGCATTGATTTTGTTTTGCATCAGGCGGCGCTTCGCAGCGTGCCTAGATCCATGAAAGACCCTGAGAGCTACAATGACGTCAATATCAATGGCACTCTCTTTATGCTCCAGGCAGCTTCAAAAAACAAGGTCAAAAGGTTTGTTTTCGCGTCATCCAGCTCTGTTTATGGTGACGTGGCTAAATTTCCTGAGAAGGAAACTTTCTACCCTGAACTTATTTCGCCTTACGCCTTAAGCAAATTAGCCAATGAATACTACGCAAAGATATTCGCTGAGTTCTTTGGCGTGCCTTGTGTAGCTTTAAGGTATTTTAACGTATTCGGGCCTAAGCAGGCTCTAGACGATGAGTATGCCGTTGTCATACCTAAGTTCATTCATTGCATCATGAATGACGAACAGCCGCCGATATTCGGCACAGGCAAGCAATCAAGAGACTTTACCTATATTGACAATGTGGTCCAGGCAAATGTTTTGGCCGCCACAACACCTGATATAAAGTTTGAGGTATTCAATGTGGCAACAGGCCACGACAACACCGTGCTTGAGCTCGTAGCCTTTTTAAACAAGATCATCGGCAAGCGCGTTGAACCGAAACATTTGCCCATACGTCCTGGCGATGTGTTCCGCACCTGCGCTGATATCTCAAAGATCAGAAAGATCCTCAAGTTTGAGCCAATCGTAAATTTTGAAGAGGGCCTGCGCCGCACAGTAGAGTATTTTAAAGGTTTAAAGTAACCTTGTATTATAGCCAGTATTGTTATATAATATCATTGTGTATTAGCCATATATAGAAAGAATTTTCAATGAAAAGAGACATAGAAATAGAGTTATTCAACTGGAAAGAACACAAAGACAGACTGCCCTTATTATTGCGAGGAGCGCGGCAAGTAGGTAAAAGTTATATTGTAGAAGAGTTTGGAAAAAAGGCATTTAAGAATACAGTTGTCGTTAACTTTGAATACAGGCCTGAACTCAAGCAATGTTTCACTACTCTTGACCCCGTTGAGATCATTAATAAGTTGCAGCTTCTTATGGGCGTTGCCATAGAAGCAGAGAAAACATTGCTTTTTCTTGACGAAATACAGGAATGCCCTAATGCGATAATGGCCTTGCGGTATTTAAAAGAAAAGTATAATTGGCTCGCTGTTATTGGGGCAGGTTCATTGATGGAATTTGCCCTTAATAGCCCGGATTTCAGGATGCCGGTAGGAAGGGTCCAGTTTATATATCTAGAGCCTTTGTCATTTGGTGAGTTCTTAACGGCATCCGGGAACGAGCAGTTACGCCAGCACCTCCAGGAAATCCGATTGGACAGCAAATTTGATGACGCGATACATCAGAAACTGATGGATCTGTTGCGGATATATCTTATTGTAGGAGGCATGCCGGCTGTAGTTAAAGAATACCTTGAGTCTAGGGATCTCTTAAATTGCCAGCGCATCCAAAATTCTCTTCTGCAAACATACCGAAGTGACTTTGGAAAATACGCGAGATCTGCCGGGCATAAATATTTGCAAAAGGTATTTAACGAAGCTCCACGGCTCGTTGGTAATAGGATCAAGTATTCAAATATTGATCCTGATAGTAAGTCCAGGGATATTAAGCAGGCCCTCAACCTTTTAAAATTAGCAGGTATTATTTGTCCGGTATATGCTACAGCTGCTTCAGGCCTTCCTTTGGGAGCTCGATCTAAAGAAGCTAAATTCAAACTGAACTTTCTTGATGTAGGCCTGATGCAAAATGCCTGCGGCCTGCAATCGGAACTTACATTAACGAAGGATCTTATTCAGATCAACGCGGGCGCCGTAACAGAACAGTTTATCGGACAGGAGTTGAGGGCATATTCCGACAGTTATTCGGAGCACAGCCTTTTTTTCTGGGCGCGTGATAAAAAAAGCAGCTCAGCTGAAGTTGATTATGTTGTTGCCATGGGTTCTCTGATACTGCCGGTAGAAGTTAAGGCAGGTAAAACCGGCACTTTAAAATCGTTAAAACTATTTATTGAAGAAAAGAAGTCATTGTTTGGTATACGATTTTCGCAGGAGAAAATATCCTTCTACGATCAAGTATTGACACTGCCGCTTTACATGGCAGAGCAGATGAGAAGACTATCTCAGGAAGCAAATTTGCGCTAATAAGTTAACCTTTTCCAATGCGGGTTTGGAATGGGCATAATATGTCTTTAAATTTAGCTGTAGCTAAACTATAATACATAATTATGAATAAGAAAAATATCCACGATCCGTTACAGAGCCGCGAAGTTTTTCATCTTGAGTTTTTGAGAAGATTTGGCCGGAATACTAAGGCCGATAATTATGCCCTTAAGGGAGGAGTTAACCTTCGTTTTTTCTTTGGAAGCTTGCGTTATTCTGAGGATATGGACCTGGATGTCAAAGGTATCAGGGTGGATGTTCTAAGGGATATCGTGATGGGGATATTGGAGGCGCGGTCATTTCAGGATACATTGAAGCCATGGGGCATAGAAAAAGTTACCCCGCCGAACATCCAGAAAGCAAAGCAGACAGAGACTACGCAGCGTTTTAAGATCCATTTGCTTATGACAGGCGAACAGGATCTTTTCACAAAAATTGAATTTTCCCGAAGGGGTTTGAAAGAAAAAGCGGCACTCCAGCCTGTATCGGATGTTATTCTGCGCGCCTACAAGATGTCGCCCTTATTGGTTCCGCACTATGCAATTGACGCGGCAATAGCGCAGAAGGTCGCAGCTTTAGCCACGCGCTCGGCCCTTCAGGCGCGCGATATCTTTGATCTTTACATATTGAGTTCTCAGGTTGGTGAGGATGAGCTTTCTCTAAAGTTGGCCACCGCGGCCTTATTGGTAAAGGCGCACGAGCGCGTTTTTAAGGTCAGTTTTGAGCAGTTTAGGGATACCGTTGTCTCTTATTTGGCCCCGGAGGATCAGCGCGTTTATGCGACGCCGGACACCTGGGATGAGGTCAAATTGAAAGTCTCTGGTTTTATTGAGGAGTTGCAGAAAATATATGCCTAAGCCAAAGATACATATTCTTGCCGCTATTAAGGGATTTGAGCGCCCTGTATTCACAACGCGCCAAGCAGCCGCTTTTTGCCGCGGGTCATCCTCAAATACCATCCAGACGCTTAATCACCTGGAAAAGCAGGGTGTTATCGTAAAGATAGCCAGAGGTATTTGGGGGTTTGAGGCCGGTCGTAACAAGATAAGCCCTTATGATGTCATTTCTTACCTGTTGCCCAGCCATCGCGCCTATGTATCATTTGTCAGCGCGCTTCATTTACACGGGATCATTGAACAGATACCACAATCCATAACCCTGGCTTCTACGGAACATACCAAGACAATTCATACAAAAGTAGGCACTTTTTTTGTTCATCGGATAGCGCCTTCTTTTTTTAAAGGTTTTGATTGGTATAAGGGGAAAGGGGGTTTTCTTATAGCAGGGCCGGAAAAGGCGCTTATTGATTGCTTGTATCTTTCGGCGCGTAAAAAGAAGCAATTCGGGCATTTTCCGGAATTGCATTTTTCCGTGTCTTTTAGCTTTGCTAAAGCTAAAAGCTGGGCAAGGCAGATCCCCGATACAAAGATACGCTCTTTTGTGTTGAAGAAATTAGAGGTTCTTTTAAGCTGAAACTATGGGTACTTATTCTGAAGCTTTAAAAAAATCAGTTTCAAATCCAAAACAGGGCGGCTCAAAGCTCGGGCAGCGCAATACGTTTACCCTGATCTTAGGTATTGCCCTTCTCGTTGTTTTGGCAATTAATATCCATCTTGTCTTAAAGATCACAGATATGGCAAGGGAAAAAGACAAGCGCGTGTCGCGATTCCTTGAAGACGCTTATAAAGACCGTCAGGACTTAGAGAACATCAGAGAACAGATCGCCTCAGCTTCGCGTGAGATATCGGAATTCAGGACAACGTTTGACCTTTCCAGCCGCAAGATGAAAGACGCCAATATCAGGATGGGTGGGATAGAACAGCGCCTGGATAGCCTTGATTTCAACCTGCATAACATCATCAAGGCAAAGAACTACCTTTTCTCACGCATCACGAAATTAGAACAAACCAACCCATGAATAACACATACGCAGTCATATTAGCAGGCCTTGATAAATAATAATATATATTGTATAATTATATACATAGAATTGTATAAAAACATACAATAAATTGCATGGAATATAGAATAGACAAAAACAGGCTATTAGGCACATTTTCAGCATGGGACGGTTATTTCAAGAGAAAGGCGCGTTTGATAGCTTGCGGCGGAACAGCTATGACACTTTTGGGTGTTAAGGAGTCCACAAAAGACATAGATTTGTTGGTACCTCAGGAAGCAGAGTATGAATATCTCATCAAGGTTATAAAAGACCTCGGATATAAGCCTGTCACGGCTTCTGGATGGGCTAAAGATGGCGGGTTCATTTTTGACTTGTTTAAGGGTAAGAAGATCCACACGACCAATCTTCTAGAGTCGCCGCTAAAAGAAGGCAATCATTTATTAGTAAAAGAGTTTAAGTCCATATATTTAGGTGTTCTTAACTTTTATGATCTTATTATCAGCAAGCTTTTTAGAGGTAGTAGCGTTGACGTAGAAGATTGTCTTTTGTTGGTAAAAGCAAAAAGGCAGGATATTGACCTGGATGTTTTGGCAAAACGCTTCCACGAAACTACGTCATATGATGTTTCGCAAGATAGAGTTAATAAGAATTTTACGCATTTTGTACAATTCTTAAAACAACAGGGCCTATACGATGAAAAATGAGAGCCTATTGAAAAAAGTCAGTGTGTTGGGATATTCTCTTTTTGAAAAAGAAGATGGCGCGGATGTTGATCTTACATTTGCAGAAGTAGTCAAAAGCCGCGATCTGCGGCTTTGGGAGGGTTTTCCTCTCATGTTGGCTAATGCTGTTAAAGCCGGTTCGTTTGACTATAAAAAGGCCAGGGCCCACTTAAAAAAACAGGCTCAAAAGATGTGCTTTGATGAATTATTGTCATTATCGCTTGCCCTGTATGAGGCGCTTGGCATGGAGTTTACCTGGGCTAGTAGATTACCGAAAAACGGCAGGCTTTATGATTCATTTCTTGAAAAGTTAAAAAAAAGCAAAGAAACCAAGGTTTGCGGGGTTATACTTTCGCCTGAGCGGTTGAAAAACACATTCAATAATTATTTTAAAGAGGAAGAGCGCGGCCTTTCAGAACTTGTAGCCATGAAAGAGGATTTTGGTGTTGAATACGCGCTTTCACAAGTTTTTTCACCCAAACAGAAAGAGCTATTTTTTAAAAAATTAAAAGGGGAAAAGTTGACAAAAACTGAGCGGGAGTATTATTCCCGCGCCGTAAGAAAGAAAGTTATGGCACTGGCTAATCCTGAACTTCACCGCTTAGCTCAAAAGATAGGATAACCCTATGAATAACACATGCGCGGTCATATT
>MNVR01000009.1 GCA_001873995.1 Candidatus Phelpsiimicrobium noxiivivens
AGATTCATTCAGATTCATTCAGATTCATTCAGATTCAGGACCGTCCCCATTCAGAAGGAAAGATAGGACCGTCCCCATTCACAATTCACAAATAACTTGCAAACACAGCTTTTCGTTAGGTAAATAATAGCTGTGGCTACAAAAAAAGTTAGTAATTGATAAGGAGGTGAGGTTTAGCTTATATTTTTTTGTCTATGTTATTCCAGAAACGGAAAATAAAAATTAGCATAATGCAACTTAGGAGGTTAATATGTCTATTGATATCAGAGTTAATCGGATGCACAAGTTTGAAGACGCGGAGAAGAAACTTAGGGCCTTCGCGGACATTGAAATAAACGGGTCCTTGCTGGTCAAGGGGATCCATGTTATTAAAGGCAAAAATGGTATTTTTGTTTCAATGCCTCGCGTGAAAGGTAAAGATGACAAGTGGTATGAGACAGTCCAGGCCCTTACTCCAGAGGTAAAGGAACAGATATCTTCAGTTGTCCTTTCGGCTTACGAAACAAAAACGGAGGAAATATGATAGCTCAGGTGGATAGAGACGCTACTTTAAGAAAGCTGATAAAGAAGAGAGAGGAATTAAGGTATAAATTAAGAGATCATTTTTGTCTTCCCGTAAATCAACGTAATTATAAGGAGTTTGAATCTGTGGTAGACGAGTTGGATGAATTAAGGAAAAAAATCCATCTAATAAAAGAAAAATAAAACAGTTAAAGTAAAAAATTAGAACGCAAGATAAAGCGAGGGCCTATGTTTAGTTATTCTCTTCTTTTGTTCATGTTTTTTATTCCTTTGAATGCTTACGCGGCGAATTATAACCTGTTAGATGATAGAGGCTTGCAGGGAGAAGAGCTGATAACCGTCTCTGTTTTTTCAGCCAACAAAAATATTTTATTTCTTGGCACAAACAGGGGATTGTATAAAAAAGACCTGTCAGGGCAGAACCCCTGGGAGCCAATCGGTTCGTCGTCTTTTCAGTACGGCAGGGTAAATCATATTATCTTTGATGCTTCGGGTGATGCAGGTTATATCGCGGCCCAAAAAGGACTTTATATGATAACATCTGGCACGCAGTATAAAACATGGGCTATCCAAAATATATTCAGCAGGTCTAACGAGCTGGAAAATGATTGTTTGTCTGTTTGCGCGCTTGCGGATGGCTCAATATTAGTTGGCACTAGAGCAGGTTTGTTTGTGAAAAAGAGTTCGATGGATATTTGGCACAAGTGTAATTCTCCTTTTGGTGAAAATGAGATCACATATTTATACGAAGATGGACGCTTTGTTTATGCCGCGGATAACGTGGGCGTTTATAAGTCAGAAAATTTCGGTAAAAGCTGGAAAAAGATATTTGAATCTTATGCGTATACGAAAGACGCCGTTGAGGCAATATCCGATGTTAGCTCAGAGCCTGACAATGATCTCGGTGTATCGTCTATCAAAAATATAACTGGTTTTGTTGGGCCTGAACCTGTTTTGTATATTGTAAGCACACAGGGCATCTTTGTTACAAAAGATTATGGTAAAAGTTTTGACCGATTGCCTATGGCTGGATTAAATGTTTCTGAATTGAAGTTTGTCGCGGTGGCACCTTTGAGCCGGAAAGTTTTCGCTGTTTTAACGTCTGGTATTTTTGTATTTGGGAAAGATATTTGGTCTCCTTTGGTCACGGCGCATGATTGTAGGCAAGTGGTTTTGAGCGGAGCAAATTTGATCTTGATCACTTCGCGGCAGATAATAGAACAAAAATTTTTAGATCAGCAAAGCGAAAAAGGTCAGGTGGTATCATCAATAAAAAATTTATTAAGCTCGTTTAATGATGAGCCGGCTGTATCAGAAGTTCAAAAAATGGCCATAGCTTACGCTGAAGTGGGTAATGAAAAAATAAAAGAGTGGCGAAAGAAAGCAGGCATAAAAGCTATCATGCCGACGTTTTCTTTCGGATATGGCAGTAATGTTTATGGTTCGTCTAAGGGTGAGTTTGCCGTCGGGCCTAACGACTGGGATTTCAAAGTATCGTGGGATTTAGCTGACTTAGTGTACAATAACGCTCAGACGAGTATAGACGTGCGATCTAAATTGATGGTTCAGCTTAGAAATGATATATTGTCAGAAGTGACAAGGTTATATTTTGAAAGAAGAAAATTGCAGATAGAGTTGCTTTCCATTGTTGATATTCCTTCAAAAGATAAGCTTGAAAAGGAGCTTAAGCTTATGGAGCTGACCGCTTTGCTTGACCGCCTCACAGGAGGGAGCTATTCAAGAGTTTTAAAAAGTACGAACTAAATAAATCCAGCCCCTAACCCGCACGCCTGCCTTGACTTACCAAAATCCTTATAGTATACTTTATGAATGTCTAAGTTGATGATAGTTGATGATGAGCTGGACGTCAGAGAATACCTGAAGAATTTTTTCAAGAGGAGAAAGATTGACGTAATAACAGCAGAGAGCGGGGAAGAGGCTATAGAGTTGATTGGTACTCAACAGCCTGACCTAATGATCTTAGACGTAAGGATGGCCGGTATTGACGGTGTTGAGACATTAAAAAGGATAAGGGGCCAGGGAAATTCCGTGCAGGTCATCATGGTAACGGGGGTTGAGGACGAAGTCATGCTTAAACCACTCAATGAGCTGAATGTGTCGGCTTGTATTCATAAGCCTTTAATTTTGGAAGAGTTAGAAAAAGAGGTTTTGCAGAGGCTCATGACCAAGTAGGGGGTCATAAGAAACGTTGTTTATTAGAAAAGTTCTCGCCTTATTATTGATCGCTTGTCTTCTCTTTCCGCCTTCGTCTGTTTTCGCGGTTTCAGCTTCTGATGCCATCGTGGGTATAGCCCTTAATTATTATAATAAAGGTTATTATGACGAAGCCTTGCATGAATTCAGCAAGGTCTTGTTGTTGGAGCCTGATAATGAACAAGCCTATGCCTATATCCAGCAGATAAGGCAAAAACAAGCTGTTCAGAGAGCAGGGATCAGAGTTGAAGAAGTTGTAGCGGCCCTGGATGAATTTGAGCAGTCTGATAAAATGCCGGCTCCGGTAGACAGAGATGTTATCATCAACCGCGAATTGGATAAAAGAACTTCAGTCAAAAAACAAAGCAAGCCTCCTGTTGTTCAGCATCATAAAGTAAATCCCAAAGTAAAAAAAGCCTTAGAAAAACGCGAAAGAACCGGAGATTACGTAGATATGAAAGGCGAATTCCAGGTATCTGCCGGCACGCGTTCTTCCAATGAAACTATCTGGAAAGAGGCTAACGCCGACTTAAACGAGAAAAATTACCGCATCTTGTGGAGCAAAGCCAAACACAATACTTTTGACCCGGCTATTTTTGACAGGATAAGGCTTGATCTGGATACAAAGAATTTAGATGAACTGGGCCTGGATAATTTAAGCGCCCATACTAATATTACAGTTGATCCGTGGAGTTTTACCGGAAAGTCGGATAAATTTACTATTCCTGGCGCCGGCGGCGACGCGGCTGAGTTTGAATTGAAATATTGGTCTAATACGGGAAATACCCTTAATGAGATCATTTATACTTTGAACAATGGCGACGCGCTTGCTACTCCTGAGATCAACGTAAAAAACAACATGACAAGCCCTGCCACAGTGACATCCACTTTTGGCAATATCTTTACCATCCCTGCCCAGAAAATACACCGGGAATTTTTACCCATAAGGGAATTTTGGGTGGAATATAAGGACGACCAGAACCGTTTGCGGGTATTTCCTATAGCCTATCAGAACCAGGCATTATCAACCGATGATCCGTTGATGCTGTCTAACCGCCATACATGGTGGGAAGAAAGCCCTTGGCTTGCTGAATGGAAACCAGGCAATGTTATCTCAGGGCCGCCGGCAGGTTTTAGGAAGGGCGTATGGGATGATTCGCTGGCATTCTTTACGCGAGATAGCGACGGCCTGAGATTGACCTCCCTTAGAGGCTTTTCTTTCGCTTATGACGGCAGTGATACGAAGGTTCAGTCCACGTTGGCAAGCCCGAAAAATCTCTGGGGAGATTATGGTAATTTTGAGACCTACGCTGCAGCCACGCGCCTCAAACATGATATTTTCTATAACTTAGGCATAGGCCTTACGCATACAGGGCATTTTGGTTATAGTTCAAGCCGGCTTGATAGCTTAAATAACTCGTTCTCGGTTGACGCTAAACATGAACCTATCATAGGAACAAAAGTCGCAGGTCAGATAGCGACTTCCGAGTCTTCTATTGACAGGACCAATAAGGATTTCAGCACGCGTAAACGCGGCAACGCGTATATTGTGTCATTAGTCAATAGATTCCCGGCGGATGAAGTCTATGAGCAGGATTTTAGCGCTATCAAAATAAACGACGATGAGGATAGCTTCCTAAAAAGTAAATTTCAGATAGCGCGTATGGACAATGGCTTTGAATCCAGCCTTGCCACCTACCGTCAGACGAGGGACGACGAGTTCTGGTCCAGGCATATTAGTTTCAGGAAGCACCCGCTTTCTCTTTATACGGGTATGACCAGCCCCATGAAATGGGATGATATAAAGACCTTTGCCATAGGCGATGGTATAGATGCCGGGCGCGACGTAATAGGGTTGCGTCTGGAAGGTTCAACAAAGGTCTTTGACAGGGATCTTGACGGCTTTTTTGACTCCAGGAACGTCCATAAGAATAGCGGAGCTTTTATAGAGAACGTATCACGGATGGAGCTTTCTTATGAATCGTCAGACAGATTAACGACAAGATTTTTGGGTATTCGCCACAATCTTCATGAAACATACGCCGGGCTTGACCCGTTCATTTTTGATCCTTATACCGGCAAACAAATAGCCAATACCGCTATAGCCGCTGGGCAAGACCCGTCGCTCGCCACGGCTTCTTTAGGATTTGATTATAAACTCTCGGATAAATTTTCTTTTAACAGCGTTTATGAGCATACCAACGATTCAACGGTTGCCACTGATAATTATCCCCGGGGGCTTTTCAATAGTGCCAGCCAAACGGCAACGACAGAGAATGGTAAAACATATTGGGAGCCGATACCGTTTCTTTACACTCAGACGCCCTTTGGGCTTCCACCATATGACTATTTTGATATATACAAGTTTGGTTTTAGCTATAGCCCTGTAAACGAGCTGGAGTTCTACCTTGATATTTCTTTTAACGAGAACAAAAAGTTCGGCCAAATAGATGATAATATGAACCATTACGGCCTTGAGATAGCCTATACGCCTACCCCGCGCCTGAGTTTCTTTTTTAAATACGCGGTCTCGCGTTGGATAGACATGCTTGAATTGAACTCATCCGGCCTTGAGCTTTACGATTGGCACAATAATTTTTTCCTGCAGTCAAGGTATAACTTAAGCGATTCCGCGGAGTTTGTTTTTGATTATGGCGTGGGCGGCATAACACCTCTTGGCACTGCTACGTATGACCCTTTTGGGGGCGCTTTGGCGGTGTTGGATACCCAGCATATTATGAGGCTTTATTTTAAGAAGAGGTTTTAATGAGGATCAATTATAAGAGGGAGCTGGAAGATGCCGCCAGGACGATGATCCTCGTGCATAAGCCTAACACGCTTATCCGCCTTATACTGCGCATGATAGTGCGCAAGGTAAGGGTAGAACACGCTGGTATCCTTCTTTATGAGAAATCCAGGGATTGTTTTATCGTCACCATAACCCGCGGCCAGATAGGGTCTAAGATACCCGCAGGGCTTGTGCGCCTTGATAAACATTCCCCGATAATAAGATTTTTTAATGACAGTAATAATTTTCCTTTGCTTGAGAGGGGCGCGCTCTTGCTTTCTAAAATAAACGCCATTCTTTCTGACAGGGATTTTTTTTCAGGTAAAGAAGAGCTTGAAAAACTTATTATCGCCATAAAGTTCCAGATGAAGAGTTTTGACACGGTCGTTTGCGTGCCCGCCTATTACAGGGACAATCTATTGGGAATATTGATGCTGGGGGAGAAGGTCAACAAGAAGACCTTTAAGAGAGAAGAGCTGGATTTTTTTAACGCCTTAGCGAATGACGTGGCCATGGCTTTAAGGAACGCTTTTTTATTTGAAGACTTACAGCTTGAGATAGAGCGCAATAGAAAACTGTTTTTGGAAACGACGATGGCGCTTTCCGCGGCGATTGACGCGAAAGACCACTATACTCGCGGCCATACGATGAGGGTCACGGAATACAGCCTTGCTATGTGCAGGTACATAATAGCAGATAGCAGTAAAAACCTTGATGCTAAATTCCTTGATGACCTGCATGTCGCGAGCCTGCTTCACGACGTCGGCAAGATAGGCGTGCCGGAAGCTATACTTTGTAAAAAAGGCGAGTTGACTGATGAAGAACGAAAGAAGATAAACGAACATTGTGTTATCGGCGCCATGATACTTGAGCCAATAAAAGCATTAGATGAGGTCATACTGGGAGTTAAATATCACCACGAAAGATTTGACGGGTCGGGTTATCCTGAGGGCCTTAAGGGCGAGGCAATACCTTATATAGCTTCTATCATCTCGGTCGCCGATTCTTATGACGCTATGACCACGGACAGGCCTTACCGCGGAGCTTTTACAAAAGATCAGGCTATGGTGGAGATAGAGCGCTGCGCCGGCACTCAATTTAATCCGTATCTTGTCAGGGTATTGGCAGCATTATATAAGAGGGGAGAGCTTTAAATGACGGCTTTACAGAATAACGACCAATATGTCGGAGAGCTCTTGGTCAGGGACGGCATCATATCCAGCGAAGATCTCACCAGGGGATTAGAGGAACAGAAGAATAATAGGGATTTTTTGTGTTCTACGCTTGTAAAGCTGGGTTTTGCCAGTGAAGAGAAGATATTTTCTATCCTGTCGCTGCAGATAGGTGTGCCCTACCTTAACCTGAAAGATTTCAAAATAGAGGCGTCAGTATTAAAAGCGTTCCCGGGTAATTTCGCGTTAGCCTGTAAGTGCGTACCTTTGAAAAAAGTGGGTGATTGCCTGTTTGTGGCCTTGACTGACCCGCTTAATTTAAAAGCGGTTGAAGAGATAAGGGCCTACGCTGGCGTAGATAAGCTTAAAATATTTTTATCTGGTGAAAACGAGATACGTGACACAATAAGGAAGTATTATGGTCTTTAGTAATTCCCGCCAGTTTATCCATTGACAAATTAAAAAATAAATGATATATTTAATGTAATTGATAGTTAACATAGTTGATTATCAATGTAATTAAGCTTATCCCTTGCGAAAACATTTGTAAATTTTCACACGACATACTTGTGCAAAAATTTACTGCACTCGCTTCGGGATTAACTTTGCGATGAAATAATACCTACAGTATACAAAGTTAAGGAGGTTAAGTATGGCCCCAATTACTTTAGATACGTTCGCGGATAAATTAAATGAGATAATACCTTTGATGATGAAAGAGCTGTCTCATCGCCAGACGAACGAGCTATATAAAGGTAAGATAACTTTGCCTCAATTTATAGTCATGTCTTTTTTGGATAGAAAAGGCCCTTTGAACATGACTGAGTTGGCTCGTTACATGGATATTACAACAGCAGGTATGACGGGTATTATAAACCGTTTAGTCAAGGGTGGATATGCCGTAAGAAGGCCATATCCTAAAGACAGGCGTGTTATCTATATACATGAGACGCCTAAAGGTGCCGCGCTTACACGTAAGGTTAGCGCCGAAAGGCGTGAGATGATAATTGATGTATTTGGTAAGATATCAGAAAAGGAAAGAGAAGATTATTTGAATATTCTAACTCATGTTTTGGAAACGTTAGCGGAAGGGCATTGATGCCTGTTATGAAAAATATTTTGATAAGCCTGACGGTTCTATTATTTTTGGCTGGCGGCTCTTTTGCGCAGGGAATTGTTCCCGAAGATAAGCCTCTGACCCTGCCTGATTGTTACGCGTTAGCGCTCAAACAAAGTGAGGTTATTGCTATAGACTCCGAGCGTATTAAAGAGGCAGAGGGCCATTTTCTTCAGGCTTTAGGCACGCTTTTGCCGCATTTTACGTTTTCTTCGGATACCTACAGGGGCGAGCCTGTTACTACCACTAATAAAGGGTCTATACAGAAATTTACTGTTAAGCAATTGCTTTTTCAAGGTTTTAAAGAGTTCGCTGCTATGAAAGGCGGCAGTTCTGAAAAAGACCAGCGAAATAGCGAAGTAATACGCGCTAAACAGCTGCTCTTTACGGATGTTTCCGACGCATTTTATATTCTTATGGAAGTAAAGGAAGATTTAAAGTCTCTTCATACAATAGAACGCGCTCTCAAAGACAGGCTCAAGGAATTAAATGAACGGGAAAGGCTTGGTAGATCCAGGAAGAGCGAAGTGGTAAACACCGAAGCTCAGCTTTTTGGAGTTGTGGCTGATATTGAGTACATTAAGGCCCAGGAGATCCTGGTAAGGCAGCTTTTAGAATTTTTGGTGGGCGGCACGGTAAGGGAGATCATAGATAATGAACCTGTTCCTCCTTTTATGAGGCCGGAGAGCGATTATACTCCTAAAGCCGCGGCTAGGCCGGATGTGGTGGCCGCCAAAAAGGCCTGGGGCGTTGCGCGGGCAGGCGTTATTGTCGCGCGGAGCGGTTTTTTTCCATCGGTGAGCCTTGAAAGTAATTATTACGCTAAGCGTTCTATAGCCCCGACAAATACTGAATGGGATGCTATGTTAAGTATCGATGTCCCTATTTTTCAGGGGACGGAAACTTTTGGAGTTGTTAGATCAGCTGTTTCGCAGGCGCGCCAGGCGGAGCTGACTGCAAATCGCGCGTTGCGCCTTGCTGTTCAGAATATCCGTGATTCATACGTAAGGTTTGAATCGGTCATTTTAATATATAACGCGCTTAAAAGAGCTTTGTCAGCGGCAGAGATGAATTACGCTCTTCAGAAAGAAGATTATAAATTAAATCTGGTCAATAATATTGACGTTTTGGACGCCATCCAGAAATGGCAGACATCCAAAAGGAATTATATTCATAGCCTTTATGAAGCTAAAAGGTCATATTGGCAGCTGCGCGTTGCCTGTGGCGAAACAATTTAATACCCGGAGTTTAGTGGCACCTGGCCCTTATAAGGAATTTGGCCAGTGTTTCGCTAAATAAAACTTTAAGGTGCTCAAGGAGTTTAAATGTCGCTTTCTGATGTATCTATAAAAAATCCTGTTTTTTCGTGGATGTTGATGGCGGCTTTCATGATCTTTGGCCTTATCAGCTATAGCAGGCTCGGTGTCAGTCAGCTGCCTTCTGTTGATTTTCCGCTCGTGTCTGTGGCCTTAACATGGGAGGGGGCGGCTCCGGAGGTCATGGAGACGGATGTCGTAGATTTCGTTGAAGATGGTGTTATGAGTATCCAGGGCGTTCGGGATGTTTCTTCTTCTATCCATCAGGGCGCGGCTACAATAACAATAGAATTTGAATTAGGCAAGGATATAGACACGGCGGTGCAGGAGATCCAGACAAAGATCGCCCAGTCACAGAGGTTGCTGCCTAAAGACCTTGATCCTGCCATTGTCAGTAAGGTCAGCTCAGAGGACCATCCCCTTTTAGCTATTACACTTGCGTCAGACACCATGCCTCTGCGGGACCTTATGTCGTATGTGCAGGATCATTTTAAGAACAATTTTACGACTATAAGCGGTGTTGGTGAAATATTTTTAGGCGGGTTTTTAGACAGGAACTTAAGGATCTGGGTAGACGCCGATAAGCTGGAGGCTTATCAATTGACTGTTCAGGATGTTATTGACGCCGTGGCCCGAGAGCATGATGAGATACCTGCCGGCCGCCTTGAGACTGATAAAAAAGAATATAACATAAGGGTCATGGGTGAGGCGACGACAACAAAAGAGTTCGGGGATATTATTATTTCCAAAAGGGGTTCTGAGACAGTCTATCGGCCCATATACCTTAAAGATATTGCTTCTGTTGAAGATGGTTTGGCTGATGTGCGCCGTATAGCGCGCAGCCGCGGACAGCAGTCTGTGGCTATGCTCGTGCGTAAACAACGCGGCGCCAATGAGGTGGAAGTAGCGCGTAAGGTCTTAAAAAAGCTTGCTGAGATAAAGAAAGATATCCCTAAGGGAATAGACGCGCGCGTCTCCTTTAATCTTACAAAGTTCAGTGAAGATTCCATACATGAATTGGTTTTTACTCTTGTGCTTTCGGCCCTTGTCACGTCTTTTGTTTGCTGGATATTTTTAGGGTCGTGGAGTTCAACGGTAAATATCCTGTTGGCCATACCCGTATCTATCCTCGGAACTTTCATTGTCATTTATTTTATGGGTTTTACCCTTAACACATTCACGGTGTTGGGGCTTTCTTTGGCTATAGGTATAGTTGTAGACGACGCAATAATGGTGTTAGAGAATATTGTGCGCCATAGGGAAAATGGAGAGGATAAACTCCACGCCGCGCGGGACGGAGCCCAGCAGATCACGTTTGCCGCGCTAGCCGCTACCAGCGCTTTGATAGCTATATTTCTGCCTGTTGCTTTTATGAGCGGCATTATAGGAAAATTCTTTTATCAGTACGGTGTTACAATATCTGTTGCTGTCGCGCTTTCTCTGCTTGAGGCCTTGACTCTGGCTCCTATGCGTTGCTCCCAGTTTTTGGAGGTCGGCAAGAGGCATGCAGGTTTTGGCCGCAAGATAGAGGGTAGTTTTCACTGGTTATCAGTTCAATACCAGCGTTTGCTTGCAAAGGTCTTAGAGAGACGGGGCAAGGTCTTGGCAATAGCTCTGATGTTTTTTATCGCGTCATTGGTCTTTTTAGTATTTTTACGCAAAGAATTCATACCTTCGCAGGACCAGAGCATGTTCATGGTCCGCATTCAGACGCCTGTTGGTTCTTCTATAGAACTTACAGACGCGCGATTTAAAATAGCTGAAAAATTTGTCATGGGTCGCCCTGAATTAAAACACTACATTGCCCTTGTGGGCGGTATGGGCGGTGGCGAGGTAAATTCCGGCATTATGTTCGTGACATTTAAAGACCCTAAAGAAAGGCCTGTAGTCGCGCCAGCGAAGCACCGGCTTTCTCAGGCTGAACTGATGACGCTTTTCCGCACTGAGTTTAACAAGATACATGATGTTAAGGCTACCATTCAGGACTTATCATTATCGGGATTTTCCGCTCAGCGCGGTTTCCCTATAGAGGTATCTATTCGCGGCCCGGACTGGGAAAAACTAGCAGTATCTTCCGAGGCCCTGCGCAAACGCATGGAAAAAAGTCCGTTAATGACGGATGTGGACACTGATTATCTTACGGGTGTCGCCGAGGTTGAGATCATGCCTGATAGAGAACAAGCCGCGCAGCGTGGCGTAAGTATAGAAAAGATCGGTATTGCTATCAATGCCCTAATGGGTGGCCAGCGCATAGGTAAATATACCAAAGATGGCCGTCGCTATGATGTAAGGGTCAGGCTTATTCCTTCTCAACGCACTAAAAACGAAGATATTGAAAAGTTATGGGTGTGGAATAATAGGGGGGAGATGGTTCAGTTAAAGAACGTGGTTTTAATTAAAGAGAAAGCAAAGCCATTGACTATAACCAGGCGTAATAGGGAACGTTCCATTTCCATTTTTGCCAATATAGCGCCTAAAAGATCACAGACCGACGCCTTGAATGAAGTCCGGCGCCTGGCTAAGGAAGTCTTGCCAGAGGGGTACAGGGCTGTCTTTACCGGGAGTACTCAGACATTCACTGATTCTTTCTCCGGCCTTCTGCTTGCTTTTTGGCTGGGAATACTTGTGGCTTACATGGTGCTGGCTTCACAGTTCAATAATTATCTGCATCCTGTTGCGGTGCTTTTTGCCTTGCCTTTCAGTATTTCAGGCGCTCTTATCACTTTGTTTTTAGCGGGCCAGTCTTTAAATGTCTATAGCCTTATCGGACTTATCCTTTTGATGGGCATTGTCAAAAAGAATTCTATTCTATTGGTTGATTTTACGAATCAATCCCGCGAGAAGGTTGGGGATGCCAAGGCAGCGCTTTTAGAGGCGTGTCCGACGAGGTTGAGGCCTATCCTTATGACGTCTATCGCGACCATTTCTGCCGCTATTCCTCCGGCCTTGGCCATAGGCCCGGGAGCTGAAACCCGCATACCCATGGCCCTTACAATAATCGGCGGGGTAACTGTTTCTACCGCCCTTACGCTTTTTGTCGTTCCGTGCCTCTATAGCCTTCTTTCCAAACATGATAGATTCCAAAGAATAAAATTATAATTGTAAGTGGCGGTGTCTTTTTAACCCTCTGCATTAAATAAATTGTAGAGGGTTTTTTTTAAGGTAAAATAAGCCCATATCAGATAGTAAGAAAGGAACGCTTGTGCCGCTTGCAAGAAGAATAATTTTTTACATCTTTGTCGTTCTATACCTGGTGTTGTGCCCTATTTTGGTGCTATATACCCTGGGCTTTATACTGAATCCTAAAGAGGGGGAGTGGGTCCACACAGGATTGATCCATTTTTCTACCATTCCGGAAGGGGCTAATGTTTATCTTGGCAAAAGCCGCTTTATTCATTTTACTCCTACAGTGATACAAGAACTTATCTCTGGAAGTTATGACATCGCTATACGCCATAAAGGCTATAAGGCCTGGGAGCACACGGTTTGGCTTGATGCCGGCAAAGCGATCGCCTTTGATAATATCATGTTGGTACCCAACGTTTGGGGAAGTCAGGCGTTATCTCAGGAAAGATTTTCACAGATACATCCATTGGACGGTACGGATATAATGCTTGTCTGTAAAGGCCCAACCCTTGGGGAATGCCTCGTCTATGATCGGAAAAAAGAAAAGGCCATTCCTTTATTATCATACGGATCCAAATTTTATGATTTTCAGTTTGACTCAGTTTTTACCTCCAAGAAGAGTCATTCCATTGTGCTCTATGGAGGGCCGATTTGGGGCCGTAAATATCTATTTCTGGGCCTTGGTAATGAAAATGAAGATGGATTGGAAATTACTGATATTACCAAATTTTTTCCGGCAAGGCCAGTGGATATCGTATGGGAATCCGGAAAGGACAAAGTGTTATTTGCCGTTTATCAGGAGTATATTAATCGCCTTGACATTAAAACTGGGGAGTTCTATCCGCGTTATGTTGAAAATGTGGCTGGATATGGATTATATGGCAGGCGTCTTTATTACCTTGATAAAAATAAGCGTATAATGCGTTTATCAGCAGACGCGCAGAAAGATGAAAGGATATTTTTTAGACATTGGTTTGAGCAACAAAAAAACAGAGAGATAGTGTTTGAGAACTATTTGATCGGTAAAGGCGGCCGCGGCGCGCTTTATAATGAAGATAGCGATTATCTTTTGGCGTGGACCAGGCGCGAGATAATCGCCAACGCGCAGTTGCTTCACAAAGAAGGCATTGATATTGAAAAATGTTTCTGGGCTAAAGATGGCCACAGGGTCATTTTTAAAGACGGTGAAATGGTGTATCTTCTTGAAATTGAACCACAGGGAAAAAATCACGTTGATTGGGTAGTCAAAGTAAAAAAAGGCACAAGTGTCGCTTACATTCAGGAGACAGGGTATCTTTATTATTTAAGCGATAATGAAGGTATTTTGAGCCGCATCCTCATCGCGCCGCCAAAGAAAGTCAGCAGTCAGCCATGAAATTTGTTTATTCACGTTACAGCATCCCGGAAAAAGAAAAAAATCTGGAGCGTTTTTTGGAGATCGTTCCAGGGTTTTTAAGCTGGTCGATCATCATAGGCATGGCCATTCTGTCATTCGCAAGCCCTGTCGCGGCGGCCGTTATTATGATCGCTTTTATCCTGTATTGGGTATTGCGGTTGCTCTATATGAATATTTTTTTGACTCTTTCATATCTGCGCCTTGCTATAGATAAGGGCACAGATTGGATGAAATGCGTAGAAGACGTTGACCGTAGGCAAATGGTTTCTGAGGGCTGGTTTACACAGTTAGAAAAAAAATTTCTAACGGGGTTTACTCAGGATAGTAATTTTAAGGTAAGGATAAAACATAAGATATCCGCTCTCATACGCCGCGGCCAATTGGAGACATTGAAGAAGAGCGGGTTATTTCCGCCCGCTTCAAAGGATATTTATCATCTTGTCATTATTACGGTTATCCTGGAGCCCAGGGAGGTTATAGAGCCTGGCTTGGTAGGAATAAAAAAAGGGTCTTACCCGTCAGCAAGGATATTGGTTGTGATAGCCATGGAGGATAGCGCTTCCGCTGAGGTCAAGAATGACATGGAAGCCCTGCAAAAACAGTACAATAGCGATTTTCTTGATTGTCTGGTCGTTACCCATCCTAATAATATAGAGGGGGAGGCGCGCGTAAAAGGCGCCAATGCTTCTTACGCCGCGCGTCGGGCAGCGGCGTATTTTGCCGCGCGCGAAATACCTTATGAAAATATTATTGTCTCATGTTTTGACGCGGATTCCGTCCCGCGTCCTGATTATTTTAGTTGTCTGACGTATCACTTTATGGTTACGCCCGGCCGGACCGCGGCAAGTTATCAGCCGATACCCGTATATCATAATAATATATGGGAAGTCCCGAGTTTCGCGCGCATCATTGATATTGGCACGTCGTTTTTTCAGCTCATTGAGGCCACCAACCCAAGAAAACTCGTTACGTTTTCGAGCCATAGCATGAGCTTTAAAGCTTTGGTGGATGTTGGGTATTGGCCTGTTGACATGATCTCTGATGATTCGGCTATTTTTTGGAAGGCATTGATACACTATGACGGTAATTACCGCGCGATACCTATGTATACCACAGTCTCTATGGATATAGCTACGGGTGGAACATTTTTTAAAACTTTTAGCAACATATATAGGCAAAAACGCCGGTGGGCCTGGGGTGTTGAAAATTTTCCTATTGTTATAAGGGCTTTTATAAAAAATAGGCGTATTCCTTTGTATGATAGATTTTCGTATAGTTGCAAGCTTTTGGATGCTTTTGTTTCATGGGCCACGTGGTCGTTCCTTTTGGCATTTGTCAGTTGGCTGCCCGCGCTATTCGCTGGTAAGGAGTTTGCAAGCACTACTGTTTATTATATAGCGCCACGCATCCAGGGGGCCATATTCGTTTTGGCGTCTTTTGGCGTAGTAGTTTGTATGATAATTAGTTTGCGTCTTCTGCCAAAAGAAAAGGCAGGGGATGATCTATCTAAGCGATTGGTCCATGTATTAGAATGGTTCTCTATTCCTTTTATTGTTCTATTTTTAAGCGCTATACCTGCCCTGGACGCTCAGACCCGGCTTCTTTTTGGAAGATATATGGAATTTTGGGTGACTGAAAAGTCAAGAAATAAATAAACTCTGGCTTGACACTTTGTAATTGCTATGATTAAATAAAACAAGTGTTACCGGAGAGGCCGTAGACGGCCTGAGAGTTCAGTAAGTAATCTGATTATCCGAGAACCTGATCTGGGTAATGCCAGCGTAGGGAGACAATGGAGTTCTTCTATATGTCCTTTACGCGAGCGCGTAAAGGATTTTTTTTGCGGCAGAAAGCCGCGCACTGGCGCAATACCGATTAGCACGGGGTGTGTCAGGCGGGCCAGGTGTAGTAGTTAAGCGCCGGATGTAGAGAGGCGGGAGTTATGATCGCTAGGGTCAATGGCCAGGATGTAGAGTTGGCTGAAGGATTAAATATTGAGGCATTTCTTTTGCAAGGGAAGATAAATCTTAGCACCGTGGTTGTTGAGCACAATGCGAAGATTTTAAAACCGCAGGAGTGGCAGGGCGTTATTTTGCAACCGAATGATATTCTTGAGATTATTTCTTTTGTCTGCGGAGGATAAAAATGGAAGACGTTTTATTGATAGCTGGTAAACAGATAAAGAGCCGGTTCTTTTTAGGCACAGGAAAGTTTTCTTCTTACGCTTTGATGAAGAAGGCTATTGAGAGTTCGTCCGCGCATATTGTGACTGTGGCATTACGCAGGGTTAACCAGGGGGCTGGCAATGAGAACATTCTTGATTTTATACCGGGCGATAGCATCCTTATGCCTAATACGTCCGGCGCCAGGAATGCCGATGAGGCAATACGGTTGGCGCGGTTGGCTCGCGCAGCTGGTTGCGGCGATTGGGTTAAGCTGGAAATAATAAACGACCAGAAATTTCTTTTGCCTGATAACGCCGAGACTATCCGCGCCACAGAGGTTTTGGCAAAGGAAGGTTTTATTGTGATGCCTTATTGTAACCCGGATTTAATGGACGCGCGCAGGTTAAAAGACGCCGGAGCCGCCTCGGTCATGCCGCTGGGTTCGCCCATAGGCACTAACCAAGGGTTACGCACGAAAGAGCTTCTGTTCATTCTAATTGAAGAGATAGACCTGCCAATAGTTGTTGATGCAGGATTAGGCCGTCCTTCACAAGCTGCTGAGGCTATGGAAATGGGTTGTGATGCTGTCTTGGTCAATACCGCTGTGGCGACTGCCGATGACCCTGAGTTAATGGCCAGGGCTTTCGCGTTGGCTGTTGAGGCTGGAAGGTCTGCCTGGAGAGCAAGGCCTGCGCAGATCGGAAAATATGCCAAGGCGTCATCTCCTTTGACAGGATTTCTAAGATAGGGCGCCTATAAAAATGGGTTTTGAGTATACTTTAAAAGAATTTCAGGGATATGATTTTAATGCTTTTTTTCGCCAGGTCAGTGACGCGGATATCCTGCGCGTTATCGATAAGCACCAGCTTGATAATTTTGATCTTTTGATACTTTTGTCACAACGCGCGGAAAACCATCTGGAAGCGATGGCGCGAAAGTCCCGGGAATTGACCTTAAACAATTTTGGGAAGGTCATTTATCTTTACGCTCCGCTTTATTTGGCGAATTACTGTGATAATGAATGCCTTTATTGCGGGTTTAACCGGGTTCATTCCATTGAGAGAAAGAAGCTTTCTTTAGAGGAGGTGGAGAGGGAGGCCCAGGTCATTCACCGCACGGGTATGCGCCATATCCTTATTTTAACGGGTGAGTCGCGCGAGCATACCCCGGTTTCATACTTAAAAGAATGTGTGTTTGTTTTAAAAAAATATTTTTGTTCTATCTCTATAGAAGTTTATCCTTTGGAAGCTCATGAATATAGCGAGCTTATTGAAGCGGGTGTGGATGGTTTGACACTTTATCAGGAAACTTATGACCGCGCGCTCTACAAGCAGTTGCACCGTAGCGGGCCAAAAAGTGATTTTACTTATCGTTTATCCGCCCCTGATAAGGCGTGCGGCGTAAAAATGCGCTCATTGAGCATTGGAGCGCTTTTGGGTTTATCTGATTTTTGCCTGGAGGCTTTCTTTTTGGGGTTGCACGCGTTTTATCTGGAGCGCGCGTATCCTGAAGTTGAACTGTCTGTTTCATTGCCTCGCCTTCAGCGCGCAATTGGAGATTTCGCGGCAATCTGCCCTGTGAGTGACTACAACTTGGTTCAGGTTATGCTTGCTTTAAGGATATTTTTTCCGCGAGTGGGCATTAATATTTCAACCCGGGAGAACCGGGAGTTCAGGAGTCATTTGATAGGTTTGGGTGTTACCAGGATGTCCGCGGGTTCAAGGACAGAGGTTGGCGGGTATGCGTCTCTTGATAAGACGCAAGGCCAGTTTGATGTCGCTGATACCAGCGGTGTGGAAGAAGTTAAAGAAATGATCTCCTTAAAAGGTTATCAGCCGGTGATGAAAGATTGGCAGGCATTATGAATTTATTAGAAGCGGCATTAGAGGGATATTTCGGTAAAGAAAACTTAAAAAAGATCCGCCATGTGAAAGTTGGTATTGCCGGCCTTGGTGGCCTTGGTTCTAATTGCGCGATGTATCTGGTTCGCTGCGGGTTTCGTGACTTTACTTTGTGTGATTTTGACAAGGTGGAAGCCAAGAATCTTAACAGGCAGTTTTATTTTATGAGCCAGTTGGGTGTATTAAAAACTGAGGCTTTAAAAGCTAATTTAGCTCAGATCAACCCTGGCCTTAAACTAAAACTTATTACTGAGAAATTGACAGAGGATAATATCGGTAAGGTATTTTTTGATTGCGACGTAGTGGTGGAGGCTTTTGATAACGCTGCTTGTAAGCAGATGATAGCCTCTGAATATGCCTGGTCTGGTAAGTTTTTTGTGTCTGCTTCGGGCCTGGCTGGGTGGGGGCGAGCGGATGAGATAGTCACGCGTAAGGTCCATAAAGATTTTTTTCTCATAGGCGATCTTAAGACTGAGGTTAGCGCGAAATTTCCTCCGTGTTCTCCTCATGTAGCGGTAGCCGCGGCTAAGCAGGCCGACAGCATACTGGCTTGGGTCTTAGGCGATGTTGTCTAGGTATTTATTGTGTTTTTTGCTTGCAGTGCGTATTGTATTGCAGTAAAATATTTCAATCAAGGAAGGGGGGGGGATATCCATGAGAACAAAAACGTTTTATGGATTAGGTATTTTTGTAGTGTTGTTTTTGGTAAGTTTCGCAGGGAATGTATTCGCGCAGGAAGGCAATACCACTATCACTGATACTAATTGGAAAGAAGAATTTAAGTCTGACAAAGATGCTATTAAGGAGCAGAAGCAGGAAATAGGCCAAAACGTCCAGCAGGCAAGGGAGGAAGAGCGCAGTCTATTGCAACAGATAGAAGAGGCGCGCCAGTCAGGTGATATTCAGAAGGCCAAAGACCTTAGAGATCAGCTACATATTTTGCATCAGCAAAATATGTTTGAAAGACAGGAAGACCGTAAGGACCTTAAGGATGCAAGGCAGGAAGGCGTATTGCCTCCTCCAGGCGTTAATCCTCCAGGTTATAATCCTCCGGGAGTTGGGCCAGGAAACCCTCCAGGTTATAATCCTCCTGGAGTTGGCGTTCCACCAGTTCCTCCTGCGGTTGCTCATGAGGTCAGGCAAGATACAAAAGAGATCCGTCATGAAAGGCGTGAGATAGCCCAGGATACCAAAGAGATAAAAAGCGACCGTAAAGACTTGAGAGAAGCTGTCAAGTCAGGTGATAAAGTAGCTGTCAGAGATGCTCGCAAAGACCTTAAAGGCGACCTAAAAGAAAGAAATGCCGATAAGCGTGATCTTCATAAGGATGTTAGGGAGAGACGCCAGGATGTGAGGAGAGCTGTAAGGAGAAGATAGATAACATAAGAAAAGAAAACTTAATTTGTATTTTACAATAAGTAAAGTTAATGAGAAGAATATTGATCGTCGATGATGAGCCGGATGTGCGCCAATCCTTGAAATCCAGCCTTGAACGCCAAGGTGATTTTCAGGTGGCTTTGGCTAAAGATGGTGAAGAGGCTTTAAAAAAGCTGGAAGCTGAAGCGTCTCCGGACCTCATTGTTTTAGACCTTGTAATGCCTGCTATAAATGGGGAGGAAGTCCTCAAATCTATCAGAAATAATTTTAAAACGGTTGCTGTGCCTGTTATTATTTCAACTGTAAAAAGAGAGACTTCCTCCCTGATCAATTTGATGAATTTAGGAGCGACAGACTATCTTATGAAACCCTATGATGTCAAGGATTTGACCAGGCTAATTAACTCCTACACGTAATAATTCCCGCTCATTATATATTTCATTTATGGAACTAGAATATAACAAATTTATAGATGGTTTTCAAGGGAGTTCCTGATATGTTGAAAGAGCTTGATGACTGGAAAAAACTGCATGATTTTTATAAAGGCAATGATTTCTTAACAAAAGACATGGCTGATTTTCTTAAGATCAGTCCAAGGACAATCCAAAGATGGATCAGGGGCAAGACAAATCCAAGTGCTAAGGAATTAGATTTGATCAAGAGATATTTATCTGAAAAGACTGCAAAACCTGCCGAATAAACCATATTAAAAACAGCTTTATAATCAATGTAATAATTTAATCTTATATGTCGCATTAGGGCTTATAATATATCTTATGTTAACTTTAGGCTGTTTGTAAGATTGACGCACTTGTGCTAGATTATATGGGGTTACAGCGGATTGTGATTATCCTGTGAATATACTGCTTTGGTTTTACCGGAACTTAATTGGTGTTACGTGGATTGATATGGCTTAATACGGCTGGTGATAAGGTCCAGTCCCCATACCGGGCATTGACCTGGTCCATAGCACAAAGCAGCGCCTCCCTCTTTTTTTGCTCTGTAAGTAAGGAGAGAGCGCAATCGGAAATAAGCCCGGAAAGGCTGACTCCAAGAGCCCGTACCCCTGAAATTATGCCCTTTTTTTGGCTTAAAATGGCCCTGGAACGCGTGAATATCTCCCAGCCATCATTGGTAGGTAGACCGTAGGTTTTTTGCCTAATTGATGACTCATTTTTGGAACTTGTCCATAGGCTCACAGTCCGGCCTGTCCAACCGCCTTTTCGGGCGCGTTCTGCAACCATTTCAGATAGCATTCTTAGCCAGGCCAAGATCACATTTTTATCCCTGGTTTCGCGCGGCAGTGTGTAAGAATGGCCAATTGACTTTGGTCCTGGGTTCTGTGTGTAAGGTTCGACCTTGTTTTCAAGGTCGAACCTTGACAACTCAGTTCGTAGCACCTGATACATCCAGCGACCGGTTGATTGGCCGAAATTGTCGGTTAATATATTTTCGGGCGCGGCTTTGAGTTGGTCACATGTAAAGATGCCCAAAGTCTGCAAACGGGCTGCTAAAGCTGGCCCAATACCGCATATTTTTTCAATTGGCAGGCCCTTAATAATGGTGTCCAAATTGGTATCATTTATTAATATTAGGCCATCAGGTTTCCTGATCTTGGTACCCAATTTGGCAAGGATCCATGTGGGTGCTATACCCACAGAACAGTTTAACCCGAATGCCTCCCTTATGCGTTTTTTTATTGCTTTCCCCTGTTCTAAAAACGCGCCAAAAAGGGGCTCAAGGCCATCTATTTTCAGGTCAAATTCATCAATTGTTGAGTGCTCTACATATGGCGAATAGTTATGCAAAAGACTGAAAATTTCGCGCGAAACGTAGGTGTATTTGGCAGTATCACAAGCCACAAATTCGGCATGCGGGCATATCTTAAGGGCCTCATAACTGGACATGCCTGAGTGGACGCCATAGGCCTTGGCCTCATAGGATGCAGCCGCAACCACAGTGTGATATTTCTTATCCCTGGAGCCTACAATGACCGGCTTACCGCGCAATGCAGGATTGATCTGTTGTTCTACAGACGCGAAAAACGCGTCCATATCAATATGCAGTATCATACCTGAACCATACCACACATTTGTGTGGGTATGCAAGATAAAAAGAAAGGAAGAAAGCGCGATTGACCTCCTCCCTGTTTTTTATGTTGTCAGATCATTTCACTTCATGGGCACAAA
>MNVR01000026.1 GCA_001873995.1 Candidatus Phelpsiimicrobium noxiivivens
ATAAGTATAAATGTTATATTTTATGGCACCTCGTAAAGAGGCTTCTTTTAGAATATAGGTGGAAGATTTTGAAAACTAACAAGATAGTCCTTTTCAAGGATACGTCGGGTTAGATTTTTTTATCGGGATGCGGTAGATTTCATAAGGCATCGTGTCGATGCCTTTTTTATTTGGTCTTAAGGGTCAATAATCAAAAGATTTATAAAAGTGATTACACAGGCTTGCTTAGTGTAATTGAGTTGATGACCGGTGTAATCATTTTTACCGTTCTTTGATAAATAGCCATGATATATTTTTTCGGAGAGTTTGATTCTGGCTCAGAGTGAACGCTGGCGGCGTGGATTAGGCATGCAAGTCGAGCGATACTGTATTATGAGTAAAGCTGACCGCAAGGAAGGCTTTACAAGTGATTCGGAATAGCGGCAAACGGGTGAGTAACACGTGAGTAATCTACCCTAAGGACTGGAATAGCTCAGAGAAATCTGGGGTAATGACAGATATGACTACGACCTTGATGAGGATGTAGTAAAAGGCGGGGACCGTAAGGCCTGCCACCTGAGGAGGAGCTCGCGGCCTATCAGCTTGTTGGTGAGGTAACGGCTCACCAAGGCTAAGACGGGTAGCTAGTCTGAGAGGATGTTTAGCCACACTGGGACTGAGATACTGCCCAGACTCCTACGGGAGGCTGCAGTCGAGAATCTTTAGCAATGGGGGAAACCCTGACTATGCGACGCCGCGTGAGGGATGAAGGTCTTCGGATTGTAAACCTCTTTCGACCGGAAAGAACATCCCGCAGAATAACATTTTGCGGGACTGACGGTACCGGGAGAAGAAGCCACGGCCAACTCCGTGCCAGCAGCCGCGGTAATACGGAGGTGGCGAGCGTTACTCGGATTTATTGGGTGTAAAGGGCAGGTAGGTGGCTCAACAAGTGGGAAGTGAAATCCTCCGGCTTAATCGGAGAATAGCTTTCCAAACTATTGAGCTTGAGTGTGGGAGAGGAGAATGGAACTCCTGGTGTAAGGGTGAAATCTGTAGAGATCAGGAGGAACACCATTGGCGAAGGCGATTCTCTGGACCACAACTGACACTGAACTGCGAAAGCTAGGGGAGAGAACAGGATTAGATACCCTGGTATTCCTAGCCGTAAACGATGAGTACTGGGTGTTTCTTGTAACAGGGAGGCGCCGACGTTAACACATTAAGTACTCCACCTGGGGACTACGGCCGCAAGGTTGAAACTCAAAGAAATTGACGGGGGCCCGCACAAGCGGTGGAACATGTGGTTCAATTCGACGCTACGCGAAGAACCTCACCAGGGCTTGACATATAGGTAGTAGGAACCTGAAAGGGAAACGACTCGTAAAGCCGAGTGCCTATACAGGTGTTGCATGGCTGTCGTCAGCTCGTGCCGTGAGGTGTTGGGTTAAGTCCCGCAACGAGCGCAACCATCATCCTTAGTTGCTACCGAAGGATCCGAAAGGATCCTGGCGAGCACTCTAAGGAGACTGCCCGTGATAAACGGGAGGAAGGTGGAGATGACGTCAAGTCCGTATGGCCCTTATGCCCTGGGCTACACACGTGTTACAATGGGATGTACAGAGCGTTGCCAAACCGCGAGGTGGAGCTAATCGCAAAAAGCATCCCCCAGTTCAGATTGGAGTCTGCAACCCGACTCCATGAAGTTGGAATCGCTAGTAAAGGCGGATCAGCTACGCCGCCTTGAATACGTTCCCGGGCCTTGTACACACCGCCCGTCAAGCGATGGGAGCTGGTAGTACCCGAAGTGGCGACAACGCCCCTAAGGTAAGACTGGTGACTGGCGCTAAGTCGTAACAAGGTAGCCGTATCGGAAGGTGCGGCTGGATCACCTCCTTTCTATTTTTTCTTCACGGTAAAAATAGAGAACCTCTCAAAATACATTTGAGAGGGCAATACAATGGTTGGGTCGCGAGCTAGTCAAATAAGACCCAACGCTCCGAAGTGGCTATTTATAAATTTAGAGGCGCAGATAGCACACCTGCCTGCCGGTAGGCAGGAATAAAAATGCACACCTGCCTGCCATAGGCAGGGATTACACGGAAAAGATGTGTTTGGGTCTGTGTTATCTGTGCGAGTTTTTATTGATCTAGCTCTATGGGTTCAAGCATATTGAAGCATCTGTGACTTCAAATACAATTTTGGGCCCATAGCTCAGCTGGTAGAGCACCGTGCTGATAACGCGGGGGTAAGTGGTTCAAGTCCACTTGGGCCCACCAGTTTCAGTAATCGGGGCAGTAGCTCAGCTGGGAGAGCGCGTGCTTTGCAAGCATGAGGTCGGCGGTTCGATCCCGCTCTGCTCCATGTTTATTTTTCCGACAAGGAAAAATAAAAATGTACTGAAGCGAGCATAAAACCGCGACAAGCGGTTTAGCGAGCGGGAGTTCACGAGACGCCATCACCTTAAAGTATTTTTGACAACTGATCTTTTCTAACGACATAGATTTTGTTTCGCGCCTAGTTGCGCGATTCTATGTTCTTTGACAATTTCTGTAAAGTTTTTTCGGAAAAGTGCCCTCCTGTTAAAAGGGGGACCAAAAAGCCGAGGAAATTCTCTCAAACATGATCAATGGCCAATTTTTGGTCAAGCTACAAAGAGTCTATGAGGAATGACTTGGTCAATTAAGGCGAAGAAGGACGTGGTAAGCGGCGATACGCCCGGAGGAGCTGCAAACAAGCTTTGATTCCGGGATGTCCGAATGGGGCAACCCATCCCGAGTAATGTTGGGATATCCCGTATTAAATTAAATAGGTGCGGGAAGCGAAACCGGGGGAAGTGAAACATCTCAGTACCCTGAGGAAGAGAAACCGAAAGGTATTCCCTTAGTAGCGGCGAGCGAAGCGGGAAGAGCCTAAATTTCGATGACGCAATAGCCTGTGCGCGTTGTCATCGGAACGTTGTGGGACTGTTTAGATACCTGTACAGAGGCATCGGGAAGTAAAAAAATCTCTATTCAGCAGAAAGATTTGGAAAAGTCTGCCAAAGAAGGTGAAAGCCCGGTATGCGAAAAATAGAGATCTTCCTTGAACGGTATCCCGAGTACTACGGAGCACGCGAAATTCCGTAGGAATCCGCCCTGACCACAGGGCAAGGCTAAATACTCTAATTGGACCGATAGTGCACAAGTACCGTGAGGGAAAGTTGAAAAGAACCCCAGTGAGGGGAGTGAAATAGAACCTGAATTCATAGACTTACAAGCGGTCGGAGCCCTATGTCACGCGCAAGCGTGGAACGGGTGACGGCGTGCCTTTTGCATAATGAACCGGCGAGTTATACAGATAAGCAAGCTTAATCCTCTTTAGGGGAGGAGGCGTAGGGAAACCGAGTCTGAATAGGGCGATTAGTTTGTCTGTATAGACCCGAAGCTGAGTGATCTACCCATGACCAGTGCGAAGTGTACCGAAAGGTACATGGAGGTACGAACCCATGAATGTTGAAAAATTCCGGGATGAGTTGTGGGTCGGAGTGAAAGGCTAATCAAACTCAGGAATTGCTGGTTCTCCTCGAAACGTCTTTAGGGACGGCCTTGAGTAAATGAGCGATGAGTGTAGAGTGCTGAATGGGCTAGGGACCCCACCAGGTTGCCAAACCCAACCAAACTCCGAAAATCATCGTTTCTTATCTCGGGAGACAGACAGTGCGGGCTAAGCTGCATTGTCAAAAGGGAGACAGCCCAGACCGCCAGTTAAGGTCCCAAAGGATAGGCTAAGTGGTAAAGGATGTGGGGTAACATAGACAACCAGGATGTTGGCTCAGAGGCAGCCATCATTTAAAGAGTGCGTAACAGCTCACTGGTCGAGTTATTCTGCGCCTAAGATAATCGGGGCTCAAGCCTATTACCGAAACTGCGGATTTACCCCGCCTTAGGGCGGGGCAAGTGGTAGAGGAGCGTACTGTTGTAGGTTGAAGGTGGACCGAGAGGACCACTCGACGAAGCAGTAGTGATTATGTCGGTATGAGTAGCGCAAATCACGGCGAGAAACCGTGACGCCGAAAGTCTAAGGTTTCCTGGGGAAGGTTAATCCGCCCAGGGTGAGTCGATCCTAAGCCGAGGCTGTTGAACGCGTAGGCGATGGATATCCGGTTAATATCCCGGAACTGGTCAAAGGCGCTATTACTTTGATGTTGACGCAGGAGGTTGGGGTCAGCGGACTGTTGGATGTGTCCGTCTAAGCCTGTAGTTTTATCCGCAAGGGTAAGATGAGGGGTGAATGCGAAGCCGATCTACGGAAAGGCTGAAGTGATCTTAGGCCACACTGTCGAGAAAATTCATCAAAGGAGCCTTTGTCCAATCGTACCGCAATCCGACACAGGTAGACTTCCATAATATGGTAAGGCGATCGAGAGAACCCTCGTTAAGGAACTCGGCAATCTAGCCTCGTAAGTTCGCAAGAAGAGGTGCCCTAATGTGTGTAGCCCATACGGGTGAAGCATGATAGGGTTTCAATGAAGTGGCTCTGGTGACTGTTTAGCAAAAACCAAGCACTCTGCTAACTCGAAAGAGGACGTATAGGGTGTGACACCTGCCCGGTGCTGGAAGGTTAAGGAGAGAGGTTAGCCCGTCGTAAGGCGAGTCGAAGCTTCGAACCGAAGCCCCAGTAAACGGCGGCCGTAACTATAACGGTCCTAAGGTAGCGAAATTCCTTGTGGGGTAAGTTCCCACGCGCACGAATGGTGTAACAACTGGAGCGCTGTCTCAACGAGGGACTCGGCGAAATTGTGGTGACAGTGAAGACGCTGTCTACCCGCACTTGGACGAAAAGACCCCGGAACCTTTACTCTACTCTGGTATTGAATTTTGATCCGATATGTGTAGGATAGGTGGGAGACTTTGAAGCCTGGGCGCTAGCTCGGGCAGAGTCGTCGGTGAAATACCACCCTTATTTTATTAAGATTCTAACCCCTTGCCGTGAATCCGGCAGGGGAACAGTGCCAGACGGGGAGTTTGACTGGGGCGGTTTCCTCCTAAAAGATAACGGCGGAGCCCAATGCTAACCTCAAGACGGTCGGCAATCGTCTGTCGAGTGTAAAGGCATATGGTTGGTTAACTGTGATCCCGACAGGGAGAACAGGTGCGAAAGCAGGGCTTAATGATCCGGTACTTGTTTGTGGGAATGGTATCGCTCAACGAATAAAAGGTACTCTGGGGATAACAGGCTTATCGCGCTCGAGAGTTCATATCGACAGCGCGGTTTGGCACCTCGATGTCGGCTCATCCTATCCTGGGGCTGGAGAAGGTCCCAAGGGTCCGGCTGTTCGCCGGTTAAAAGGGTACGTGAGTTGGGTTCAGAACGTCGTGAGACAGTAAGACCATTGCTGTCTATAAACTTGGCTAAATGCTGGAAAATCTGAGTATATCATATTACTATTTGATGTTTCTGTCCTTATATTGCGAGATGGATAGAGAGATCGGAAGTGAAAAGATATGATTGCAGACAATCAGCAGGAAAGACCAGGAGAATCACTATCGTTCTATATCGCGGGTTTTGTTGATGGAGAGGGTAGTTTTCATGTAGCGGTTCAGAAAAGCGAAAATGTGAGGCTTGGTTGGCAAGTGATACCTGAGTTTCATGTGTCGCAGAATCATGAACGGACTGTTACACTAGAGATTATCCGTAAAGTTTTAGATTGCGGCTATATAAAGCCTAATCATAAAACTAGAGAAAACGATCGAACAGATGTTTTGGTTGTTCGTAATCATCAAGACCTCAAAGATAAAGTAATCCCATTTTTTAGACGGTATAAATTATTATCCTCTAAAAATGGTGATTTTGAGAAATTTGCTGTGATAGTTGAATTTATGGATCAAGGCAAGCATCTTGAAACGTCAGGTTTAAAAAATATCCTGAAGATCGCTTTTTCAATGAATGGTAACGGCAGATATGGAAAATTATTGTTTAATGATATTGTGAGTTCTTTGGTTTCCTCAGAGACTATACGCCAGGCTTCGAGAAAAATATCGGAGAAGATATAGTCCGAACTGCATAGCGATATGCAGAGCTCAACAGAAATGTTTGAGCCTTTCGTAATATGCGGAAGTAACAAAATTGTCGGTCTCTATCCAGTGTGGGCGTTAGGAAGTTTGAAGGGAGTTGTCCTTAGTACGAGAGGACCAGGACAAACGAACCTCTGGTGTTCCAGCTGTCCTGCCAAGGGCAAAGGCTGGGTAGTCATGTTCGGAAGAGATAAGCGCTGAAGGCATATAAGCGCCAAGCTCGCCTTAAGAATAGACTTCCCTCTTGTAGCAATACAAGAATAGACACCCGGAAGACTACCGGGTTGATAGGTCCTAAGTGTAAGACCCGTAAGGGTTTCAGCTTAAAGGATACTAATTGTCAATCGGCTTGACCGCTAATTTGTCATTAAAATTTATTGTGACAGATTGGCTTAAAGAGAGATCCATCGGCTTACTTATCCAAAAAAAACTTTACAGAAATTGTCAGTTATATTTTTAAGTGCATGATTTATCCAGCGTTGTGCTAGATTAAATGCTAATGCAGACAACGCTGGATCAAATTTTTGCTTAATAAAACATTATTGTGCAAAAATTTGAGGTGCCTATACTGAGGAGGAAACACCCGTTCCCATTCCGAATACGGTAGTTAAGCTCCTCGAGGTCAATGGTACTTGGCTCGCAAGGGCCTGGGAGAGTAGAACGGCGCCTCTTTAAATTTACCCCCACATCGAAGATCAAATTATCGGTGTGGGGTTTTTGTTTATATATGTTGAAATATTGCTTAGGTTAGGATAAAATCTTAATAAGCTATGAAAAACACAAAAGGGTTTACTCTAATAGAGGTCATTGTCGTTGTTATTATATTAGGCATACTTGCGTCTATTGCTGGTGTGCAGTATACAAAGGTCATTGAGAAAAGCAGGTGGGTTGAAGCAAGGGAGGTTTTCTTAAAGGCTCAGGCAGGCTATGACAGGCTTAAAATGGATGGTGAGGAAGGAACATTGAAACAAGCAAATTTCTGGACAAAATTGGGCATGAGCGATCCTAACAATCTGCCATGCGCAAGAAGGAAGTTTTTATATGCTCCTGTTGCTTCTCATACTAATAGGATCCAGGCTTGCAGATATCTGAATGCTTGCCAACCGTCTTTCGCCAACTGTTGGGTATTGGTCCTTGATCCTCCAAGCGGCAAGACCCCTGAAATCATTCGCAAAGGGAGTGCGCCATCTTTCTAATGAATATTTTACGTAGGAAAAGCTTTACTCTTATTGAAATCATGGTGGTTGTGATTATTTTGGGTATTTTGGTTTCTTTGGTTATACCCAGCTATATACAACAGAAAAAAAAGACAGAATATAAATCCGCTCTTGCCCAGGTTAAGGTAATTGCTGCCGCGGAAAAAGATTATTTTTTAACTCAAAAGTCTTATGTCACCACGGCAAATACTACTGCTACAAACTCTATCTTGGGTATCAAAATAGCAGATCTTGTTTCTACAGACAGTTTGGGAAATGATGTTTATACATACTTTAAGGATTATCGTGTCAATAAAATAACGGGCTCGCCGGCCACTTTTAATATAACCGTTTTCAGCGGAACCGCTTCAAATAATGCCCTCTATACATTTGATTCTGACGGCAATCGTATTGCCTGCTCAGGCACTGATTGCCTGCCGTGACCTCAATACAATACTTTAAAGGGATAGGCCCTAAAAGAGCGAAATTGCTTGCCGATGCCGGCATCCGCAATGTTGAGGACGCTTTTTATTATTTTCCGCGCCGTTATCAGGATCGGACTCGCCTTTCTTTTATAACAGAGCTTGAGATCGGATCTATTGCTACGATAAAAGTAGAAGTCATTTCTGTTAATGCCAGGCGCGGTTTTAGGAAAGGTGGTTTTAATTTATTTGAGATCTCTGCTGGCGATGAGACGGGCCGTATTTTCGCGGTTTGGTTTAATCAACCTTACTTAAAGGATTATTTTAAACCCGGTAAAAAAGTTATTTTATATGGCAAGGTTGAATTGTATAAAGATAGGATACAATTGTCCAATCCTGAGTTTGAATTTATTGATGAGGGTGATATATGCGTGGGATTTGGCAAAATAGTACCGGTATATCCTTTACCTAAAGGTTTTTCACAGCGAGGCATAAGAAAGATCATATCGTCTGTCCTGGATAAATACCTGGTTTCTGTTACTGAGATACTTCCTTTTGATATACGTTCTCGCCATAACATGGACAATATCGCAAAAAGCCTGCGAAATATACACTTTCCAGAAAGCGATGATGCAAGGCTTGCGGCCTATAAGAGACTTTCGTTTGAAGAGTTTTTTATTTATCAGATACCGCTTATCTTGCGCAAGCTCAAACGCAGAGATAAGAAAGGCACTGCTTTTAAGATCAACGAAGAACTCCTGAACTTGTTTATCCAAAGCCTGCCTTTTACCTTGACCCGGTCTCAGATTGAGGTTTTAGCCCAGATAAAGGCTGATATGCAGGCGCCGCGCCCAATGCAAAGATTGTTACAGGGTGACGTAGGTTCAGGAAAGACGGTCGTTGCCACGATAGCGGCTCTTGTGGCTGCCAGTAACGCCTCGCAGGCTGCTTTTATGGCTCCTACGGAGATACTTGCCAACCAGCATTATGAAAATTTAAAATCGCAAATTTTAAATTTTAGCGTTAAAATCCAGGACTCAAGCCCTAAAAAAAATATAGAGATCGGCCTGCTTACAAGTAGCCTGAAGGATAAAGAAAGGCGTAAGATATTAAAAGACGTCAAGGAAGGGCTGATAGATATTGTTGTCGGCACGCACGCTTTGATCCAGGAGGGCGTAGTGTTTAAAAAGCTCGGGCTTATCATTATGGATGAACAGCATAAGTTCGGGGTTTCCCAAAGAGCGCTCTTGCCAAAGAAAGGTATCAATCCCGATGTGCTTATAATGACAGCGACACCCATACCCAGGACATTATCAATGACTCTTTTCGGGGATTTGGATATATCAACTATACGCGAACTTCCACAGGGTAGGAAAAAGATCCAGACACTTCTTTATGACCTGGGAAGGCGGTATGAGGCTTACGAGTTTTTAAGGTCTCACGTTATGTCAGGGAGGCAGGCGTATATTATTTATCCTTTAATTGAAGAGAGCCAGACGCTTATGCTGGCTTCTGCTAAACGGATGCATAAGGAGTTTAGCCAGGATATTTTTAAGGAATTTAAGGTCGGATTGGTGCATGGTAAACTTAAGAGAGAAGAGCAGGATAAAGTGATGGCTAAGTTCAGGAATGGCGCGCTTGATATACTTGTGGCTACGGCTATTCTGGAAGTAGGCATTGATGTGCCAAATGCAACCATTATGTTGATAGAACATGCCGAGAGATTTGGCCTTTCTCAATTGCATCAGATGAGGGGCCGTATCGGCCGCGGTACATATGAATCTTTTTGCCTTCTTGTGGCTCTGCCTAAGACCGAGCAGGCTCAATCAAGAGTAGATGTTCTGCAGTCTTGCAGTGATGGTTTCCAGATCGCTGAAGAAGACTTAAAGTTACGCGGGCCGGGTGAGTTTTTCGGAGAGCGCCAGCACGGTTTGACCGAACTAAAAATAGCCAATCCTTTAAAGCAGTTCCATCTCTTGAAGTCCAGCCGCGAGGAAGCTGTAAAACTTTTGAACGACGACCCGAAATTGGAAAAACGGCAGAACGCGGAGATCAAGAAGCAGTTGTATAAGAGATTTCCTGGGTTTGAGCGGTTCATTATGGTAGGGTAAGTGGCAAGGCAAGACTCTGTTCGCAAACGAAGTTTTTTGCCGTCTGCTAAGGCTTGCATTTTTGCTGTTACGCGACAAAGTACGCGTCGCTACAGCAAAAATGCAATTCCTCGCAGACATTTGCCAAAAAACTTCTGATTGTTTGTTGAATAGAGTCTTGCCTTGCCACTAACATGGATGGGTGGATTAGTTAGTGAGTTACAAGTCGGGCGAGTTCTACGAGACGCACTACACAATACGCAAACTTGTTCTTTTTAACTGGGCCGCTGGGGTTCCAGGGTTTTGGGCACTGGGGCACAGCTAAGCACTAGATATAACTTTTTATGATGATAGTTTATTCATAAAAGTAAGACATTTATTATTTGACTTACTATTTGTATAATGTTATACTTTTTTTGAAAGGGGGAAGAATAAAATGACAACGACTACTGTTACGACAAAAGGTCAGATAGTCATTCCTTCCAAGATCCGTAAAAGGCTGCACATTAAAAAAGGAACCAGGCTTTTCATTGAAGAAAAAGATGATACGCTTGTTTTAAGAGCTGTAACGTCGGGGTATTTTGAAAAGATGGCTGGTATTTTAGGCACAAAGGGGAAGCTGTCAAAGGAACTGATCGAGGAACGCCGCTGGGACAAGGAAAGAAAGGCCTGATAATGATAAAAGTACTTGATGCTCACGGCCTATTAGTTTTTTTGGAAAAAGAGGCGGGGTTTGAGAAGATCGAGGAGGCCTTTGTTGAGGCGGCCAAAAAGGATATCCCTCTTTTGATGGCATCTGTCAATTATGGCGAGGTTTATTATATTGTTTTGCGTGAGTGCGGCGCAAAGAAGGCAAGCGGGATCGAAGATCTCATAAAAACACTACCTATAGAAATTGTAAATGTGGATATATTATTGGCCCGGGAAGCGGGCCGCCTGAAAGCCGGCTATAAAATGTTTTATGCTGATTGCTTTGCCGCAGCACTTGCGAAGCTCCGTAAGGCCGAGGTTTTAACAGGGGATAAGGAGTTTAAGGCAATAGAACATAAAGTGAAGATCGCGTGGATAAGATGACAGGCTTTATAGAAGGTAAGTGGCAAAGCAGCATGCCTGTTCGCACACGGTATTTTTTGCCGTTGACTGTGGTTTAGGGTAATCTCATAAAAGAGCCCGTGAGGAAAATGGTGTTAGAATTCCCTAATTGTTAATTGAATATGTTGTTAGGGATAAATTATGAGTTCTTACATTGATTTCGATACGTGACACATCTAGGTTGGAATGGGTTGGTTTGGGTTGTTGCAGGCCGTTTTGAGGCCGAGCGGGCATGGTGTCCCGCCTTTTGGCGGGACGAGCGAGGCCGAAAACAGAGCGCAGGCGAGCCGCTGGGCGAGACAAGCGTGCCTGCGACAAGACAAACCAAGCCAGGACATGCATCCCGATGTTTTTTGTAAGGAGGGGAAAATGTTAGACGAGAACGTGGAGATAAAGGATAATGAGCCTTTGCCGGTTAGCGTTTCGCTGAAGGTTTTGCGCTATAAGACGATCAAGAAAAATAACGCGCTGGGATGGTGGTCGGCGGTTGTATTGCTGGAAGATCATGATAAGAAACAAGTTTGTTTTTATCGCTGGCGCAGGAAAAATAATGTGTGGAAAAGGGATAAAAAATTAGTATTCCATTCGGGTAAAGAATGGTCTATCATAAGGGACACAGTTGAGGGTTTTATAAAGGAGCTGTAAAACTATCACCATAAACACACGGCGCTTAATGGTATTGGGCCCATCCTTTCTGGATTGCGCCGGTGTTGTGCCGTTGCACAAAAAAGGAGAATGAAATGGAAAATGAGAACAAAGGTTGCATAGTTGAGCGCGGAGAGTTTAAAGGGAAGCCAATCCTTATCTTAAAAAGGGATGAAGAAGATAAATATCCTTTTTCTTTTGGCATGACCAAGGCGAAGCTAATCGTGGAGAATATAGAGGAAATAAAGAAATTTGTCGCGGAAAACAGCAAATAATAAATATTGAGTCCCACTGTCCCGAACAACTTGGAAACAGTTTCCCGAACAACTTGGAAACAGTTTCGGGTTTGACGGGTTTGAGGGGTTTTGACTATGAGGATAATCGCTGGCAAATATAAGGGCCGAAGAATTGCGTTCCCTGAGCATATTCGTCCTACACAGGATAAGGTCAGGCAGGCGATATTTGATACTTTGGGTCAGGTATTTAATGGCAGGGTCATCTTGGATCTGTTTGCCGGCAGTGGAGCTTTTGGCATAGAGGCGCTTTCGCGAGGAGCAGAGAAGGTAGTATTTGTAGACATTGAGCGGAAGTGCAACTTATTGATAAAAAATAATTTGGAAGGCCCTGGGCTGGCGCTTGGGCATTGCCGGAAAGTTGAGATCTACCGGCAGGATGCCTTTCGCGCTATAGTTATAGCTGTCAAAAAGAAACGCAAGTTTGACGTTATTTTCGCCGACCCACCGTATCACAAAGGTCTTGCAAAAAAACTCTTGAAAACCTCATGCCTGGGTGATATATTAACAACTCACGGTTTTCTTGTCGTGGAGCACGCAGCCACAGATGAGATCGATCTTGGATCTGGAGTGGCTGCGTTTGAGCTTTATAAGCAGGCAAACTACGGAAAGATCGCGGTTACGTTCTTAATGAAGAGGTGAACCATTTGCCAAAGAGCAATATATCCAGGGACTTTTGACCCCGTGACAAACGGGCATATTGATGTAATTAAGCGCGCTGTTAAGCTTTTTTCAGAGGTGATTGTTGCTGTCGCGCCTAATCTCGAGAAAGCCCCATTGTTTACGGTTGAAGAGAGAGTCAGCTTGCTTAAAGAGTCTTTGGCTGATATAGAAGGTGTTACTGTGGCGAGTTTTAAGGGCTTGGTCGTAGATTTCGCGCGGAAAAACAAGATCAATATTGTCATACGCGGCCTTAGGATGCTTTCTGATTTTGAGTATGAGTTTCAGATGGCGTTGACCAATCGGAAATTTGACGATTCTATAGAGACTGTTTTTCTTATGCCTTCGGAATCTTATAGCTATGTCTCTTCAAAATTACTTAAGGAAGCTGCCACATTAGGTGCCGATGTTTCATATTTTCTTCCGCCAAGTGTTGAGTCTGCGCTTAAGAAGAAGCTTGGCATTAAATAGCATGAAAATAGATGTAGCACGGCTTTCTGAGGGCCGGGAGGTTGAGTTCTTCGAGGAGTGGGATCCGAAGATCTTTGATCTTGAAGCTCCTGGGATAAGCTATGTTGGCCCATTAGCAGTTAGGGCTTATGTCAGCAAGGAAAGCGGCGTAGTTGGGGTTAGGGTAGTCCTGAAGGCTAATACGACATTAACATGCTCCAGATGTTTTAAGGAATTTTCGTCATTGTTGGACAAAACCTTGAAAATGATATATCCGTTGGATAAAGAGAGGAAAATATTTCCTGTAGATGGCAATATCCGAGAAGAATTGATGTTGACTTATCCGCAGAAGATCCTGTGCCAAGAAGATTGCAAGGGTTTATGTATACGCTGCGGCGCGGATCTGAATGATGAGAAATGCAGGTGCAAGGTGTGAGTAATTCCTTGCGTAAACGCTTGTAAATTTTAAGCTACTACGCATAAAATTTACTGCGCACGTTGCGGAGTTAATTTTGCAAAGAAAAGAGATCTTTAATATTCAAAATTAAGGAGGTTAAAGAAATGCCAAATCCAAGACATAGGCATTCAAAGGCTAGGGGTAGAAGAAGACGGACGCATTGGAAGGTGACAGTATCGAATCTTATGGAGTGTCCGAAGTGCAAAGCTCCTAAAATGCCGCATAGGATATGCGGGGTTTGTGGTTTTTACAACGGTAAGCTTATTCTTGATCTTGAAGCTAAGAAGGCCAAGAAAGAAGAACGCAAGAAAAGGGGCAGGCAGTAAACCCCGTTAGAGATGACGATCATTAGCTATCGGGTGGAAGGCAATTTTAGGTAAGTGTGGTTCTTATCAAGGAATTTTTTGCTAATAGACGGCCGCATAAATGCGGCCTATCTCTAACGGAGTAAAATATGGTTAGGGTTGTTGTTGATGCTATGGGTGGGGATTACGCGCCGAAAGCTGTCGTAGAGGGAGCGGTCAGCGCTATAAACAAATCTGACGTGTGCGTCTTCTTGATCGGGCAGCATGATGTTGTTACCCGTGAATTGAGCCATTATAAATACGATACATCAAAGCTTGGGGTCGTCCATGCTGATGAAGTAGTTGAGATGAACGAGTCACCAGCAGTGGCAATACGCAAAAAGAGGAATTCATCTATTAATATAGGCATCCATTTGCTTAAGGACGGCAAAGCGGATGCTTTTTTTAGCGCCGGCAACACCGGAGGTGTTGTGTGTGCTGCAACACTTAAGCTTGGTTTGCTTGAAACCATCGAACGCCCGGGCATTGCCATAGTGATGCCGAATCTTAAGGGTGTATCGCTTATAATTGACGCGGGCGCCAACATTGACCCAAAGCCGCTTCATCTCGTACAATACGGTATCATGGGAAGCGCTTATTTTGAGCAGATCCTGGGTAAAAAAAATCCAAGCGTTGGCCTTCTGAACGTCGGAGAGGAAGAGTCAAAGGGCACGGATTTCGTAAAAGAGACATATCAGCTCCTTGAACAAAGCCCTATTAATTTTATCGGCAACGTTGAAGGCAAGGATATATTTTCCGGCCGTTGCGACGTTATCGTTTGCGATGGTTTTGTGGGTAACGTGACTTTGAAGGTAGCAGAGAGCATGGCTGAGACAATCACATTTTTTTTAAAGCAGGAACTAATGTCTACAATATGGGGTAAATTGGGGTTCCTTCTTGCTAAACAGAGTTTTCGTAATTTTAAGAAAAAGATAGATTATTCCGAATATGGCGGCGCGCCGCTTTTAGGCGTAGATGGTATAGTGATCATAGGCCACGGACGCTCTTCTGCCAAGGCTGTGATGAACGCCATACGTTTTGCCAAGGAAGAAGTAGAGCGTAATATCAATCAGAATATCTTAGAGCGCACCAGAAAGGCCTTGGTAAAGGCTTAAGTTTATGAATAAAAGAAAAAAGAATATCGGCATCATAGGGCTTGGCAGGTATTTACCTAAAAAAATACTGACAAATAAAGACCTGGAGGGTATGGTTGATACGAGCGATGAGTGGATAACCACTCGCACGGGTATTAAAGAGCGCCGCATCGCCGCTTCGGATGAACCCACTAGTATCCTCGCTTGTAATGCCGCCAAAGAGGCTCTTAAAAACGCTAAGGTAAAACCTGAGGACTTGGAATTGATCATTATTGCCACAATCACACCCGATATGCCTTTCCCGGCTACTTCATGCATAGTACAGAATTTGTTGGGAGCAAAAAATGCCGCTTGTTTTGATGTGAGCGCCGCGTGCGCCGGGTTTATATATGGAATAGTTATTGCCAAACAGTTCTTAGCTGGCGGTGTATATAAGAATGCTCTTGTGATAGGAGCTGAAAAGTTATCCGGCGTGACTGATTGGGGGGATAGGAATACCTGTGTTTTATTCGGAGATGGCGCGGGAGCAGCGGTTTTGGCCCCGGTTGCCAACGGCGGCGTACTCAGCAGTTATTTGGGCAGTGATGGATCGCTGGCTGAGCTTTTGATGATGCCAGGAGGCGGCAGTAGAAATCCGGCGAGCAAAGAGACATTGGCTAATAAACTTCACTTTATAAAGATGAGGGGTAACGAGGTATTTAAACTGGCGGTCAAGATCATGTCTGACGCCGCATGCAAGGTTTTAAAAGAATGTAAATTTACAGTTGACGATATTGATTGTTTTATACCACATCAGGCTAATAAAAGGATCCTTGACGCAGTTGCGCGCAAGATGCGCCTGCCTTCAGAAAAGATATATTTCAATGTATCCAGCTATGGGAACATGTCTTCTGCTTCAACGGCTGTCGCGCTTTGTGAAGCTTACGATTCAGGAAGGATCAAAGAAGGCGGTATCGTTGTCCTTGACGCTTTTGGCGCGGGCCTTGTTTGGGGCTCTTGCGTCATCCAGTGGCAGAAAAATTAGTGCTCCAGCGTTCCAGAGCTCCAGTCTCCCACTTTTAAGATTTCACTGGGGTTCTGGGGACTGGTGACTGGGGTTCTGTGGAACTAAACTGATATGAAAATCGCGTTTTTATTCCCCGGCCAGGGCGCGCAATACGCCGGGATGGGGAAAGATTTATACGAAAATTCACCTCATGCTAAACAGGTTTTTGATGAGGCGGATAAGACGCTTGGATTTTCTTTAAGCCGTCTTTGTTTTGGAGGGCCTTTCGAGGAGCTTACAAAAACAGATAATTGTCAGCCTGCTGTTTTAACCGCAAGCGTAGCTGCGCTCGCAGTCTTGAAAGATATCCATCCTGATCTATCATGTGATTACGTAGCCGGCCTTAGCTTGGGTGAATATTCAGCGCTCGTTGCCGCGGGTATCATAAATTTTAAAGACGCTGTTTATCTTGTAAGGCAGCGTGGCAAGTTTATGGAAGAGGCTGCGCGTAAAAATCCCGGTAAGATGAGCTGTGTGCTTGGGTTGGATGCCGCGGTTGTAAAGGAAATTTGCGACAGCGCAGGCGCGGAAGTAGCAAATTTGAATTGCCCGGGACAGATCATTGTTTCAGGGACGAGCGCTTGTTTGGAAACAGTCGCCTCAATCGCTGCTCAGAGAGGCGCCAAACGCGTCATACCTTTAGACGTCAGCGGCGCTTTTCATTGTTCGCTTATGAAAGATGCCGCAATAAAATTGAAAAATGAAATAGATAAAATTGATTTTAAGCCCGCGGAATGCCCTTTAATATCAAATGTAGAGCCATCAGGGCAAGTAAATCCTAAAGTGATCAGGCAAAATCTTATAAAACAGGTGGATTCCGCTACGTACTGGGAGTCTTCTATGCGGTATCTTATTGGAATGGGAGTCGGGTTATATTATGAGATAGGCCCGGGTACTGTCCTTAAGGGGTTGATGAAAAAGATCGATATTAATGTGAAAGTCATTTCAGCAGGCAAGTGGCTGGAAATACAAGGGCTTAATTGAAAAAACTTGGCCCCTTGCCTAAACACTTGTAAATTTAAGCTATTACGCTTAAATTTACTGCGCAGGCTTCGGGATTGCCATTGTAGGGAAAAGTTACCTATAATATGCAATGTTAAGGAGGCAGCATGAAACTTGAAGGTAAGGTGACTTTAGTGACTGGAGGCGCAAGAGGCATAGGCCGCGAGATAGCTCTTATGTTCGCCAAGGAAGGCTCTGATGTTGTGATATGCGACGTGAACAAAGAGGTTGCTTCGCAAACCCAAAAAGAAATCGAATCTTTGGGCCGCCGTTCGATGAGTTTTGAGACGGATGTCACTGTCCTTAAACAGGTTGAAGAAATGATGAATTTAGTGCTTGACAATTTTAAACATCTTGATATATTAGTTAACAATGCTGGCATAACTCGTGACAATTTGTTGCTGCGGATGAGCGAGGACGATTGGGACAAGGTCCTTGCTGTGAATTTAAAGGGAGTTTTTAACTGCACCAAGGCCGCGGCAAAGTTCATGATAAAGCAGAGGTGCGGCAAGATAGTAAATATAGCATCGATCATTGGTATCATGGGGAATGCAGGCCAGGCTAATTACGCAGCATCCAAGGGCGGCATCATAAGTTTCACGAAATCTATAGCCAGAGAATTAGCCTCTCGCAATGTCAACGTGAACGCAGTCGCGCCTGGTTTTATCCAGACTGCCATGACGGATAAGTTGACAGAAGAGTTGCGTAGCAAGATGCTGGCTAACATTCCTTTAAATAGATTAGGGGCGCCGCAAGACGTGGCCCGGACGTGTTTATTCTTGGCGTTAAACGATTCCGGCTACATCACGGGTCAGACTATAGTGGTGGATGGCGGAATGAGCATGTAAGGAGAGGAAGCTGTCCCTTGCCTAAACGCTTCGAAAATTTTCTTGCGATAATTTTCGAGCAGGCTGCGGGATTAAGTTTGTAGGGAAAAGAAACCTATTATAGACAAACTTAAGGAGGAATATAATGACAGACGCAGTAAACAGAGTGAAATCAATCATAGCAGAACAGTTGGGCGTTAAGCCTGAAGAGGTTACGCCAGAAGCTTCTTTTGTTGAGGACTTAGGAGCTGATTCTCTTGATACCGTGGAATTGGTCATGGCTCTTGAGGAGGAGTTTGGAATTGAGATCCCGGACGAAGATGCTGAAAAAATGACGACTGTGGGTGATGCTGTTAAATACATAGAAGAAAAGATTGCAAAAAAGTAACCCAGTAGTTTTTTGGTTTTTTAAAATAAGCTATCAGTAATCCCATACCCCGATCCACGTCGGGGTATTTTACATCAGGCGGCTTTATACCGCCTTGGTTGTATGCCGCTGAATGTGCTTTGCGCATGGGGCCTTAATATGACATCAAAACGTAGAGTTGTTGTAACGGGTTTAGGCGCTATAACGCCTATAGGGAATAATTGCCAGGAGCTCTGGAAAGGATTAGAGTCCGGAAAAAGTGGTATTGATAAGATCACTTATTTTGACGCGTCTTTATTTGACGCGCGGATCGCCGGCCAGATCAAGGATTTCAAACCTGAAATTTTTATGTCAAAAAAAGATGCCAGGCATACTGAACAATTTGTGCATTACGCTATGGCTGCCGCTTGTGAGGCCGTTACGGATTCTGGCGCCAAGTTAGGCCGCCTTGACCTGACGCGTTGCGGTGTTTTGATAGGTTCCGGTATAGGCAGCTTGCGCGTCATTGAAGAGCAGCATAAGGTCCTTTTAGAGAGAGGGCCTTCAAAACTCTCGCCTTTCCTTATACCAATGCTTATCGTTAATGAGGCCTCTGGCCATGTTTCTATGCTTTTCGGTTTTAAGGGCCCGAATTCCTGTGTTGCGACGGCTTGCGCTACCGGAAATCACGCGATCGGAGACGCGGCTCGCATTATTAAGTATGGCGATGCTGATATGATGATAGCCGGAGGCACGGAAGGGGCTGTTACACCAATGGGCATAGGCGGTTTTTGCGCTTTGAAGAGCCTATCTTGCCGCAATGATGAGCCGCAGAAGGCATCGCGTCCTTTTGACAAAGAACGTGACGGTTTTGTAATGGGCGAAGGCGCAGGTGTTGTTATTTTAGAAGAGATGAAGCATGCCAAAAAAAGAGGCGCAAAAATTTACTGTGAATTGGCAGGGTATGGTATGTCAGGAGACGCTTATCATATCACGGCACCCGATCCTTCGGGAGAGGGATGTGTCCGGGCAATAATTGCTACGTTGAAAGATGCGGGGTTAAAACCGCAGGACATAGATTATATTAACGCGCATGGCACATCTACTGTTTTGAACGATAGAATAGAAACTCTCGCCATAAAAAAAGTTTTTGGCAATTATGCCCATAAGGTAGCTATCAGTTCTACAAAGTCCATGACCGGCCACCTTTTGGGAGCTGCCGGAGGCGTTGAGTTTATCGCTTGTTGTTTAGCCATGAAACATCACGTAGTTCCGCCTACCATTAATCTGGATTACAAAGACCCTGAATGTGACCTCGATTATACTCCTCATAAAGCCCGTGGGCATAAGATAAGGGCAGCCATATCAAATGCGCTTGGATTTGGCGGGCATAACGCTACGATCGCGGTTAAAGAATTTAAAGAATAATTCTTTCGTTTTATGGAACAGACAATCACTCAAAAAATACTGGCATCGCATTGCGGCAAAAAGTTTGTCAGCTCAGGAGAGTTTATCTGGGCCGAAGTGGATCTTACGCTTGGTAATGATATTACCGCACCGATAGCAATAGATGAATTTGAAAAATTAGGTTTGGCTAAAGTTTTTGACCGTAAAAAAATAGCTCTTATCCCGGACCATTTTACTCCAGCAAAGGATATTAAAAGCGCCCAGCAGGCAAAGAAGTTGAGAGAATTCGCGGCAAAGTATAGAATAGAGCATTATTATGAAGTCGGTCGCATGGGCATTGAGCACGCGTTATTACCGCAAATGGGATTAGTCAAGGCGGGTGACCTGGTCATTGGGGCCGATTCTCACACCTGTACTTATGGCGCTTTAGGCGCTTTTTCAACGGGTGTTGGCTCTACGGACCTGGCGGCTGCCTGGGCAACAGGCCATATATGGTTGAGAGTGCCTGAGACGATAAAATTTGTATATAGCGGAAAGCTTCCAAAATGGGTAGGTGGTAAGGATGTCATTCTTTATACCATAGGTGATATCGGCGTTGAAGGAGCGAATTATCGCGCCATGGAATTTTCAGGAGAAGCTATTAGAGGGCTTTCCATGGATGATAGATTATCCATGTGTAATATGGCTATTGAAGCAGGAGGCAAGTCAGGTATTGTTGAGCCTGATGATGTGACTATGGAATATGCCACCAGTCACCAGCCATCAGCCACCAGTAAAGAAAAAAATAAAGAAAAACAAAAGGCGTGGCATGAATTAAAGTCTGACGGAGACGCATCCTATGCGCGCATCAAAGAATATGACGTGACAAAGTGGGAACCCGTTGTTGCCTGCCCGCATCTGCCTAGCAATGTTAAGCCTGTCAGTAAAGTGGGTTCCGTCAAAGTGGACCAGGTAGTTATCGGTTCTTGCACTAACGGCCGCATTTCTGATTTGAGGATAACCGCGAAAATATTAAAAGGCAAGAAAGTAGCCCCCCATGTGAGGTTGATCATTATCCCGGCTACACAGGAGATATATCTTCAGGCAGCTAAAGAGGGATTATTTGAGATCTTTATTAAAGCCGGGGGTGTTGTGTCAACACCTACGTGCGGGCCGTGTTTAGGAGGCCACATGGGTATTTTAGCGGAAGGTGAGGCATGCCTGGCCACTACAAACAGGAATTTTATGGGCCGTATGGGGCATAAGGATAGTTTAGTTTTTTTGTCTAGCCCGGCGGTTGCAGCCGCAAGCGCAATTACCGGATATATTACGCATCCGGATAAAGTCATGGGAAGCACCCCACACTAACGTGTGGGGAATTTTACACGCGTGAGCGTGTAGATGAGATCATATGGTTATCAAAGGAAGAGCGCATAAATTCGGTAATGATGTAAACACCGATGATATTATTTCAGCGCGGTATTTGAATACTACTGACCCTAAGGAATTAGGGGCCTGCTGTATGGAAATATTAGATCGTGATTTTTCAAAGAAAGTAAAACCCGGGGATATTATCGTCGCAGGCAATAATTTCGGTTGCGGTTCATCGCGCGAACACGCGCCTATCTCTATAAAAGGCTGCGGTGTTTCGCTTGTTATAGCAAAAAGCTTCGCCAGGATATTTTATAGGAATTCTATTAATATTGGCCTGCCGATCATTGAATCCGTCAATACCGATGGCATAAGCTCGCAGGATGAGCTTGAAGTTGATTTGACCCACGGCGAGATCAAGAATTTGACTACAGGCAAAGTTTATCACGCTACGCCATTCGCTGGGTTTGTTTCTTCCATTATAGAAAAGGGCGGGCTTATGAATTGGATAAAAACAACAGAGAGGAAGAATATTTAAAATGAGCAAAACTAAAATTTATAAGATAGCGGTGATCGGCGGGGATGGAACAGGCCCGGAAGTGATACGTGAAGGTTTAAAGGTGATGGAGGCTACCAGCAAAAAATTTGGTTTTAATTATGAGGCAAGGGAATTTGATTTTAGCGGCAAGAGGTATCTTAAAACCGGAAAACTTGTTGAGGATAAAGATATTGAGGAGTTAAAGACATATGACGCTATTTATTTGGGCGCGGTAGGTGATCCGGGTGTAAAACCTGGGATAATGGAAGCAGGAGTATTGCTAAAATTAAGATTTGCTCTTGATCAGTATATTAATTTACGGCCTGTGAAGTTATACAATTCAATGTTTTGTCCTTTAAAGGACAAAAAACCGGAAGATATTGATTTCGTAGTTGTGCGAGAGAATAGTGAAGGTTTATATCTGGGGATGGGCGATTTTAAAAATAAAGGCACAAAAGACGAGATTGCCACTCAGGTCTCGTATAATACGCGCAAAGGTGTTGAGCGTTGTATCCGCTATGCTTTTGAACTGACTCGTAGCAGGAATAAAAGAAAGGCCTTGATGCTTTGCGGAAAGACCAATGTTTTGACATTTGCCTGGGATCTTTGGCAGAGGACATTTTCTGAGGTAGCAAAGGAATATTCGGACATCAAGACTGAATACGCCCACGTTGACGCGACTACGATGTGGTTTGTTAAAAATCCGGAGTGGTTTGATGTTATTGTGACGGATAATATGTTTGGAGATATTATAACGGACTTAGGCGCGATGATCCAGGGAGGCATGGGTATAGCCGCGGGCGGCAACATAAATCCGGAAGGTGTGTCCATGTTTGAGCCTATAGGCGGTTCGGCTCCTAAGTATACGGGTAAGAATGTAATAAATCCTTTGGCTGCTATATGCGCCGTAGGCATGTTGCTCGAAAATATTGGAGAGAAAAAGGCCGCGAACGCTATTGAGGATGCTGTTATCAGGATCGTGCAGACTAAATTGAAGTCTCTGGCGGCTGGGAAAATGGGTTATACGACTACCGAGGTAGGTGATCTGGTGGTTGATGATCTATAGTTAGCGGGTTCGCGAGTAAGCGAGTTGACGAGTTGAAAAGTGAGAAAAAGATGAAGAAAAAAAGTAAATACAATGTTGCTGTTGTAGGCGTAGGCGTTGTCGGCATAGAGATGCTACGAGTCTTAAAAGAGAGAAATTTCCCTATTGGCGGCCTTAAGGTATTGGCACGCAGCAGCCGTGATATTTTTGTGAACGGCATTAATTATCATGTTGACGCGATAACCCCAGAAGCCTTTGAAGGCGTAGACATAGCTCTTTTCGCTGGCACAGAAGGTGAAAAAGGCGCTGCCGTTACTTATGCGGCCGAGGCTGTCAAAAGAGGGGCTATAGTTATTGATAACGGCGCTGATTTTCGTATGGAACATGACGTTCCGCTTGTCGTGCCTGAGGTTAATCCTAAAGACGTAAAAAAGGCAAAAAAGAGGGGCATAATAGCTAATCCGAATTGTTCAACCATTCAGATGGTTGTGGCTTTGAATCCAATTCATAAAATGTCAAGGATAAAAAGGGTAATCGTTTCTACTTATCAGGCTGCTTCAGGCGCAGGCAGCAAGGCGGTGGATGAGCTTTTTAGTCAGACGAATGAGATAAGTTCCAGAAGGCAGAAGCCGGAAGACGGAAGTCAGAAAAATTTGTCATCTGTCCTCTGTTCTTTGCCATCTGAAAGGGTGTTGCCTCAGCAGATAGCATTTAATGTTTTTCCTCATATAGGCGGTTTCGCGAAAGACGACTTTACCTCGGAAGAGTGGAAGATGGTTAATGAGACCCGCAAAATAATGCATTCTGAAAAGATCTTAGTTTCAGCGACTACTGCGCGTGTGCCGGTAAAAACCGGGCATAGTGAGTCGATCTATATTGAAACGAAAAAACCTTTGGATATAAATGAGGTTAAGAAAGTCCTGTCATTGTCTCCAGGCATCAAGGTGGTTGATGACGTCAAGAATTCAGTTTATCCATTGCCGATAGGCGCGGAGGGTAAGGATGATGTGTTTGTGGGGCGCATCCGAAAAGACCCTTATAATGAAAAAGGTCTGTGGCTTTGGGTGGTAGCCGATAATCTGCGTAAAGGTGCCGCGACCAATGCTGTGCAGATAGCGGAATTATTGGTAAGTAAATAGGACTAACCCCCGCAATGACGTGTGGGGAGAGTACGTTCTTGCCCCATACTTGCGTATGGGGTATTTTTATGAATATGCGGAATATTAAACTAACTATAGCGTACGAAGGGACGAACTATCGCGGCTGGCAGTCACAGGGCGATCGTCATTCAAATACTGTCCAACAGGCCATAGAAGAGGCCCTCCGGAAAATTCTTATTAAGAAGCCGCGTCTTATAGGCTCCGGCAGAACTGATGCTGGAGTCCATGCTCTTGCTCAGGTAGCTAATTTTAAAACGGACGATCCGATCAGGCTTGATAAGTTGAAAGCCGCGTTAAACGGACTTTTGCCTAAAGATATAGCAGTATTAAGGGTTACGGACGCTCCTTTGGATTTTCATGCCCGTTTTGATGTTTTGTCCAAGACTTACATCTACTGTATACTTCCCTTAAATATTAAGACAGTGTTTATTTCTCCATGGGCCTGGCGTGTCAGGCACCCTTTGGATATTTTTATGATGCGCAGAGAAGCAAAGGCGCTTTTAGGAAGGCATGATTTCAGGTCTTTTCAGGCTTCAGATAGGGTAAAGAGGCATTCAGTCGTGACTCTCAAACGCGTAGAGATAAAGAAAGTAAAGGATCAGAAAGGCTTTCCTTTTTTAAAGGGTATTGAATTTATTACGATCGAATTAGAGGCAAGCGGTTTTTTGCGTAACATGGCGCGCAATATCGCCGGGACTCTGGTTGACATTGGCCGGGGGAAGTTCAAAAAAGGTGAACTTGCTAAGATCCTAAAGAAGAGGGATAGGAAGTCTGCCGGATTTTGCGCGCCTCCTTGGGGGCTTTACCTGGTGGATGTCGTCTATGGAAAGTAATAGTCGTCAGGATCGTGTATAGCGAAAGCTTTTGATCATGTTATCTATCCGCTCGGCATTCGTGAAAAGTTTTCCGAATGATCAAGATCTTAATATTAGATCAGGCTGGGATATTTTTTCATATCTGATCTTTGCGGTTGTTATTATCCTGCAGATATCAAACTGGCATAAACTGCCGCTTTTTTTAGATTGCTATTATCACCTTTCTGTAATGAGGGGTTTTGCTGACGCCGGAGGTTGGGTAGGCGTGTCATTTTGGGATTATGCCCCTTTTGGCAGGCCGCATCTTTATCCGCCGCTATTCCATATCTTGGAATTGATAGTGTTCAAATGTGGGGCGAGCCCTATCTTGGTAGCTAAGATATTTGATCTTGCTATTTATCCGTTGTTCCTTTTATGTTTATGGTCCGTCATCAGAAGCATTTATTCTAAAGAGACGGCGTTTTTCAGCCTGCTTTTGTCTGTTTCTTCTTATCCGCTTTACCTGTCCCTTGTGAATAATATACCGTTCACTATTGCTCTTATCTTTGGGTTTTCTTCGTTTTATTTTATAAAAAGAAAGAGAATACTAAGCGCTATTTTGATGCTTGCGTTGTCTTTGTATACGCACAGTTTAATGTCGTTTTTAATGGTATTAACAATTATGCTTTATGGATTTTTTTTACGTGATGATAGAAAGTCCTGTCTTTGGGTGATCTTTTGGGCAATACTAATGGCTTCGCCGCTTATCTTTCATCAGCTAAAATATGTGGCATTCATACATCCATTGAGGGTAATGGAGTTTTATTACGCTCAGATAAATCCCTGCCTTTATGCGTTGGCTATTTTGGGGCTGGTAATAGCGCTCAAGAAAAAAGGGGAGTATCTCTTTTTTGTGGCCCTAGGTATAGTTATGTGTGTTTTACTTTTTACTAATCGCGATAGATTTTTTTCAGGGCACGGCCTTGTCCCTGTTATTTTTTTAGCGGCATTATGCCTGGAACGATTTTTTATGGAATTTTCAGGCAAGGATAATATTCGTATATTGTTTTTGTTCTGGGTGATTGTAATAGGCGTTTTTTTTGTGGTAACTCCGCTTGTGGTCATTTCACCTTATAATGAATCGCCCACCATTTTTTATAATTCTTGGGTAGTGCCTGCTGACTATACGAAACAAGGTATCTACGCTGAAAAGGGCGGCACATTTTATTATCCCAAGCTGATAGGAGAAGCCGTACGCGCAGTTGAACAAAATTCTGACAAGGATGATATTATCTTCTCAAACTATAATTATGGCGGCGGCATCATTTCCGTTCTTGCTCACAGAGCCACTTCAAAAGCTATGCTGTTGGAGGTCTTGCCTTTTAAAGAAGTTGACGCTATTGAGGCAGCGCGTTTTGTGCTTTGGTATAAAGATCCTGCCGGGATATTTCCCTTAGGATTAGCGGACGTAATAAGGAGCTATAACCTTAAAAAAGTAGCCGAAACTGAATTGGTCTATCTGTACGTGAATGAAATCAGCACTTTTAAGAAAAAAGTGGTCCCAGCCCGCGTGCCTTTTGGCTTCTGCGTTCTTATACTGATGTGTATAGTTATTGCTTTTGTTTTTGAGAAGATTGCGATCATAACTGCGACAGAAGTTAAAAAATAAGTTGACACGAGCTTGAGGATATGTTATATTTTACGCCTTATGAAAACTTTCATAGCAACTAAGAAGAATACGGACGCAGCCAAGAAGGATTGGTTTCTCGCAGACGCTAAGGGTAAGATATTGGGCCGCTTAGCAGCCAAGATAGCCACAGTAATCCGCGGCAAGCATAAAGCGACCTATACGCCTAATTTTGACGCGGGAGACCGCGTGGTCGTTATAAATGCCGATAAGATAAAGGTAACGGGAAATAAGCTTAAAGAGAAGATGTATATGAAGTATTCCGGGTATCCGGGTGGCTTAAAAAAGACTTCTTTTGAGGTGATGCTCAATACAAAGCCCACGGAGGTTTTAAAAACTGCGGTGCGTAAGATGTTGCCTGCCAATCCATTATCGCGAGATATGATCAAGAAACTTTATATTTTCGCGGGTGAATCGCATCCGTATAAAAAAATAGTATTTAAGAAACTAGAGGCCTAAAGATGTCAGAGGTTACAAAATATAAAGCAACCGGAAGGCGGAAAGAAGCCGCGGCCAGAGTGCGATTGGCTCACGGGCAGGGAAAGATAGTTGTTAACAAGCTTTCCTATGAAAAGTATTTTTCCAGAGAAACTGATCGCATTATTATTAATCAGCCGTTTGTGGCTACTAACACGGTCAATAAGTTTGATGTTCAGGCTTTGGTGGACGGTGGCGGATTAACGGGACAGGCGGGCGCTTTGAGGCATGGTATATCAAGGGCGCTTTCTTCCATTGATACGGAATTTAAAATCGTTTTGAGGAAGGGCGGATATCTGACGCGTGACCCGAGGACCAAAGAGCGCAAGAAATACGGCCAGAAGGGCGCCCGCAAACGCTTCCAGTGGACGAAGAGATAAGGATGAGCTTATTTAGTATATAGTATATAGAATATAGCAAATAGAACCGCCGAGTTTCCTCGGCGGTTTTTTACTGTAGAAGACAGTATACCGGCCCATCCGATTGGGCAGGGTGTAACATTCTCGCCGAAATACCTTGACGAGAGCGGTTTTTTATTTTAACATAGTGGGACGATAAAATATTGCATTCTCGGCGGTAAACTTTGTCAGAGATAGGCCGCCTTTACGCGGCCGTATACTTTAGTGAATTTTGCAATAGAGGATGTGCTTTTGTTAAGGTCGGGATCCGCGTGCTGAGCAATAGTCGTTATTTCTATCGGGGTAAAATAAAGGAGTTTAAGATATGCTAAAGGTTGGCATTATAGGAGCCAGAGGTTATGCAGGTGAGGAACTCATCGGATTGCTATTAAAGCATCCTGATGCGCGGCTGACATATCTTGCCGCGACGCTGGATAAGGCTATGCCGATAGACGAGGTATTTCCATCTTTAAAGGGCCTTACAGGCCTTAAATGCGAGAATTTTTCTTACGCAAGAGTTTCAGAAAAGTGCGATCTTTTGTTTTTGGCGCTGCCTCATACAGTTTCTATGGAAGTCGTGCCTAAATTGGTTAAAATGGGCAAGATGATCATAGATCTGAGCGCGGATTATAGGCTAAAGAATTTTGGGGTATATAAGCAATGGTATCATAAGACGCACAAAGACAAAAAAAATCTGAAAAAATTTGTTTATGGCCTGCCTGAACTATACCGAGAGTCGATCAGGAAGTCGTCTCTCGTTGCAAATCCCGGATGCTATCCTACCGCGTCAATCTTAGGGATAGTGCCAGCGCTTGTTTCAGGCTTGGCTGACCCGGATAGTATTATTATTGATGCCAAGTCAGGCGTATCCGGGGCTGGCAAGAAAACGACTCTGGATTTTTCTTTTTGTGAACTTAACGGGAATTTTAAAGGTTATAAATTTAACATTCATCAGCATTCTCCGGAGATCGATCAGGAGCTATCCAAAGTATCTTCATCTAAGGTCAATGTCGTATTTTGTCCGCATCTTATGCCTGTAAAGCGCGGGATCTACGCGACGATCTATATCCGTATTAAAGACCATGTTGCAGCCGATAAGATAGAGAATATTTATAAAAAATTCTACAAACTTGAGCCTTTTGTCAGGGTCAGAGCCTCATGCAGGCTTCCTGAGCTGAAGGATGTTGTTGGGACTAATTTTTGCGATATAGGGCTTGTTTATGATGAGGCGCGAAAGCTTCTTATTGTGGCTTGCGTTATTGACAATCTTATCAAGGGCGCGTCGGGCCAGGCTGTGCAAAATATGAATATTATGTGTGGTTTTAGTGAAAGGACAGCTCTACTATGAGCTTGCAGTTTAATTCTGGTATTCTCCCTATTGGATTTAAGGCCTGTGGTATTGCGGCAAAAATAAAAAAAAGTGGCAAAAAAGACCTGGCGCTTTTTTATTCTTCGCGGCCATGTGCCGCGGCTGGCCTGTTCACATCTAATTGCATTAAGGCCGCGCCCCTTGAGATCAGCCTGCGGCATCTAAAGAACAGGAGTCTTAAGGCTGTCATTGTTAACAGCGGTAATGCCAATTGTATGACCGGTCGACAGGGTTTGTTTGACGCCATAGTTACAACACAGCTTGTTGCCCGGAGCTTGAAAATAGACCCGGGGCAAGTCTTGGTATCTTCTACAGGTATCATCGGAAAACCTCTTCCTATGGAGAAAATAAAGGCAGCGGTTCCAATTTTGGCCAAGAAGCTTTCTATCAAAGGGTTATCCGATGCCGCTTCCGCTATTTTGACAACGGATACTTTTCAAAAACAGGTTACAAAGATAATACAGATAGGCTCGAGAAGAGTGGTCATTTCAGGTGTCGCTAAGGGCGCGGGCATGATAGCGCCCCAAATGAAGGCCTGCCCGGCAGGCAGGCCTGCTACTATGCTCGCTTATATTTTTACGGATGCCACTGTGACAAAGCATGTTTTAAAGAAAGCGCTTAAAGACGCGGTTGATGTTTCTTTTAATGCTATTACTATAGATGGCTGTATGAGCACTAACGACACCGTTGTTGCCATGGCTAATGGCGCATCCGATAGCGCGCCTATTAAAAATAACACTGCCGGTGAGATTACTTTTTGTCTTGCCCTTAAAGAAGTCTGCCTGGCATTGGCTAAGATGATCGTGCATGACGCTGAGGGAGCTACCAAGTTCATTGAGATAAGGGTCAAGGGAGCGGTTACATATCTTTCCGCGAAACATCTTGCTTTTAGCGTAGCCAATTCCAATCTTTTTAAGTGCGCGATGTTCGGCTCTGACCCTAATTGGGGCAGGATCGCAGCTGCGTTAGGCTCTATTCCATCGGCATTAAAAGCCGAAAAGCTGGACATTGATATGAATAAAAAGCCTGTTTTCAGGAATGGTAAACCCGTCCCCATTAAAAATAATAATTTTTTACGTGGCAGTAACGTGTTGGTAGATATTGATCTGCATGCAGGAAGAGCAAAGGCTTGCGTTTATACATCGGATCTATCTTACGGGTATGTGAGAATTAACGCGGATTATAATTAAAGAACAGTAATAGGTAAATAGTAAAAAGTAATCGATGATCCAGGTCATTTTTAATAAATCAAATTACTAATTACAGTTTACGAATTACTAGTCACGAAAACGTAAAGGAAGTGTAAGCATGGATGAAGCTATAAAAAAGGCTGAAGTTTTAATAGAAGCGCTCCCTTATATAAGAGAGTTTCGCAAGAAAGTTTTTGTTATTAAGTATGGCGGAAGTATTTTAAGTGAAGACTCTATCCGTAAGGGTGTTCTGGAAGACCTGGTTTTTTTAAGTTTCATGGGTATAAAGACGGTCCTCGTTCATGGAGGCGGGCCTAATATTTCAGAGAAGTTAAAGAAGCTTGGTAAAAAGACGGAATTTGTGGACGGCATGAGGGTAACTGATTCTCAAACGCTGCTTGTGGTTGAAGAAGAACTTAATGAATTGAATAAATTGCTTGTTAATGATATAAAAAAAATAGGAGGCCAGGCAGTCGGCCTTAGCGGTAAAGACCATGGCATCATTAGATCAAAGAAGCTGAACGGCCAGCCGGATCTGGGATTTGTTGGAGTCGTTGCTCAAGTTAATAAAGAATTGATAGAAAAAGAATTGAAAGCAAGCTCTATAGTCGTGATATCGCCTATGGGTGTTGATGATGAAAGAATAGTCTATAATATTAACGCGGATGAGGCCGCGTCGCATATCGCGGCGGTTTTTGAAGCAGAGAAGTTCGTTTTGTTGACGAATGTGCGGGGTGTTATGAGAGACCCTGAGAACAACGAATCACTTATAGGCAGTTTACGCGTAGACGACATAAATACGCTCATAGATCAGAATGTGATCCAGTCTGGGATGATACCTAAGGTGAATGCCTGTCTTGACGCTTTAAAGGGGAATGTTAAAAAGACCCATATTATAGACGCGCGCATTCCTCACGCGCTCTTGCTTGAGATCTTTACTGATCAGGGCGTTGGAACGGAGATAGTGAATAATTTTTAGTAATTCGTAATCAGTAATCCGTAATTTAAAGGCGGCAGTTTTTAATAATTACCAGTTACTATTTACGGTTTACTAGTTACGAGAATTAAACATGACTAAGCAAGATATTTTTGAAGCTTACGAAAAGTATATCATGCCGACGTATACGAAGATGCCTTATATCTTCGTTAAAGGCAAAGGCAGTAAGCTTTATGATATAGACGGCAAAGAATACCTGGATTTTTTTCCGGGGTGGGGAGTAGGCAATGTCGGCCATTGTCATCCTGCGGTGATGTGCGCGGTACGGGATCAGGTGGCAAAGCTTATTCATTTGCCTAATAACTATTACCATCCGGCTCAGGCTAAACTAGCTGCTGAGATAATCCGCCTGTCTTTTCCTGGAAAGGTATTTTTCTCTAATTCGGGAGCTGAGGCGAATGAGGCGGCTATAAAGCTTGCGCGGGCATTTGGTTCAAAGGATACGCCCCAGCCACGGTATGAGATCATTACTTTTGACAATGCGTTCCATGGACGGACTTTGGCTACTATAACAGCTACTGGCCAAAAAAAGTACAGCCGGGGTTTTGAACCGTTGGTGGAAGGATTTAAGACCAATATGGCTTTGAATGATCTTAGCTCTTTAGAGAAAGCGATCACGCGAAATTCTGTTGCTATACTTATGGAGGTCGTCCAAGGCGAAGGCGGCATAAATGTAGCTGACGTTGATTTTATGCGTAAGGTAAGAAAGTTATGCGATGAACGCAAGATGTTATTGATCATTGATGAGGTACAGACTGGTGTGGGCCGGACGGCCAAGATGTTCGGATTCCAGCATTACGGTATCACACCCGATATCATTACGCTTGCTAAATCATTAGGCGGAGGCCTGCCTATAGGGTGTATGGTCGCTAAAACTGATATAGCTGATATTTTACAGCCAGGTATGCATGCGTCTACATTCGGAGGCAGCCCTATAGTCTGTAAGGCTGCTTTAGGCGTATTGAAGGCGATAGTAAAAGAAAAAATGCTAAGCAACGCGTCTAAGATGTCGCCGTATATTTTCGAGAAGCTGGATGTTCTAAAGAATAAATATAAAGTGATAAGGTCGGTCCGCGGGTTGGGGCTTATGATAGGTATTGAGCTTGATATTAAAGGAAAAGAAGTGGTGGAGCTTTGCCTAAAGCGCGGGCTATTGATCAATTGCACGCACGATACGGTCCTGCGGCTTATGCCGGCGTTGAACGTGACTAAGCGGCAGATAGACGCGGCGATAAGAATACTAGATAAAGTTTTGGAGGATATCGACGATGCCAGTTAAAAAGGATTTTATTTCGGTCTCGGATCTTTCTTCTGAAGATATCAATGGGATCTTCAAAAAGACAGATGAACTAAAAAAAAGCAAATTTCAGGATAGTTTAAAAAATAAGGCTGTAGGCCTTATTTTTCAGAAACCGTCTTTGAGGACACGCGTCTCTTTTCAGGTAGGTGTGTGGCAATTGGGCGGCCAGTGTATGTCTTTGTCTCCAGCTGAAGTAAACATAGGCGTCCGTGAGACCATTAAAGACGCTGCTTTGACGTTATCGCGTTATCTTGATCTTATCGTGGCCCGCGTTTTCAAGCACAGGGAAGTAGAAGAACTGGCCCAGTATTCGTTGGTGCCTGTTATTAATGGGTTAAGCGATCTTTTTCATCCATGCCAAGCGTTAGCTGATATTTTTACGCTAAAAGAAAAACGCGGCGAACTTAAAGGCCTGACGTTAAGTTATATAGGTGATGGTAATAACGTATGTAATTCATTGCTGCAGATAACGAGTATCCTTGGCATCAATATGAAGGTGGCATCGCCTAAAGGCTTCGCGCCTGATATGGATATTTTACATCTATCGCAGGTCCAGGCAGCAAAGACAGGGGCGCGGATCTTAGTAACGCTTGATCCAAGAGAAGCGGCAAGCAACACAGATGTTCTGTATACCGATGTCTGGGCCAGCATGGGCCAGGAGAAGGATGCGGCCAGACGGGCGAAGATATTTAAGAAATATCAGATCAATAAAGATCTGGTAGCTTTAGCTAAAAAGAATGTGTTGATCATGCATTGTTTGCCGGCGCACAGAGGCATGGAGATATCAGATGATGTGTTGGATAGCTCTAACTCAGTCGTTTTTGATGAGGCGGAGAACCGGCTGCATGTGCAAAAGGCGATCATGCTGAAATTAATCGGAAAATGATTACACCTGGCCCCTAAAGGAATTGGGCCAGTGTTCGCCCAGTGGCGAAAATTGCGCAGATGTTTCGCTAAATAATATATTAAGGTGCTCAAGGAGGTTATCGTGAAGAAAGTTGTATTAGCTTATTCAGGCGGCTTGGATACTTCCTGCGCCATCAAATGGCTTAAAGATAAGGGTTATGAAGTCATCGCTTATATCGGCGATGTAGGCCAGGGTGAAGATTTCGCGCAGGTTGAAAAAAGGGCCTTAAAGACGGGTGCTAAAAAGGTCTATGTCGGTGATCTAAAACAGGAATTTATCGCGGATTATATTATTCCTACGCTGCAGGCTAACGCGGCTTATGAAGATAAATATCTTCTGGCTACGGCGTTAACCAGGCCGCTCATCGCCCGGCATTTAGTAGAAGTGGCTCATAGGGAAAAGGCTCACGCGATAGGCCATGGCTGTACAGGCAAGGGTAACGATCAGGTGCGTTTTGAAGTGACGGCCAATATTCTGGACCCAAAGCTTGAAATTGTGGCGCCTGTCCGGGAGTGGGAGTTTAGATCAAGGGAAGATGAGGTAGATTACGCTAAGCGTAATAATATTCCTTTGAATGTCACTAAGAAAAAAGTTTACAGTATAGATAAGAATCTATGGGGCATAAGTATTGAATGCGGCGTATTGGAAGACCCGGATCATGAGCCTACAAAGGATGCTTATCAGATGACAGTAGCGCCTGAGGACGCGCCTTCAAAACCTACTTATATTGTAATAGGGTTTGATAAGGGTATTCCGGTTTCGATCAATGGAAAAAATATGGAAGTGTCTGCTCTCATCCGGCAATTGCATGAAGCCGGTGGTAAAAACGGCGTAGGCCGAGTGGATATGGTTGAGAATAGGTTGGTCGGTATCAAGTCGCGCGAGATATATGAATTTCCAGCGGCGACGTGCCTTTATACGGCTCATAGGGATCTGGAGAGTTTAGTATTAGACAGAGAGTTACTTCATTTTAAGCAGTCTATGGAACAAAAATACGCAGAGATAGTCTATTACGGTTTATGGTTCTCTGAGTTAAAAAGAGCCTTAGATGCTTTTATCAAGGAGACTCAAAAGAACGTAACAGGGGCAGTGCGCCTAAAACTCTACAAAGGTAATTGTATCGTGGTGGGGAGAAGGTCTCCGAAGTCTTTATATAAGGAGTCTTTGGCAACATATACCCAGAAGGATAAATTTGACCAGAAGCTTGCTGAAGGTTTTATACGGCTTTGGGGATTGCCATATAGCGTAAATCGTGATTCGTAAATCGTAAAGGCACAATTACCAATTACGGATTACGATTTACTGATTACGGAGGAAATATGAGCAAAAAATTGTGGGGTGGCAGGTTCGCTAAAAAGACGCATCCGCTTCTTGAAAAGTTTGGTTCATCTATAGCGATGGATCACCGTTTGGCTGAGTGTGATCTCATTGGGTCTTTTTTGCACATTCATGTATTGTATGGAGCCAAGCTTATTTCAAAAGCTGATCTTTCAGCGCTTAAGACTGGGATCAAGTCTTTGCTTTCAGACGTACAAAAAGGTGTATTTAAATATGACGCGTCCAGCGAAGATATCCATACGTGCCTACAGAACGCGCTTGAACAAAAGTTGGGTAAAGTGGTTGATAAATTGCAGACTGCCCGTTCAAGAAATGACCAGGTTGTTTTTGACACAAAGGCTTATTGTATGCAGGAAGCCCTCGCACTGCATAGAACGCTTTTAGAGCTTAACAAAAGTTTAAAAATGCTTAGAGAGCGATATTTGTCCTTAGTCATTCCTGGTTATACGCACATGCAGCACGCGCAGCCAGTTTATTTTAAGGATCATCTGGGAGCGTATGAAGCCATGTTTATTGAAGACGCGGCTCGGCTTGAGTGCTTTGCGGGCCGGCTTGAGCTGACTCTGGGTTCAGGCGCTTTGGCCGGAACACCTATAGCGGCCTCTATCTATAAGTCAGAGATAAAAAAGGCTTTGAAGGAATTAAAATTAGACGACGCTGTTTTTGAGGTGCTGCCTCCTAAGAACAGCCTGGTTACTGTGGCTGACCGCGATTTTGTAATTGAGCTTATTTCGGTTTTGGCTATAGTAGGTATGCATATTTCACGCCTTGCGGAGGATCTTATTCTTTGGTCAACAAAGGAGTTTGATTTTATAGAGATAGGCGATGAATTTTGTACAGGTAGTTCACTCATGCCGCAGAAGAAAAATCCCGATTCTTTAGAATTGATGCGGGGCGCGAGTGGCATCTTATATGGGAATCTTGTAGCCGTCTTGGTTACGATGAAGGGGTTGCCACTATCGTATAATAGGGATATGCAGTGGGATAAGCAGCCGCTTTTTTCTTCGCTTGATATAGCAAGGTATGAAGTCAATATACTCTGTCAACTTTTGCGGTCCATAAAGATAAAGAAGATAAGCGTGGACAGGCAGCTTCAGGATGAATCGCTTTATGCCACAGATCTGGCGTATTACCTTGTAACTCAAGGCGTGTCGTTTAAGGTGGCGCATGAAAGTGTTGGTAAGCTTATACGGTTCTCTTTATCGATGAATAAAAAGATAAAATTTATGAGCGATGGTGAATTGAAAAAGTTTTCTCCAAGCTTTGATAAAGAAGAAGTATTGAAGATATTGGATCCTGTTTTTTCAGTTTCTTCCAAAAAGTCGGTAAGAAGATAGGTATTCTTCGCTGCTAAAACATTGGCGGATTTTGCTAGATAAGACATTAAGGAGCTCAACATGCACGATTTCAAATACCGGAATAATGAGCTTTATTGTGAAAGTGTGCGTATTGAGGATGTGGCTTTAAAGTTTTCAACGCCTTTGTATATCTACAGTCATAAAACTCTTATAGGCCGCTACCTTAAATTAAAGAGAGCGTTCGCCTCCATTGATCCTTTGATCTGTTTTTCCGTTAAATCAAGCTCTAATCTTTCATTATTAAAAGCTTTGGCAGATAAAGGTGCTGGGCTGGATATTGTGTCAGGAGGGGAGCTATATCGCGCTCAAAAGATAAAAGCTAACCCGAAAACAATAGTTTACGCGAGCGTAGGCAAGACGAGGGAAGAGATAGAGGCGGCCATAAGATATGGCATTCTTTTTTTCAACGTTGAATCGCTTCAGGAACTTGGTTTGATAAGCGAGGCAGCGAGCGTTTTAAAAAAAGACGTGCGCGTATGCGTGCGCATTAATCCTAATGTAGACCCCCACACGCACCGTTATATCACGACAGGTACGATGGAGACCAAATTCGGGGTTGATTTTGATACCGCGCGCATAATCTTTTTAAATAAGGAAAATTTCAAAAGGGTCCACATCCTAGGTTTGCACGTTCACATTGGATCTCAGATAACGCAAGTAGCTCCTTTTCTGGCAGCATTGCGCAGGGTAATCGATCTTATTAATGCGTTAAAAAAGATGGGTATTCGTCTGGAGTGGCTAAACATAGGGGGCGGGCTCGGGATCATTTATAAGGAAGAAAATCCTCAGACTGCTGAGCAATTTGCTTCGCGCATCGTGCCTTTGTTGAAGAAGACGGGGTTAAAGATCATTTTAGAGCCTGGCCGTTTTATTGTAGGCCCAGCAGGTATTTTGGTGACTCGTGTCATTTACGTTAAAGACTCGTCCTTAAAAAGATTTGTAGTGGTAGATGCTGGGATGAATGATCTGATAAGGCCTTCTTTATATGGTGCTTATCATGAAATACTACCTGTAAAAAGGACGGAATACGGAAGGCGGAATACGGAATACGGGAAAAAATCAGATGTTGTGGGGCCGATATGCGAAAGTGGGGATTTTTTGGCTAAAGATAGAGACCTGCCAATTTTAGCACCTGGTACATTTTTAGCTTGTATGGGAGCGGGGGCATATGGTTTTTCAATGTCGTCTAATTATAATTCAAGGCGCAAGGCAGCGGAAGTTTTGGTCTCGGGCAAAAAATTTTATTTGATCCGTGAACGTGAAAAATTGAGCGACCTCGTACGGCACGAGAAGGTTGTTAAGCTATAGTCCGTTGTCCGAGGCCTCGGTAAGGAAGTGGAATGACGAATATCAAATTCACAAAAATGCATGGTTCTGGGAACGATTTTGTAGTGATAGACAGCCGCAAGCCGCAAGCCGCAAGCCGCAAGTTTATTATAAAAATATGCGAACGTAAATATGGCATAGGCGCGGATGGTGTTTTGTTTTTGGAAAAAAGTAACAAGGCGGATATTCGTATGAGGATCTTTAACGCGGATGCCTCAGAGGCAGAGATGTGCGGTAATGGCGCCAGATGCGCGGCTCTTTTGACGAGCGCGAAACGTAAAGGCCAGAGCACAAAATTAAAAATAGAGACAAAGGCAGGGATATTAGAAGCTTTTGTTAAAGGAGAGGTAGTCAAGCTGAAAATGACTGATCCTCTTGACGTAAAATTAGGTATGAAGATACACGCGAGAGGGCAAGAATGGAATGCTGATTATATTAATACCGGTGTGCCTCACGCTGTTATTAAGGTAGCAGACTTATCCAGGGTTAATGTCAAGGCAATGGGCCGGGCCATCCGTAGCCATGAGATCTTTGGGCCCGCGGGAACGAACGTTGATTTTATAAAAGTTATTGGTAAAGATCATGTTTTAGTGAGGACCTACGAGCGTGGAGTTGAAGATGAGACATTGGCTTGCGGCACAGGTGCTGTTGCTTCTGCGATAGCAGCGGTATTGGCCTCCGGAGGCGGATCCATGGATAGGCTCGGAGTTTCACATAAGGTTTTCGTAAAAACTAAAAGCGGTGAAATGCTGACTGTTTATTTCAAGGCGTCAAAGAAGAAGATAGAGGATGTTTGGCTTGAGGGAAAAGCCGAAATTGTGTTCACAGGGGAATGGCTCCTTGCCTAACCACTTGGTAATTTTCATCGCCCGGCATACCCGGGCATGAAAATTATCTGCGTAGGCTTCGGAGTTAACTTTGTAAAGTAAAAAAACCTAAAATAGGCAAAATTAAGGGGAAAATCATGTTTAAAGGGTCTATTGTAGCGATAGTGACGCCTTTCAATAAAAAGGGCGACGTTGATGAAGGCACATTAACAAAATTAGTAGAGTTCCATATTAAAAATGGTACCGACGCTATAGTGCCGTGCGGCACGACCGGTGAATCGGCGACGCTAAATTACGAGGAGCATGAACGCGCGATTGAGATCTGTATCAAGGCTTCAGGCAAAAGGGTGCCTATTATAGCCGGTACAGGTTCTAATTCTACACAGGAAGCGATCGAGATGAGCCTGAAAGCAAAAAAGGCCGGAGCTGACGGGCTTCTTTTGGTATCGCCGTATTACAATAGGCCAACGCAAAAAGGGCTATATCTTCATTTTAAGGCTATTGCCGATAAAGTAGGCCTGCCTATCATTCTTTATAATATTTTTTCACGCACAGGCGTTAATATTGAGCCTGAGACTATAGCGAGATTATCTGCTGATTGTAAAAATATAGTTGCCGTGAAAGAAGCGAGCGGTTCTCTGGATCAGATGTCGCGCATAATAGCGCTCTGCGGGAAAAAAATTACTATGCTTTCAGGTGACGATTCTTTGATTTTACCGATCATGGCCATAGGTGGTGAAGGTATCATTTCAGTTGTGGCTAATATTATACCAAAAGATGTTAAAGCAATGGTAATGGCGTTTAATGAGGGTGATATTAATTCAGCCCGTCGTATGCATTATAAGATGCTGCCCCTTATTAAAGCGATGTTCATTGAAACTAACCCTATACCCGTGAAAACAGCTATGGGTTTGATGGGCCTTTGCGAACCGTCATTGAGGCTTCCGATGTGCGAGATAGCTCCTGAGAATTTAACAAAGCTAAAAACTGCCTTGAAAGAGTACGGGCTTTTGAAATAACGTAAATCGTAATCGGTAATTCGTAATTGGTAATTTAAAAGAGGCAAAATTGTTGAAGGAAAAAGAGATAAAATCATTTGAAGATTTAGAAACTTGGCAAATTGCGCGCGGCTTTGTTTCGGAGATCTATAAAATCACGAAAGTTTTTCCAAAAGATTAATTGTATGGCATTGTGAGCCAATTACGTCGTGCAGCATTATTAATTACTTCGAATATCGCAGAAGGATTCAGCAGGTATCATTTTAATGATAAAGTGCGTTTTTACTATATGAGCCGTGGATCAATCAGCGAAGTTAAGAATTGTTTGATTTTGGCGAAGGATTTAGAGTATATGCAGATCCAAGAAGCAAAGACTTTAATAGATGAGGCAGATAGAGTTTTAAAATTGATCAACGGACTGATTCGTTCTGTTGAAAAGCAGAAGTGATTACGAATTACTGATTACCAATTACGGATTATGGAGTTTATTATGATCAGACTAGGCGTTAGCGGCGCGTTGGGTAAAATGGGCGCAAGGGTCTTGTCTTTGGCTTCACAGGACAAAGATTTTAGGGTTATTTTAGCTCTGGAACGTTTAAGCCATCCGCAGATAGGTGAGAAAATAGCCGGCGCAGAAGTTGTCTGTGACCGCGAGATGATCAAGGATATTGATTGCCTTGTTGATTTTACCGCGCCAGAGGCAGCCCTTATTAATATAGAATATTGCCTTAAGTTCAAAAAAGCTATTGTCGTAGGTACAACAGGTTTTCTACAAGAACAAAAAGACCGTATTGACGCGGCTTCAAAAAAAATACCGATCGTTCTTTCGCCCAATATGTCTATCGGAGTCAATCTTCTTTTTCAACTTGTACGCGATACAGCAGTCCGGCTTCCATCAGACTATAAAATAAATATTACGGAAGCGCATCATAGCCATAAGAAAGACGCGCCTTCAGGCACGGCTAAATTCTTAGCCCAGATCGTGAAGGAAGAGCGTATTGAGGCAGACGTGGATATTAAATCCATACGCGAGGGTGAGATCGTAGGTGACCATGAGGTAGTTTTTGACAGTCCATGGGATACTATCAAACTTTCTCATTCGGCGAAGACCAGGGATATATTTGCTAAAGGCGCTTTGGAAGCTGCAAGATTTTTAGTGAAAAAAAAGAGCGGGATCTATTGTATGGAAGATGTGCTTAAAAAAGGAAAAAATGGAGATTAAAATCTCAAAAAAGCTCGAAAGCCTGCCGCCTTATCTGTTCGCTCAGATAGATGCTGCCAAGAGGAAGGCAAGACAGGAAGGCAGAAATATCATTGACTTAGGGGTAGGCGATCCGGATATTCCGACACCGCCATTTGTAATAGATAAGTTATACGAGGCAGCAAAGGATCCAAAGAACCACCGCTACGCGCTTGACCAGGGGTGCCCTGAGTTAAGGCAGGCAATAGTTGATTGGTATAAACAGAGATTTAATGTTGGCCTGGACCCGGAAAAAGAGGTACTTCCTTTGATAGGTTCAAAAGAAGGTATCGCGCATTTGCCTGTCGCTCTTATTGACAAGGGAGATGTGGTGTTTGTGCCTGACCCTGGTTATCCACCCTACAGTAACGCGACTATCCTGGCAGAAGGAAAACCTCAGAGTATGGCGCTTCGGCAAAGCAACGCGTTTTTGCCTGATCTGGACAGGATCTCTGAAAAAGTCGCCGAAAAGGCAAGGCTTATGTTCCTGAATTTTCCAAATAATCCTACTGCCGCGACTGCTGATAAAGGGTTCTTTGAAAAGGCTGTCGCTTTCGCGTCTAAATTTAACGTTGTTGTAGCCCACGATGCCGCGTATTCTGAGATCGCCTTTGACGGTTATAAACCGGCGAGTTTTCTTGAGGTTCCGGGCGCGAAAGATGTCGGAGTTGAATTCCATTCTTTATCAAAGACTTTTAATATGACGGGCTGGAGAATAGGCTGGGTATGCGGGAATAGCACGGTCGTGTCAGCCTTGGCAAAAGTTAAATCAAACATTGATTCTGGTATTTTTCAGGCTATTCAAATAGCAGGCATAACCGCGTTGAAAGAGGGCGCATCCGTAATTGAGCAGAACAATAAAATTTACGCGGAGCGTCTCCAGGCCTTTGTTGAAGGCCTTAATTCCTTAGGCTGGAAGGTTGATAAACCCAAAGCTTCTTTTTACGTTTGGGCTAAGTTGCCCAGAAAAGCTAAATCATCCATTGAATTCTGTCAGATACTGTTAGACAGGGCTAATATTGTCGCGACTCCCGGTGTCGGGTTCGGTAAATACGGCGAAGGATACGCGCGTTTCGCTATGACAGTTGATAAAGAAAAGCTGAAAGAAGCCGTTGAGCGCATGAAAGTTTATCTCGTTGACCAGTTTTAGCGAGTTGGCGAGTAAGCGAGTCGCGAGTTAAAACAAAATGATTTGTTATATAGGTATAGGTTCTAATCTAGGCGACAGGTTAGGATATATTAAAAAAGCCATTGCTCTTTTAAAGAAAATTCCTGGTGTACGCGTAGTCAAGGTTTCTTTGATCTATGAGACAGAGCCAAAAGGCGGCCCCGAAGGACAGAGCGATTATTTTAATCTTGTGTTAGAGGCAGAGTCTCAATTATCGCCACGCATCCTGCTTGCAGAGCTAAAGACTATTGAAAAAAGTTTAGGCCGTAAGGTGAATGCAGCGCGGTGGGGGGCAAGAGAGATTGATCTAGATATTCTTTTATATGGTGGCCAAATTGTGCATGAAGCAGGCATAGAAGTGCCTCATCCGTTGATGCATGAAAGATTTTTTGTATTAAAGCCTTTGAATGACCTAGCACCTGGCTTAAAACATCCGTTAAGCGGCATGAAAGTCTCAGAAATGCTTTTGTCTTTAAAAAAGCGCGGCCGTTGGAGGAGAGCAAATGAAGAGATTATACCGTAAGGCCGATTCAAAGAAAATAGCCGGAGTTTGTTCAGGCCTGGGGGAATATTTTAACGTGGACCCAACATTGGTCAGGATCATATTTTTACTGGTGACTTTTTTTGGGGATTCGGCGTCTTAGTTTATTTGATATGTTGGATGGCTATGCCTTCCAAAGATGAAATAGGCATAAAAGAGTAGGATCGGCCCTTTGTGAAAATAGTAAAAAATGTAAGTATTCTAGCGAAAGCAGTAAGCCGCTTAAAACGCAATGGCAGCCGCATTGGCTTTGTGCCTACCATGGGTTATCTGCATGAAGGGCACATTTCTCTTGTGCGCCGCGCGAGAAAAGAAAATGAAATTGTAATAGTAAGTATCTTTGTAAATCCCGCCCAGTTCGGCCCCAATGAGGACCTCCAAAAGTATCCTAGAGATCTAAAGAAAGATCTGCGTCTTTTAAGAGGGCTTTGCGATATCGTTTTTATCCCTTCAGTTAAGGAGATGTATCCTGGGAGTTCTTGTACCTTTGTTGAAGTCAGGGGAACAAGCGATATCCTGTGCGGAAGCACAAGAAAAGGGCATTTTGAAGGGGTAACTACCGTTGTTTCTAAGTTGTTCAATATTGTTAGGCCAGATCGCGCGTATTTCGGCCGGAAGGACGCTCAGCAGGCTGTGATAATAAAAAAGATGGTCCGTGACTTGAATTTTCCTGTAAAGGTATCCGTCATGCCTATTGTGCGCGAGAAAGACGGCCTTGCTATGAGCTCGCGCAATGTTTATTTTTCGGCCCAGGAACGCGGCGATGCTGTTGTCTTGTTCCAGGCTTTAAGATCAGCCCAACAATTAGTCAAACACGGGACAAAAGACTCTGCCAAGATAAAAGGTATTTTGGCGGATTTTATAGGCCGAACAGCGTCAGCCAGGATTGATTATATTGAAATTGTAGAACCTGATACACTTGAATTGATCAGAGTCATTAAGAAACAGGCGCTGTTACTTTTGGCAGTCTATATCGGCAAAACACGACTGATTGATAATATGATGTTAAAGATCCGTAATCGGTAATCGGTGAATGGTAATTCGTAATTACGATTTTCTGATTACGAATTACTAGTTACGTTTTATGAGTTATCTTGATGATAAAATGAAAAATCTAAAAATAGGCATTGTAGGCTGTGGCGCGATAGGCACGAGCCTTGCCTTATTGATAGACAAAAGGCTAAGCAATGCTAAAGTCATATCTTTATGTGACATAGATAGCGTAAAGTCTTTGGCTTTAAAAAAGAAACTTGGGGCAGGAAAGGTTTGTTCTTTGCAGCAAGTTATTAAGACTAGTGATCTGGTGGTAGAGGCTTCCTCGGCAAAGGTATCTTTTGAAATAGCCAGGCAGGTACTTCTCGGCCGCAAGGATGTTCTTATCATGAGCATAGGAGGCGTGTTAGGCCGCGAAAAAGAGCTTTTTGACAAAGCTAAAAAAAATAAGGCCAGGATATATTTTCCGAGCGGCGCTATATGCGGTTTGGATGGGCTGAAAGCGCTTATACCTGCGGGGATAGATGAGATCACCCTGAGGACCATGAAACCTCCCCGTGCTTTGGAGGGGGCGGATTATATTGTTAAGAATAAGATAGACTTAAGCCGGATCAAAAAGGATAAGGTGATATTTAGCGGTGATGCTTATGCGGCTGTTAAGGCATTCCCGCAGAATATCAATGTCGTGGCTCTTTTAAGTATCGCTGCTTGCGGCCAGGTTGTTCCTAAGGTGGAGATCATAGCGTCTCCAGGATTAAAAAGGAATATACATACTATTGATGTAAGGTCAAAGGCAGCGCGTCTTTTGATCAGGTGTGAAAATGTGCCTAGCCCGGATAACCCTAAGACGAGTTACCTGGCCGTGCTTTCGGCATTTTTGGTTATTTCCGGCATCTCGGATGTTGTCAGCATCGGTTCTTAACGTCAGTTGTCATAATTTAAAAAGGAAGGGGGGTGATTTTAGATGGCTCAGAAAGTTGCTAAAGTAGGAGTGAAGAGGCAGAAAGGGTTTCTTTACTTCATTGATAAGCACGGCGATGTCTCTTGCGCGGTTATGGCCAGAGGCAAGAAGAAGGGCGGAAAGCCTAAGAAGGTCGCTAAGGTCGGCATAGACAAGAAAGATGGTTACCTCTATTTTCTTGACAAGCAGGGTGATATTTCATGCGCGAAGCTCGTCCGCGGCGGAAAGAAGAAAAAAGGCAAAAAGTAGAAGTGTTAATATAACCCCCGCTGTTTCGTTTTGCTAGAGATAGCGGAACAAAGCAGCGGGGGTCAAAAAATACGACTCGGCATCCATGGATTTATTTATAAATAAATATCTGACTCTGAAACGAGCTGAAGTCCTTTTATGGGTTTTTATCAGTATCTACGTCAGCTGTTTTTCCGTCATTTCATTTTTGAAATTCAATTCTTTTGCTTACGGAGATTATGATCTTGCCTATTTTGATCAGATCGTTTGGAATATCTGCCATGGGTCCCTATATAGCTCTATTTTAGGGATGGTTTTTCTGGGAGTCCATGTGCAGACGATCTGGTTTGTCATTGCCCCTATTTATTTTGTGTTACCTCATCCCATGACGTTGCTGATCCTCCAAAGCCTGGCTTTGGGAGTGGCTGCTTATCCGCTATATTTGCTGACTAAGCAGATCCTTGGCCATAAATGGGGGTTACTTGTTTCTTTTATGTATCTTGTTTATCCTGCCGTGGGCTATATTAATATTTTTGAACTTCATTCAACGGCTTTTTTGCCGTTTTTTATGTTCAGTATGATTTATTTTTTTCATAAGAAAAGATTTACGTTGTTCATGTTCTTTCTTTTTCTTGCTGTTTTTTGCCAGGAAAACATCGCTCTGGCGGCTTTAAGTATGGGATTTTATGCCGCCTGCAAACGTCGAGGCTTAAAATGGGTGCTCGTGCCTGTCTTCGCGGTTGGTATATATTTTTTTGTGTGCCTTAAGATCGTCATGCCTTATTTTAATAATGACACGATTCAATTCAGTGCTCTTTATAACCATCTTGGGAATTCTCCTTTTCAAATAATCGCGAATATATGTAAACATCCTCTGTTAACCGCTCAGTTCATGATTGTTCCGCACAAAAGTATTTATTTGATGAAGCTCTTTGGGCCTCTTTCTTTTATTTCTTTGTTTTCGCCTTTATGGTTATTGGCAGCATTTCCTTTGTTTGCGCAGCATCTTCTATCAAGCCGAGTAACTCAGGTAATGATCAATTTTCATTATACGGCTGAGGTTATTCCATTTATTTTTGTTGCTTTTGTTTTTGGAATAAAGAATTTCCTGAGATTTAAGTTGATTAATCAATATCGATTTTACTTTGGAATATTTCTGCTTCTTGTATTGTTATTGTTTACTTATGTTCTCGGCCCACACTTTCGTTTGCCTGGGATGGCAACTTCGGATTTCAGAAAAAATGACAGTGATCGCCTGAAGGAGGCTTTCTTAAAAAAGATACCTCCCGCCGCGCCGGTTGTGGCTACTTTTGAGTTTCTTTCTCGCTTGACTCATCGGCACGAACTTTATTCTTTCCATCATCATTATACGGGGTATTATACCTTGTCTAGTCGTCCTTACCGCCTTCCCGATACGGTCCGTTATGCTTTGTTGGATTTTAATGATAGGTTGACATTCGGTAGTTTTTATTCGCCGCAGGGGTATAAGAATACTCAGGAGTTGCTTAGTCGTGGGAAGTGGGGTGTCGTGGATGTAGAAGATTCCACAGTCTTATTTCGTAAGGATGCGCAGGATACGATACCTCTGTATAAAGTTCTTTTGTTAGAGCCTAATCCGAGCCATATGGCGTCTGCCGTTGTTGACAAACAGATCAAATTTTTAGGTTTTGATCTCAATGAAAGAACGGCGCAGTCCCTGCAAATGACATTTTATTGGGAATCTTTACAAGAGACGTCGAGTGATTTAAATGTTTTTATTGATTTTATTGATGAGAATGGCAGAGTTGTTTATCAGGTTTTAAGGCCCATTTGTTATCGTATTTATCCCACGAATGCCTGGAAACCAGGACAATGGATGGCTGAGGAGATATATTTGTCGCTTCCGTCTTATCTTGCTCCGGGCCGCTATAGTTTAGAGATGGGTTTTTTCGACTGCAGGACGATGAAAGTGTATTTTGTTAATTCCCAGGATCCCCTGGGAAGGGTTTTCATAAGCGAGCTAGTAATCAATGCTTACAAAAATTAACTGTAATCTTTGTGGTGCTGATAATTACGAGGTTTTGTTTAAGACCTATTCAGGCGATCTGTCTGTGGGGGCGGATTCTCTGGAGATGACTGATCGATCAATTAACATTCCCGTTCGTATTGTGCGATGTCGTAAGTGTGGCCTCGTATATACTAATCCCCGGCCGCCTTTTGATTGTCTTGCTTCGGATGACGTTACCTTGGAGAGCGGAAGTTATCTTGAAGAAGAGCGGGGGGCGAGGTTTGGGGCAAAAGCCATCTTGAAAAAACTTAAGGAGTTCAAGAAGGCGCAGGAAAAGCTACTTGCCATAGGATTTGGAGTAGGTTTTTTTATGGATGAGGCAAAGAGATCCGGATGGGAGGTTCATGGTGTTGAATTTTCAAAGCCGGTCGTTGCCTTTGCGAAAGAGAGATTTGGCCTTGAAAATTTGATTGAGGGGCCGTTCGAACATTCTATTTTTCCAGGGAACTATTTTGATTTTATACTACTAAAAGATATCGTAGATCATCTTGAAGATCCCAAAAAAGCGCTTATTGAGATCAGGCGCATTTTGAGGCCTTCCGGGGTGTTGTATCTTAACACGCCTAATATTGACTCTACGATAAGCAGATTGCTGAAGGCGCGATGGTGGGGCATAAAGCATGCCCACATTTTTTATTTTACCCCTAGGACATTATCGAAAATGTTGGATGTGACGGGGTTTGTCCATATGGCCTCAAGGCCGTATGCGCGTGTCTATTCTGTAAAATACTGGTTGGAGAAGATGGAGTTTTACAATAGAGATCTGTTTAGAGTATTTTCTTTTCTAAAAAGAACGAAGATCGCTCTTAAGACTCTTAGGGTCAATCTTTGGGATAGGATCGAGGTATTTGCCAGGAAGAGCCGAAGATTGGAGTATTTGGAGGAAATGGAGTGCTTGAATGTCGCTGTTGAAAAAAAGAGGATGAAAGTTGTCGTTGTGTTGCCGGCTTATAACGCAGCCAGGACTTTGGGCCGAACAGTTGCCGATATCCCCAAGGATGTTGTTGACGAGATCATTCTTGTCGATGACCATAGCAGCGATGATACTGTTTTAGCGGCGCATAAACTAGGACTCAAAGTTTATGTCCATGAAAAGAATAGAGGATATGGAGCTAATCAGAAGACCTGCTATAAAAAGGCATTGGAGTTGGGCGCGGATATCGCGGTTATGGTGCATCCTGATTATCAGTATGACCCTCGTGTTATACCTGAGCTTATTGAGCCGATCCTAAAAGGGCAGGCGGACGCAGTTTTCGGTTCGCGAATGATGAAGCGGGGAGCGCTCGAGGGTGGCATGCCTATATGGAAGCATAATGCTAATATTCTGTTGACAGCTTTAGAGAATGTGGCCCTGGGCACATATTTAACTGAATACCATTCGGGTTTTCGTGCTTATAGCGCTAAGTATCTTAAGAGCGTGAGCTTTATGTTGGATTCCGACGGATTTATTTTTGATACTGAGATCATCGTCCAAGGGTTGCTCAAAAATATGCGTATCGAGGAGGTACCCATACGCACTCGTTATTTTGATGAAGCCTCCATGATCAAATTTTGGCCGTCAGTTTGTTATGGTTTTGGAATCTTGTCGACATTGGCCAAGCATTGCCTTCATTATTACGGAGTGTGGCGTTTTAAACAGTTTTCATAACGGCTTTTTATGAAAGGAATAAATGAGTCCGACCGTAGATGGAAATAAATATTATTTCGAGTATTTGAAAAGGACAGATAGGTTCCCTCAGTCAGTCTACCATCGAGCAAAGCACCAAATGGTAAGAAAAATATTCGATGAGGCTAAGCCCGGGGCCAAAGTACTAGATGCGGCATGCGGTATCGGACAGATCAGCGCGCCGTATTGTCAAACTTACGAAATTATTGGCGTCGATGAGCAGTTGTCCGCGATTAAGTATTGTTCTCAGCATTTTAAAGGCCGCTATGTCCACGCAAGTCTGTATGATATTCCTTTTGGCAACGATGAATTTTCTCTTATCATTTTTCTTGACGCGATTGAACATTTTACGGATCCCGTTCGAGTGCTTCGTGAGTTGCATAGGGTATTAAAGCCTGGAGGCAAGATCCTCATTTGCACCGTGAATTATGCCAATCCGTTATGGTTTATCCTTGAAAACACGTGGCACAGATTTTTCGGCGGGAATTGCAAATCTTATTTAAAAGATGTGCATCCTACGCGCTATACGCAGAAACTTCTGCGCCAACATTGTGAGGGCCTTTTTGAAGAGGAAGTTTTTGAAAAACGCATCCTTAAGATGGAACTTTTTATAATAGGTAAAAAAAGGCCTGCCAATGCTCTGCGAACATAAAAACTGTAAGGAATATTCAACGTTTGGTTCAGTTGTGCTCTATAGATGTAGCGACTGCGGTTTGGTTTTCGTAGACACCAAAGCTAAGGTTTCCGAACCCGCAGTTCTCTATGAGCAATATTATAAGAATGAGACAGGAGGGCGTTTTAATTGTGGCGTAGAGTATGTCATTAGGATGTTTCGTTTCTTCAGGGCACTGAAGATCTTTTCCATATTTCCAGCGGCTAAGAGTGTTTTAGACATAGGCTCCGGCCGCGGTTTTATGCTTTATTATCTGAAAAAATTTTATGGCTATAATACTGCTGTTGGTATTCAGCCCTCCAAGCCAGCTTTAGATTTTTCAAGGAATAAACTGGGCCTTGAAGTCTACGACCATGATTTTCTTGATCTTGATTTTGACGGGCGAAAGTTTGATGTTATTTCAATGTGGCATGTGTTGGAGCATGTGGCTGAGCCGGAGCGTTATATAGAGAAGATCTCCCAATATCTTAATAGCAAAGGCAGGTTTGTTATAGAGGTGCCTAACCTTAATTCGTGGACAGCGCGTTGGACTGGCCCTTATTGGCTTGGGTTGGATTTGAGGTACCATTTGTATTTTTTTTCACCTGTCACATTAATACCGTTGCTTGTAAAGCATGGTTTTAAGATAAGAAACGTTCATACGTTTTCTTTGGAATATTCGATTTTCATATCTACATCGAGCATTGTTAGCCGTCTGACGCGTACTGATCATTTCTTTTTTGAGTGGCTTCAGACAGGAAGATTCAGACCCTCGCTGTTTTGGCATATCGTTCTCTTTATTCTTATTTTCCCAGTTTGCCTTTTGGTTAATATCATGTTTTTCTTTTCAAAAATGGGAGAAGTCCTTCTGGTTGTAGCCGAAAAAGGATTGTAAATGGCAAAGGTGCTTTTTTTTAACCCTCCCTCTAGGAAAAACGTTTATTTGAATACGAATGTGAGTGTTGGGGCTCCTAGCTATCCAAGCTTGACTCTCGCTACGCTGGCAAGTCACTTGGTCGCGGAACATGAGGTCAAGATCGTAGATCTTGACGTGTCGAGCGGCACCTCCAAGGAATTGCTTGAGGCTGTTAAAGATTTTCACGCTGATGTCGTTGCGGCATCAGCCAAGACGCACGATTATTTTATTGTTCGTGATCTTATGATGGCCGTCAAGGAAAGGTATCCTAGCGTCTTGACGATTGTTGGTGGTGTTCATGTGACCGCTTGTCCTGATGAGGCATCTGCTGCGCTGTGTTTCGATATCATAGTTGTTGGAGAGGGGGATACGGTTCTTTGGGAAATTTTATCAGCCAAGAACCTGGAAAATGTACCGGGTATAATTATTAGGAAAGGCCAGGATAAGGATATTGTTCGTACGGCTCACAGGGGCCTTATAGACAACTTAGACGATTTGCCTTATCCTGCCTGGCATTTATTTGATATTAAACAGTACAAAAATTCGAGATTATCCTCGCGTCGGAATCCGGTAGGGCACATTGAGACAAGCCGTGGGTGTTTGGCGCAATGCAATTTTTGCAGTAAGGTAATTTTTGGAAGTAAGCCGAGGGTTAAGTCTCCTAAAAGGGTTGTCGATGAAATGGCGTATATGCTCGACTCTGGTTTTAAAGAAATTCATGTGGCTGATGATAGCTTTACGCAGGATATCCAAAGGGCAAAAGAGGTATGCAGGGAGATCTTGAGGCGCGGTTTGAGATTTCCGTGGGCTTTGATCAGTGGCATTCGCGTTAATATGGTTGATCTTGAATTTCTTTCTTTGGCTAAAAATGCGGGGTGTTGGCAGGTTGGATTTGGTTTAGAGACAGGAGACCAGGATGTATTGAACAGAATCAACAAGAAGATCACTCTTAAGGAAGCAGAGAATGCGATCCATCTTGCGAAAAAGGCAGGCCTGGATACATTCGGTTTTTTTATTTTTGCATTAGCTGGAGAGACTGAGGTATCCATGGAACGCACCATTGCTTTTGCTAAACGCCTGCCTTTGGATACGGCAAAATTTGACATATGCATTCCTTATCCCGGCACGCGCTATTATAGTGAGCTCAAAGAGCAAGGCCGCATCAAGAGTTATGATTGGTCAAAATATGTCTGCCACCAAACAGAGTCGCCTTTGTTTGATCATCCTAATATTCCATGGGATAAGATAGAGTTATGTTATAAAAGGGCGTTTCGTGAGTTTTATCTTAGACCTAGTTATTTTTTTCGTCGTTTTTGGAGAAGTTTGCGCAGGCATGATATTCTTTATGATATAAAATATTTTTTGAAAACTAAGTGGTAGATAATATAATGAGCAATTCTTCTTTGATCATAAAAGGCGCCCGCGAGCACAATCTAAAAAATATCTCTCTTGAGATACCGCGCAACAAGCTGGTCGTTATTACCGGCCTATCTGGATCGGGCAAGTCTTCTCTGGCTTTTGATACTATCTATGCAGAAGGCCAGCGGCGCTATGTGGAGAGCTTATCAAGCTATGCCCGCCAGTTTTTAGAACAGCTTCAGAAACCTGACGTAGATTATATTGAAGGCCTGTCACCGACCATTTCTATAGAACAGAGGACAGCTGGTGGAAATCCGCGATCCACTGTAGGCACTCAGACAGAGATATATGATTACTTAAGGCTTTTGTTCGCGCGGATCGGTATTCCGCACTGCCCTAAGTGCGGACGCAAGGTTGAACGTCAGAGCGCGCAGGAGATAGTAGAAAAAGTAATGAAGTTAATGAAGGGCTCAAAAATAGAAGTTTTGGCGCCCTTGGTTCAGGGCCGCAAAGGTGAATACAGGAAGATACTTGGGCAGATGCAAAAAGAAGGATTTGTCAGGGCGCGTATAGATGGCAAGACATATGAGTTAAGCGAAGAATTCAGCCTGGATCGTTATAAAGTTCATCATATTGAGGCAGTTGTAGATAGGCTTATTGTTGATATTGGGGTAAAAGTACGTTTGACTGATTCTGTGGAGACGGCATTAAAATTCGGCAAAGGCGTGGTAATTATAAGTTACCAGTCACCAGTTACCAGTCACCAGTTTGAAGACATGGTCTTTAGCGAACTATACGTGTGCCCGGATTGTGGTATCAATATACCGGAGATAGAACCCAGGATATTTTCTTTCAATTCTCCCTATGGCGCCTGCTCTATGTGCAAAGGCCTTGGCCTTAAGATGGAATTTGACATGGATCTTATTATTCCTGACAGAAGTAAGTCTATTTTGGAGGGCGCGCTTGAGCCGTGGAAGCGCGGAGGAAAGGGGTATCTGCTTTATTACCGCAGCTTATTGCGGGAATTGTCGGATCGCCTGAGTTTTGATCTGGCTGTGCCTTTTAAAAAATTAAAGAAAGAACACAGGCGCGCGATCATTTATGGCTGCGATGAGGAAATATGGGGCAGGAGGTTTGAAGGATTGGTCCCTCATTTAACAAGGCTTTTTGATCAGACAGACAGTATCTTTTTAAAAGAGGAGATCTCTAAATTTATGTCTCAGGCCCCATGCCCTGAGTGCCAGGGCTCTAGGCTTAAAAAAGAGAGTTTGGCTGTGACTATCAAAGATAAGTCCATCTGGGATGTGACGCGCCTGACTATTTTAAAGGCATATGATTTTTTTACTAATATACCATTGACCGAGAGCGAGAGGCTGATAGCGGCCCAAGCCTTAAAAGATGTAAAAGAGAAATTAAAGTTTTGTCAGAATGTGGGGCTTGGCTATCTGACATTAGATAGGAAGAGCCAGACACTGTCAGGGGGTGAGTTCCAGCGGATCCGTTTGGCTACTCAGGTAGGGTCAGGGCTCGTGGGCGTCTGTTATGTGCTGGATGAGCCAAGCATAGGCCTTCATGCTAAAGATAACGCCAAACTTCTCGCGACACTTGGATCTTTGCGGGATCTTGGGAACACGCTCTTGATCGTAGAGCACGATGAGGCTACTATCCGCCATGCCGATCATGTCGTTGATCTGGGGCCTGGCGCTGGCAAATATGGCGGAGAGGTGCTTTTCAGCGGCACGGTCCAGGGACTGCTTAAATCCAAAAATTCTATAACTGCTAAATTTTTAAATGGCGATCTAGAGATAAAGGTCCCCGGAGAGCGGCGTGACTACCACTCCAAAAAGAATATGGAGCTTAAAGGCGCTACTACTCATAATCTAAAGAATATAAACGTAAAATTTCCGTTGGGCGTATTGATCTGTGTCAGTGGTGTATCAGGTTCAGGAAAGTCTACATTAATAGATGAGACGCTATACAGGGCTTTATCGCGCGAATTATATCGCTCTAAAAATAAGCAGGGCGCTTATAAAGAGTTAACAGGAGCTGAATATATAGATAAAGTCATCGTAGTTGACCAGTCCCCTATAGGCAGGACGCCGCGCTCTAATCCTGCTACATACGCGGGTGTTTTTTCACATATCCGCGATATTTTTTCAAGGCTCCCTGAGGCGCGTTCCCGCGGCTATAGGCCCGGACGTTTTAGCTTTAACGTTAAGGGCGGCAGGTGCGAGGCGTGCGGTGGCGATGGTATCAAAAAGATCGAGATGCATTTTTTGCCTGATGTTTATATCAAATGCGAGGCCTGTGGCGGTGAGAGGTTTAATGAAGCTACGTTAGAGGTCCGATATAAGGGAAAGTCTATCGCGGATGTACTTAAAATGTCTATTCAGGAGGCGTTATCTCTTTATGAAAATATTCCGAAAATAAAAGATATCTTACAGACCCTTTATGATGTAGGATTGGGGTATATCCAGTTGGGCCAGTCAGCTACGACATTATCCGGTGGTGAAGCCCAAAGGGTTAAGCTCGCCAGTGAATTGTGCAAACGTTCTACCGGTTCTACGCTGTATATCCTTGATGAACCTACGACTGGGCTTCACTTCGCGGATGTAGAAAGGCTTTTGATCGTTCTTCAACGATTGGTTGACCTGGGCAATACGGTTTTAGTGGTTGAACATAACATGGATGTGATAAAATGCGCGGATTACTGTATTGATCTTGGGCCTGAGGGCGGCGATCAGGGCGGTTTCGTTGTCGCCTGCGGCAGTCCAGAGGAGATAGCAAAAAATGACCGGTCGTATACTGGGCAATATCTGCGTAAGATACTTAGCGTAGACAGAGGACGGAAGACAGATGGCAGAAGACAGAAGACAGAAAAACAAAGAAACTAAAGAACTGGGTAAGGGAAGCGCAAAAGACAAGAAAAACAAACACATTTTGTTTTTTTGTTTTTCAGTTTTTCTATTTTTCAGTTTTTTTGTGGCTACATTAATGGCAGCGGATTTCGACAAGAAAGAAGAGGACGCTTTTTATGTGGCAGTGAAGGCCTATGAAGACGGTTTTTATGATGTTTCTTTGACTATGTTTGAGCGTTTTTTAAAAACGTATATTTCAAGCGATAAAAGATCTGAAGCGTTACTTTACACCGGGCAGTGCTATTTTTATCAGGAGAAATATCTTAAAGCGTTAGACCAATTTGAAACGCTTTTAAAGATGGAAGGCTCAGGTAGTATCAAAGATAAGATCTTGTTTTGGTTAGGCGAGGTCTATTCAAGGGGAAGAGATCATAAGCAGGCCGCTGAATTCTATAAACAATTGATAGACGGTTATAAGGGGTCTTCTTATTATTTAGCCGCGTATAAATCTCTCGCGTTGGCGCAGATGAACGACGCTAAATTGCAGGAAGCCCAGGATACTTACCGTTTTATTTCTACTCAATTTAAGGATGAGATTGTTATTGAAGAAGCGCTTTTTGGTGTTTGCGAAGCTCTGTATAGGATGAGAGATCACGCTAATCTAAAGAAAGAATTATTGGTTTTTGTGTCAAAGTATCCGCGTTCTAAATTGCTTAATCGCGCGTATTTTTATCTAGGCGAAGCTAATTTTTATTTAGAGCTCTACGATGAGGCTATTACCGCTTACCGTAATTCGCAGAGTGGGTGCGCGGATGAAGAAATGAATTTGCTTTCTCAGATCGGTATGGGGTGGTCATATCTGCGAGTTAAAAGATTTCAAGAAGCCAAAGAGGTCTTTTCAAGATTTGAAGGTGAAAACCAGCCTTTGGGGGTTACGCTTGGCAGGGCCGTTTTAGAAAGCGGTTTGGGGTCTTTTGATGTGTCGCTTGAGCTTTTTGACAATGTTATTGCCAAGGATAAAGAGGGTGGATATACGCCTCTTGCCTATTTCGGAAGGGCGGAGGCCTTATACAATCTTTCTCGTTTCCAGGATGCCATTATCGCCTATAGGATATCTCTGGATAAGCTAAGGTCCGCGGTTGGCGGCTACGCGGATAGCAAGGAGCTCAGGGACAAGATCCACTATGGTTTAGCCTGGTCTTATCTAAAGGTTGGAGATTTCAGGTCGGCAGTGGACGAGTTTCAAAAGGTAGCTTCTTTATCAACTGACAAGATCTTCAAATTAAGCGCGTTATGCCAGATGGGTGACGCGTATCAGGATGCCGGTGAATATAAAAAGGCGGTTGAGACATATCGCGCCTTCCTGGAGGATTATCCTGACAGTGTTTATAATGATTATGTCCAATATCAGCTTGGAATGACTTGGCTAAAGACTGATAGCAGGGATTCAGCTATTCTTGCTTTTCGCAAACTTTTGAAAGACTACCCGGCTTCAAAATTAACGGATGGCGCCTATTATTTCATAGGTGTAGCGTATTTTCAGAAAGGTGATTTCTCTGCCGCCGCGGAACAGCTGAAATATTTTTCAGATAATTTTAAAGATTCTTCTTATAGGCCGGAGGCTGTTTTTCTTTTAGGTGAAGCTTTCTTAAATCTTTCCAGATGGAAAGACGCTATAGATATTTTTTTGTATATCCTGAAAGGTTCTTTAGGTTCAGAGGCGTTACGCCAGAAAACAGAGTATGAGATCGCGAACGCTTACGCGCAAATGGGCAATGAACCCGAGGCCAACAAGAGGTTCGCTGATTTTATCGCCCGTAATCCGGATTCCAACCTTTCCCCGGATATAATTTTTTGGCTGGGTGAATCTTATCTAGCGAAAAGAGACCACCTTTCAGCCAGAAAATATTTTGAGCGATTGATCAGGAATTATCCTCAGCATGAATTTATCGCGGATGCTTTTCTTGAAATGGGGGTCAGCTTTATGGAAGAAGGGGATCAGGATAGGGCCCTGATGAACTTCCAGCAGGCTAAAGATTACGGCAAAAAAGGGGCTTTGGCTAAGGCATATATTTTTATCGGAGATATTTATGTTATAAGGTCAGATCTGGATAACGCTTTAAAAAATTATCAGGAGGCAGTTTCTATTGGTTATGGATTTGGGAAGACCGCTTGCGTTAAAACGGCGTCTGTTTATAGAAAGAGAAAACTTTATAAGCAAGCAGTTGAGTTTTTAGATAAGGCTTTGACAATTGAAGGCACGGAATCAAATGCCGAGATCCAGTTTAACTTAGCGGAGATCCTTGAGGAACAGGGCGCGGTTCAGGACGCTGTGGAAGCTTATTTAAAGGTATCTTATATTTATCCGGGACAGGATACATGGGTTGTAAAGGCCCTCTTACGCGTTGCCAGGGCCTATGAAAACAAGGAAAACTTGAACGAACTAAAGAATATATTGGAGAAGATAGCCGCCTATAACGTGCCTGAGGCTAAATATGCCAAAGAAAAACTCGCGGGGCTGCAACAGGGTCGGCAATAGACTCCTTGCTTAAACGCTTGTAAATTTTCAGTGCAGTCACTGAAAATTTCCTAAGCAAGCTGTGGAGTTAACTTTGTAAGGAATAAATACCTACAATATGCAAAGTCAATGAAAGATAAAATACTAAAAGTAGCGCTTGTTATTTTGAGCATAGCGGCTTCCTATTTTATTTTTATTAGCGTAGGCCTGTTCCATAAGGGCGGGCCTGTCATGGTGCCTATTATTCTGTCTTCTATTTTCGCTTTCGCTATTGTTGTTTCTAAGATGAGGCAATTCGCTAGATCCGCCGCGCCTGTTGAAAAGATCCTTACCGATATATTTGAAAGCATTGAAAGGCAGAGGATAAAAGAGGCTATTGATCTGTGCGAGCGGTCAAATACGCCTTTAGCCAGAGTTTTAAAAGAAGGTATTATGAAGTATGATAGCCCAAAAGATGAGATCAAGGAGTCTATGGAAAATTCTTTTCTTTATGAGGCGCCTATTTTAGAAGAAAATCTTTCTATGCTATCTGCTATCGTTCAGATAGCGCCTCTTTTGGGTTTTTTGGGTACGCTTATTGGTATGATGAAGATATTTTTTATCATTCAATCCAAAGGTATTTCTTTTACACCACTTGTGGGAGGAGATGTGGCGGCAGGTATATGGGAGGCCTTGATATGCGCTACATCTGGTTTTTTTGTTACGGTATCAGTTTTGATAGCTTATAATTATTTGATGGGCCGTCTTAAGTCGGCTCAAGAAGATTTGGAGAGGGGGGCCAGTGAACTTCTTATTTTTCTTATGGATAGGAGGATGCCAGCGTGAGATTCGCGAGGCCTCCTATCATTAGCAGTAATTTCAGGTTTGTTGCTCTTTTGGCGTTGTTCAACTGTCTTTTAATACTTCTGGTATTTGTCATTTTTTTGCCGGTCTTTTCAAATCCCACAGGCCTTTCCGTAGTTTTGCCGCGGGCTATCACTAGTGAACCGCTGTCTCATAAAGATATCACAGTTATTCTTCTAAAAAATGATATGATCTATCTGGATTCAAAGAATGTTTCGCAGCAGGATCTGGCGCGTTTTGTCAAAGCATCGCAGGATAAGATGCGGCAAGTCTTGATCAAGGTAGACCGCAGAGCAAGCGTAGGGGCTTTGGTCAGAGTTTGGGATATTTTTAGGTCGGCGGGCGTTTTAAAAGTTAATATAGCAACTAATGAATGATAAAACCCCACATTATGATTTCCTTTCTTTTGGGCTTGCTGCTTCTTTGTTATCGCATATTTTATTGATCTTTATTTTTGTACCGGTTTTGAGCAGCTCGGCATTTAAGGCTCCTGGGTCTTCCACATTTTTTTTAGGCGCGTTTCTAAAGGGTCAGGACCTATCAGTTGTGAAACAGGCTGGAAGCGCAGAGCCAAGCTCCAGGGGTAACATCTTTGTAAGCTATAAAACTTCACAGGCCCCATATTTTGTTAGATCTTTTCAACAGGTCTATAAACCCAAGGTGCCCATTAAGGGCTTGCCTTTAGCCATAGATGAGACAAAAGCGGCCCCGCGCAAGATTCTGTCTGGCGCGCCTTTAGGCCGTCAGATATCTTTTGGGTTTTCAGATTTTACCAGATATGTGGCTAACGTTGATTTTGCGGATTTGAAAAGAATGGCTTCGAGAGAAGATCTTTTTAGCGCGGTCGCGTTTAAGATAATCTTGTACAGGAATGGGGAGGTGAGGTCTATTAAAAAAACAATGGGTTGTGGGGACCCAATCCTGGATTTTTACGTTATGTTAAAATTAAGGAACGCGCGTTTTCTGGCTGTCCCTGAAGAAGAAGGCGCTGAGGTGAATGTTAGATTCAAGATAAAGTTATGATTAAAATTGATTTTTCTATTCTTATCTGTTATTATTTGTGTGGCCAGCTTATATTATTTTTGTTCTTTTGGTTGCATGACAAAAGATCAGTCGTTAGACAAAGGCCATTGAAGGATAACCAGATCTGGCAATGTTCCACTTGTCTTTATGTGTATTTTAAATCAAAGGCTTCCAATATAAGCACGTGTCCAGTATGTGAAAGTTTTAATCAGAGGCAAAATTAAGGAATAAAAACTTGTCCTGTCTCACAACACGTATCAAAATTCTTTTAGGATGATTTTGATACGTTCTACAGGATTAATTTTGTAGTGGAGTAAACCTGTTATAGGCAAAATTAACACAAAAAGTGTAGGCTTTCCTAATTCCATATAAAGGAATGGCCTAAGGGGGATGAGATATGATCACTGAGATCGGTATTGCGGCTGGAGATATATGGCATTATCTTGACGCGCACGGTGAAGTGTTTTTTTCAGAGATGGTAAAACATATAGATAGATCAAGAGATCTGCTTTTTATGAGTATGGGTTGGCTTGCCAGGGAAGGCCATATTGTCCTTGTTAAAGTGGATGGTGATTATAGGATATCTCTGAGGAAATGAAGCCCCCTGCGGCAAGCCGCAGGGTATACTTAAAGTTTTTATACCCTACTTCAATCCCTACGTCTTATCCTTGTTCTTTAGTGTAGGGTATTTGGCGGAGGCAATAAAGATCATGACACGTAGAGCTCTTGCTCTTATAAATGTGCTTCTTTTTGTGATCATTTTTACAATTTTAGCTGGGATCATCCTGACCATTGTTTCTTCGCAGGTCCGCCTTATGGAAACCTATATACGACGCGTCAAAGGATATTATGTAGCTGAATCAGGCGCCGTAGCTGCTTTTGATAGTCTTTCCAGAGCTGAAGCGATCACGAACCAAACCATAGATTGGGCATATGATACTGTAAACGGAAATCATCCCATATCCTGGAGAAAGACGTCATTCATAACCAGGGAAGATATTGGCGGTATCTATGGTAACCGCATTAATTCTTCTTTCAATTATACATCAAGCTGGTAATACTTCCTACACTCATAAATTCATAGACCAAGCGTAATAAAACCCATCCATTGGGTATCCTATAGATATCAAAAGTAAGTATAAGTAAGTCTACGTAATATTTTTATTGACAATGTAATAATATTATGTTTTAATTGATTTAAAGTAAAATAGAGCTTCGCGCAAAATATATCTTTGGGAGAAGTTTTGTTATGTACAGCCTTATGGATCTAGAGGAATTGGCGGGTTATTTGCGGCTCAAAAAACAGACTATCTACAATTGGCTCCACGAGAGTAAGATATCCGGGATCAAGGTTGGCGGAGTCTGGCGTTTTGATAAGAAAGAAGTAGACAGGTGGCTTATGGCGAATTACAGAAGGGCTAAGGTGAGGTAGGGCTATGCTGACCAATTTTTTTAAAAAGGATATAGCCGGATTTTTCTTTAGTTCTAAAGGTGTGGCTATAATACAGCAGGCCGCTGGAAAAATAAAAAATCAATTGAGCGTGCCCTATTCTATAAAATCCGAGGAAACAGCGGGCATTTCTCCCGAAGATATATTTGAACTTTTTAAAAATAAAGAAACAGAAATGATAGCTTTTTTGCAAAAAGTGATCAGAGACAGCAGGATCGATACGTCAAGTGTCGTGGTGGCCCTTCCGCCAAAAGACCTTATAATCAGGTTTTTTGAAATGCCCAATATACCCAGGCCTGAGGTGTTTGCGGGTATTAATTTTGAAATGAAGAAATATATACCCTTTAAGATAGAAGAACTCGCCTATGATTTTCAGTATCGCGTAAAGCAAAAGGCGAATATTATTGAAGTTGTATTATGCGGCATCAAACAAGATCCAATTGATAAGTATATAGGATTGTTCAAGCAGCTTAATTTAAACGTAGTAGCTTTTGAACCCGCGCTATTCAGTCTTTTCAGGCTGCTTGTTATCAAAAATAAGATATTGAGTACAAGGTCTTACGTTATTCTTGAGTTTGATCAACAAGAAGCTAATATCCTGATAGCGGAGAAGGGATTTCCTTATTTCACCAGGGATATAAAGATAATTTCCACGGCCGCTGCAGTGAAGGAGGAGGAAGGATTTGACGCTATCCTCTTTAGGCTTATCAACGAAGTGAGGGTATCGCTTGACTACTACAGAAGGCAGTTTATGAAAAGGGATATTGACGAGATGATCGTCATATCCAATAAAAGTTATAGTTCATGGGTGGACAATTTTAGCAAAGAATTGGGGCTTAAGGTAAGTTTTGTAGCACTCAATGATCTCTTCAAAATAAAAGACGTCAGGGAGGAGATGCTATCAGATATAGCCAAGGCGTATGGAGCTGCTTTAAAGATAGAAAGGCCGTCTTTGGTGACGCTTAATCTTGGGAAAACCAAAGAAAAAGACGACAAATTAGCTTTGGCCGCGGCAGCGCCTTCGGGTGAAAATCTGCAGATATTGGTTACGGATTTTTTAAAACAGTCAAAGGTAGCTATTTTCAAAGGCCTTGCGGCAGGATTCGTGATATTTCTGGTTGCTTATGGCATGAGTTTCTCAAAGTTATACCCATTAGAAAAACAGCTTGTCACAGTTTCTGTCAAACAATTGCCTTTTTTATCAGGCGTAGATCTTTCAAGCCTGGAAGGTATCCAGTCCAGCGAGAAGGCCTTCAATGAAAAACAGAGAGATTTTAGTAAATTGGTAGGTAACAACGCGTTTTTTTATAAGAAAGTCCTATTGTTGTCCAGATTAATGCCTGCCGGCGTATGGCTGACCGGGCTGGATTATTCTGTCGATCCGCCTTCCTTAAGATTACATTGCTATTCTTATGATGTGGATCAGAAAACGAGGTCAGAAAATATAAATAAATTTATTTTGAATCTCAAGGGAAATATTGATTTTTCCAGAGATATGCCGTCAATAGAACTAAAGTCATACCGAGAGGTTAACGTTGGCAAGGCCTATTACATGCAGTTTGACGTAATTTGTGAAAATAAAAGCGAGAATACAGCGCCGGTAAGCGGAGTATAGTTAATGATTGACGTAAACTATGCGGAATTAGTCCACAATAAGCGCGATCAGATCGTAATCGTTGTCATTATCATTTTTTCAATTATTGTATCTAATCATTTTTATCAGCAGGAGATGTTGAAATACGATAAGGTGACTGATGGCATTAAGATGGAAGAAGAAAAAAGTGTTACGCTAAGCCGTATCGTGACCGTGAATGAAAAAATAAAAAAACTAAGTGTCAAGGGTTGGGATACTTCAGACACTAACCGGATCATTGAAAAGGTGTATAACATCGGGCTTGAATTGCAGGTTAAACTCAGGGATATTTCTCCCGGTGGAAAGAAAGATGAAAAAAACTATATATTGATACCTCTTGCTTTAAGCGGTGAGTCTACCTATGATAATTTTATTAAGTTTATAAAGATAATTGAAACTTACCAGATGCTTACCAGGGTAAGATCTGTATTACTTAGCCCTATAGGAGATAATCAACAGAAAGAATCCAACTTAGTGCTGAGAGTGGATATGGCTATTGAGGCTGTATACCTGAAATGAAGCCCCCTGCGGCAAGCCGCAGGGTATACTTAAAGTTTTTATACTTTACTTCAATCCCTACGCCTCATCCTTGTAATTTATTATGGGGTATTTGGCGGAGGAAATGAAGCCCCCTGCGGCAAGCCGCAGGGTATACATAAAGTTTTTATACCCTACTTCAATCCCTACGCCTCATCCTTGTTCTTTAGTGTA
>MNVR01000024.1 GCA_001873995.1 Candidatus Phelpsiimicrobium noxiivivens
GAAAGGCCTGTATTTTTATCAAACCGCCATCTTCCAAACAAAGTAACGGCCCTTTTCCTTGCGCCATAACCAAAACTTACGCCATAGCGCATACCTTGCTTTCAAGGTGCTTTCAGTGCTATGCTTTCAAGGGACACATTACCTATTTCCATTTAATTAGTGATGTGTCCCCAATCCTGTTTGTGGCTGTCAGTCTGCGAGCAAAAATCGTGATATAGCAATATCGGCGTTTTATTCATACTGCCAGCTTCTCTTGTATGGCGGACCTAAGTATCTTAAAGTTTTCTTTAAGATAATATTTCCTCTGATCTAGCTCCAACAAAGACCCAAGCTTAACGGAATAATCCTGTTTTGTAAAAGCAGCCATTTCCTTAAGAACGCTCTTTAAAGACTCTACGGGAGCGTCCAACTTAACGCCTTTCTTTATCAAAAACTCCATATCAAAGACGTCGCGTATTTCTTTACGTTTAAGGAATGCCTCAATTTTAGACCTCATCATATCCGGCAAAGAAACAACAGTCAAAAACACCTGGGTATTAGCGAAAGGGCTATAGGCTATGGCCTGTTCCGTTTTTACCTTTCTGGTTTTTTTCCTTATCTCAATTTTCAAACTGCGCGGGTGGTCTTTGGGCCTTATTTCAAAAAGCAATGTGTGGAATTTATCGGTTGCATCCCGAATAGTATAAAATCGGCCAAGATACTCATTTATACCACTGAACAGCTCCTTTTCATCAGCGTCCTTAACCATCCAAAAATCCAAGTCAACGGAAAACCTGTTTAAACCAAAACATAGGCGCAGCATCGTCCCGCCGCCAAAAATAAGTTTTTTCAAAAACTTATTGCTGTTGAACTTATCTAAAACTTCCAATTCAAATTGTTCCTGGATGACTAGATCTTGCATATTTTTGTGATAATATCCTTTGTTTTTTTCGGGAAAACGCGCGCTATCTTTTCTATCCTGTTTATATCCAACTTGCCCATGTCCAGTGAATCAACGTCTAATTTATACTTTCCAAAGGAAAAAAGATACATGGCGTCAACAAAAGCCTTTTCTTTTGTCGCGATAAAAATATTATCTTTCTTTACAAAATCAAAATATAATTCTTTCTTAAGTTTATAATAAACAAAGGTGGTCCCTTTAACATCAAACCGGGCTGTGCGTTTAAACGAAATGCTTTCAAAAAAGCTTCTTTGGACTTGTGTGGTTACCTCGTGCCAGGAAAGCGCCGTCATTAGCGAAACATACGAAGGCACCTGCAATAAGTTTGAGACCTTTAGCAGCTGTTCTTTGGAAAGACCCTTCCATGTCTCATCCAATATGTAAAAATTCTTCTTTAACCTCACAAAGAGGCCATTCTTGACATAACGGCTGCATAACACCTTGGCAGACGCGAGCCTCATCTCCAGGTCAGATGCCAAGTCTTCAACAGAGAAAAAAAGACGCGGCGCTAATTTTTTTAGTTCCTGAAATACCATAAAATACCCTAAAACTACTAAGCATAGATAGTTAACAATTATGTTAATTATATATGCTTAGTAAATTTTGCCAAGCTGGTTATAATATTTTCCCATCCCACAATTTTTCTAAGAAAATTTCCCATGGCAATATCTCTATCTTGCCGCTAAGCCTCTTTTCTTTTTCATTGCAAACAAGTATGCTTTTCTTTGGTGAAAACTCTCCGTCAAAAACGCCTAACCCATATAGGTCTTTCTTGTCTACGCGCCCGGATCCTTTTATCTCCACAGCAACTTCTCCTGCGCCAAGCACAAGATCTACTTCTATGCCCGACTTCGTCCTCCAAAAATTTATAGCAAAATCCTTGCCTGCATAAGACCTGTAAGCTATGATCTCCATAAATAAGAAGTGTTCAAAAGCCTTTCCGAATTCCGCGCCCTTTTGCTCTTCCAAATTCCGTTTTATCAAATACCCCGCTATACCTACATCAGCCAAGTAATATTTTGACGCTTTTGTTATGACCTGGCGCGATTGCCTCTTTTTAAACGGCTCAACCCTTGAAGCCAACAGAGTATCTACGAGGATCTGAAAATATTCTTTGACTGTTTTGGAATTCACGCCGCAATCGCGGGCTATATTGGAATAATTTGTCAGTTCCCCGTGCGAATAACCAAGAGCGTCAAAAAATCTTGAAAACGCCGGTATGTTCCGAGCCAAACCTTCCGCGAACACCTCTTCTTTTAAGTAATCCTGAACATAAGCTGCCAAAGACTTTTTACAATCATTATTATTCTGCAGATAATGCAGTGGTATCAAACCATGGTTTAAAGCGCGTAAAAGATCAACCTTCCCTATCTCATGGCTGACCAAAGGAAATAACTCATAACGCCACGCCCTGCCGCCCAAAAGATTAGCGTGCCCCTTTTTGAGCTTCCTTGCGCTTGAACCACAAAGTATAAAACTAAGGCCTTTGTTCTCTATCAACCAATGCACCTCATCAAGCGCCTGCGGGACTTTTTGGACTTCATCCAGCACAACCGGCTCCCTAAGCACGGCTTCGTCCTGCGCAAGCAACCGCTCACGCAATAACGAAGGGTTTTTTGAGATCTCAAAGAACAGGTCTGTTTTCAAAAAATCAAATACCAGGCTATTCGGAAATTTTTGCTTTAGATATGTGGTCTTGCCTGTTTTTCTCGGCCCCCATAAAAACGCGGATTGCCGCTTTGGGATCCTCATATCAAGCAATCTTTTTATATTTTCCATCTTGAACTTTACTCCGCATTGGTATTACCAAATAGGAGTATACTACGTTCTAGTTACATAGTCAAGCTCTGCCGAAGTCACCAGCGCCAGCCTGCGCCGACCATAATGGCGTATTCCTTCTCTGAAACCAGGGTCTTTATAAAAGCTTCTCCGCGCCCCTTTAACAACGACCTTGATAATTGGGCCTCTACTTTTACTCCTTTGCCAGCGTATTGTATCTCAAATGAAAGGCCTGTATTTTTATCAAACCGCCATCTTCCAAACAAAGTAACGGCCCTTTTCCTTGCGCCATAACCAAAACTTACGCCATAGCGCAGGGAATCCGTTTGCGCTCTTTGAAAAGAAGCTTTAAAGTCAAATCCCGAACCCAGATCCTTATTTAAACAATACGATAATCTATTTTTTTCAGTTATATCCCAATACCCTCTAAAGGTAATGATATTTTTAGGATACACATAGACGATCTCATTCTGCTTGTTTATCTCCCACTTCCCCTGCAAAGTAAGCGAATCCACGCTGCCCTGCTCCTTCGTAACGTTAAAACTAAGGCGATTGTACTTGTCTGCTTGCCAGACGCCGCTAAATTTAAGAATGTATATCCCGCGCCTCGTCTCAACGCTGAAGACCAATTCACTGCCGCTTGCAGTAACAAGCTCGCTTTTTAAGACAAGTTTATTGCCCTCAACCTGATTATTCCACTTATCAAGCGTCAGGATAAGGTTGTGGCCCTTGTCCAGCGACCAATCTCCAGAGAACTTTATCTGCTGAGGAACATCAATGTTGTCGGATTTTTTGACGTGGTAGGAAAGGCTGTTTCCGTCATCCAGCTTGAACTCGCCGTCAAGAACTGTGCGGAATTTGCCCGGCCCTAAGCGCGTCAATCTATTATGCGGGTCTACTTCGTATTTGATCTTTGTCATATTTTACTCCCAACTACCTACTATTCATCTTAGCGCAGGCTTTATTTTTCCGTAGCGACTTCTTAAATTCCTTATCGAGCCGCTGGATTTCCGCCAACGTGTATTTTTTCAATACAGTCCACTCATACTCGTTAACTTCTTTACCACTATATTTACTGTAATATTTTTTATTTAGGGTTTTTGGCGCATCCTCTATTTTCATCAATCTGCCCTTCCAAAACAACAGAACATACACATTGCCATTATGAAGCTCTAATGGCGCCTGCCAGCCGGCATAATTAGGCGTCTTAGCATAGGGCGAAAGATTATTGAGTTTCTCCAATTCTTCCTTGCCCATTTTGTTTAATGGCTTACCCAAATCATTATTCTTAAGAAAAAATGTTGTAGTCCCCATAACCCATGCTTTCTCTTATCCCTACTGCTCCCATCTCAAACATTATTTTGAGCCGATCAAGTTCCAATAACTCGAACATCTTCATAGTCTCATCGTTTTCTAGGAATATCTCCAGCATCTTTTTTCTTACTGCCGGGATCAGCAATAACCCAAGGGACACATTACCTATTTCCATTTAATTAGTGATGTGTCCCCAATTCCAGGCGCTCCAACTGCCGATAAGGATGATGTGCTCAAGTATGCCGGCTTTGTGAAACCGCCTTAAGATCTCAATGGACAACTCACGCTGTTTCTTTTCCACGCAATGCCCTCTTTATGAACTTGATCTGGTTCTTAACTTGCAGCAACAACTTCTTGTATTTGTTAAGCATTTTTCTTTGCTCGGCGTAAGTTTTCCTTATCTGTTCTGAAATGGGCCCTTTGTAAATAAACTTTACTCTTTTGCCCTGTCTTTTTACCAGATAATAATAATAACGCCTGCCTATCTTCTTACGTATAAGGCAGCCTTTGATTTTAGCAATCTCCCTCTGATAGCCTTTCAGCATATCGCGAGAGTTTTCCAGTTCTTCTTTTAATACTCCCTTGATCACGCCCACGCTTATCCTCCTTACCAAACATTATGCTAATAAAATTATAATTTGTTTGGTAATAATGTCAAGCCCTATCTTACCTAACAATTTATAGTAATTAATGACTTTCGTATGGTAACCGTTTACTCCGAGGTCGGACCTCGATGCCTAAGCGCGTCAATCTATTATGCGGGTCTACTTCGTAGCAGATTTAATCAACCCTGCAAAAAATAATGGCCGCCGTATACCGGTCGTGTCGTATCCATCAGCAAGGATAATTTTTCTTTGAACCTTCATGCCCTTGAACTGGCTTCTCCCTTTCCCCTTACCCCCGACTTCAAAAACGATATCTTCTTGATCTCTAATAAGAAAGTCCGGAGTTTTTTGGCCGCGAGTAGATTTCAGATAAAAGATTTCTTTGCCTAAGGCTCTAAACGCTTCCACAAAAAAATCCTCTCGTAAGCCGCCAATAGCCTCGTCAAGTGGCCTGTACAAAAGACGATACGGCAACGCCATTACAACCTTTGGCTCTTTCAACACATTGCTCCCCATTGGAAAAACCCGATGCAGAATAAAAGCTCGTTCTAAAAGCGTGATATACTGCTCAGCTTTGTACTTAGAAATATGCACATTCTGCGCCGTTGAGGAATAATTGATCCCATCCACCCCGGAAAGCCCGATGAAACGGACAACCTGCTCTATCTTATCAAGCTCGCCAGTCAAAAGCTTAGCAATATGTGGGATATCTTTACGAATGACCGTTTGAAGGATATTTTCCAAAAGCGCCAGCGGCTGAGGCTCCCGTAAAGCAAAAGGCATAAGTCCACCTTGAATATACGATGAAAAATGCTCCCCTGCCCTCAGAATATCCGAAGAGATCTTATTCTCTACAATATCCCCGAGAGTTACGACATCAAACTCCTGGCCATACTTAAACTGCGCGTATTCCCGCAACGAAAAAGGATAAAGGGTCTTAAGTAAAACACGCCTTGATAGATCATAACCTGATTCATACATGCCTAACGCCGTAGAACTGGTAAAGATCACCCTAATATCAAAAACATCATAGATCTTCTTAAGATCAGCCTCAAAGCGGGGATAAACATGCACCTCATCCAATAAAAACAATCTGATCCGCACTGTTTCATGTAAAGTCTTAACGAGTTCAAAAAGATCCCCCTCCATCGTATCCAGAGACACATAGAAAGAACTCTCGTTTGCCAACGCTAATTGTTTAAGAATGATCGTCTTGCCCACGCCTCGGGGACCAACAATTCCAAGAAAATGAGCACCGGCGTCCTGAGAAATTTCCTCATAGACACCTCGTCTTTTCTCATATTTACGGCCTTCATCCTTGGCCAAACGGTCAAGTTCTAGTAACTGATCAATATTCATCATATGCAAAGTATAACATAAGTATACATCTTGTCAATCAATTATACAAAATGATATGTATTATGTAAACTACTAGTTGGTTGGTGTATTTTGCGAAGAGATCAGGGCTTCAAAGGCATATGGCGTAAAATACAGGAACTCAACTACGCGGGCGTAATACGGTTTCTGATAGATCATCCCGTTCATTATCGGGTCATCATTATTTCTTTGAGAACCTAACATGCTCTCCAGACGCTTCTCCATCACTTCCAGATATTTTTTATCACCAGTAAGAAAATAACTATATGCCAAGCCTTCTGATATCGCACCATATTCATCGTGAGCGCTCAGATAATCAGTCAATTTCACAATAGCTTCTTTTATTGCTTTATTACCCGTCAATTTATGGTAATCAATTAATGCCGGCAGATCATAGCCATTCATATAACCAATGTGGGGTCCGTTATCCCAGCGTTTATCGCGCGGATTATAGTCTTCATTGAAACTGCCGTTCCTGTTCTGCCCCTCAAAAAACATATTAGCCCAGTAATCCGCGTCTTTTTTCAGACGCTCATCGCCGGTTGCCTCGTATAAGGCAACCTCACCCATCAAAATATTTGCCATACCGCGGTTCGGAGCTATATCGGGATGCTTAAAATATGTGATCGGATGCTTAAGGAAAAACTCGCCTGTCTCTTTTGCCACATCAAGCGCTCTGTCGTTGCCCGTGATATAGTAATATAGCAATATGCCGTTTAAATTAGTGTGCGACGCCTCTTCATTCCTTCCGCCCCAATGATCGCCTGAATGGCGATGCATTGAGCCGGGCTGGCTGTAATCCTGATAAATACCCTTTAACCTCTTATCATATGCCACTGTATTAAAATGGCACGTATCCACATCCATCATATGCCGGCTTAAGTCCTCTCCAAACTCAAAATATTTATAATTGCCCGTGCGCGCGAATTGCAACAAAGCGCCCATATGCACACCCACGCCTTCGCAGTTAAACCAACCCCAGCGGCCTACAGGATGCCAGCCCGGCTCATCATACGATGGCTCATCATAACCCTCTTGTCTATACCAACTCAGAGTATCTCCAAAATCAAGCATTCCATACCACTTGAAATTTTTCTTTTGCCTGTCAGCCCAATCAAACAAGCGCTCAAGGCTGTCCTCATATTTTTGAAAATAAGCCAGGCCTTTTGAATAATCAGAAACAGCGCCCAAGGCTTTTGTATCTGACAACCACGCGGGACTACTTAATACCAACGGCGGCTCTTGCGCGGAAAGTGCCATCTCGCGCGCTTTCGCGTTCTTGTAATCACCTTCATGAAAATAAAAAACGAGTTCGTGAGTTTTTGCAAGGCCAAAGGCACTGCCGCGCGCCACATCTTCAGGGCCAAGGGTTTTTTCCGTAGTCTTTAAATCCATATCCCCAGCCTCTTTAGGCCATAACTTTAAGACCAAAGCGCCTTCTTTCGGGTCTACTTCAAACCCCTTTGGAAATTGCTGCCAAAGTTTTCTAACAACCGCACAAACACCCTTCTGGCCGTTGGTAACATCCACCCAGCCTTCCAACTTCTTTCCAACTCCTATCTTCTCACCTTTAGCTTTTAATACTTCAAAATGATCGTCTTTTTTCTGTAATATCTTAAAGTCTGCATCTATATCTTTTTTCTGAATAACCTGGTTGTCCGCGCCAAATGTCACAACACCTTCCTTAACCACCTCAGGAATACGTAAGTTTATTGCCACTTCTTCAATAGTCTCATTCTTGGGCAAGCGTTTGCCTTTATAAAGATAATGATAAGTATTCTCCGGATAACCAGTATAAATAAACGTATGATAGACCCTCACAAAACTCTCGCCCTTATACGCCTTTATCCTTGTCAAAAACTTACAGAACTGACGGCCGCGATCATCCACAAACCAGCCCTCTGCTTTTAAACCAACGACCAAAGGCCCGTCTTCTTCTATTGTTAAGGTATATTTTTTATCATTGGAGCTGCGGTATGCCTTACCTCTAAATTGCATTGTCAGGTCACTACCGGCAGAAACAACCTCCTTGCCACCCATCCAAAGTTTATCAAATAACCTGAAGGCTTTTTTGCTGACTGAAAACTTTATCTTTCCCGTATCAACGATCACCTGGTCACTTGTCTGAAAAACAAAGGTATTTTGTTTTGACGTATCCTGTTTTATTGGATAATCAATTGTGTATTGGCCGCCTATGCCTGGCTCAGCAGACGCCGGAAAATCTAACAACAGCCATTTAATACTACCATCATTCCACTTTGCCATGACTTTTGACTGATATGACATGCTGTTGCCCTGGCCATCCTTTATGGCAATATCATTCTTTGAGGTTAACTCGCCTTTAGGAAAAGGTATGCCGCCTCTGACTGGAAGGTCCTTAAAACGCAAAGGTGTAGGATTCGTGACAATAATAGGAAATTCGCGTGCGTCGCCCTTTTGCCACCGTTCAGAAGGGAAAGAAAAGTAATCTCCTGTCGCATAAACCGGTTCTTTCGCGTTTAAGAATTCAGGGTCAAAGATACTCTTCTTTATTTTTATGCCTTGCGGCACTAATCGCATATTGTCAATATAGAATACAGAATCAGACTGCGGCTCCCAGCGGAACAGATTGACCTGAGAAATATTAAAGACGCTTACAGAATGCCGCAGGGCCGCTATCTCTATTTCTATCGTTTCCTTCGCGTTCGGCTCAATCGTAATATCCTGCTTGTAGCGGTCTCCGCTCTTATCTTTTATCTGCAAAATAAGGCGCTGCGGCGAATTTTGCGGATTGTAGATATCAAAAAGAAAACTGCCATACGCCGCCCAGTTAGACAATTGTTTATCTTTCTCAAAATAGCGCTCAATTTTAAAAGACGGCGACTTTGATTTCTTAAATGTCACCTTAGCGCAATACGCGCCGCTTGTAGTATATTCTTTGGAAACCACGATCTCAACATTGGAATCCGCG
>MNVR01000018.1 GCA_001873995.1 Candidatus Phelpsiimicrobium noxiivivens
GCAGAATTCCTAAAGGCCAGGTTAGATTCCTAAAAATATCCACTCCGTTGCGCCCTCCCTTAATAAAATCTTGATTTTACGATAAGTTCTATATATAATAATTGTCTGGTGTTATATAAATTTTAAGGCCCATTTTGTGTCAATTTAGGGCCCATAGCTCAGTCGGTCAGAGCAGGTGACTCATAATCACTTGGTCCGGGGTTCGAATCCCTGTGGGCCCATAATTTTAAAGAACACCGGAGCAAATAGGGGCGCGGGGAAAAATTTTACCCACGGTTTCGGAGTAACAGTCCGCCAATGATCTAATGGGAACGCTATAGTGGCAGATCCCCTTTGGGGAGCGACGAACAAAGTGAGAAGCGACTAGTCCGGGGTTCAAATCTCAATTCGGGCGCATAGCTCAGTTGGTTAGAGTGCTGCCCTCACATGGCAGAGGCCGAAGGTTCGAGTCCTTCTGCGCCCACTATTAAAAAAGAAATGGAAGCCGCCATATGCCAAAGGTAAACATAAAAGAAGAGATGAAAAGACTTGTTGAGCTGCAGGAGATCGACAAGGATATATTTGCTCTTTCAAAAGATAAAACCGATCATCCGAAGCTTATTGAGGAACTCGCGAGAGAATTTGAAGCTAAAAAAGCAGGCCTGAAAAGCCTTGAAGAAACAAAACGGAAACTTTTATTGAAACAAAAGGATAAAGAAGGGGATCTGGCGTCTAAAGAGGAAAACATTAAAAAAATTCAAAGCCAACTAGGCCAGTTAAAAACAAACAAGGAATACCAGGTTAAATTAACTGAAATTGAAAGCTTAAAAGCCGACAAGTCCCTCATTGAAGAAGAAATATTATTGCTCATGGATCAGCAAGATACCATGAAAAATGATGTTGAAAAAGAAAAAAGATCCCTGGAGGCTGAGGAAAAGTCATACAACGAAAAAAAGGTCGCTGCCTTAAACAGAGTCAAAGAAGTCGAAGTATTGCTTAGCGGCCTTGATGGGAAAAGGCGGGCCCTCATAAGCGGAATTGATAAAAAAATATTGGCCCGCTATGAGCACATCCTTCAGGGAAAAAACGGGCTAGCTTTAGTAAAAGTTGATAATAACTCCTGCGGCGGATGTTTTATGCACGTGCCGCCACAAGTTGAAAACGAGATAAGAATGCACGAAAACATCATCACTTGCGAATCGTGCGCGAGAATATTATATTTGCAGGAAGATGTACAATAATAAAACAATAGATATTTATATAGATGGCTCTTCCATAGGCAACCCGGGAGATTCAGGCATAGGAGTGATGATCTCAAGCGAAGACGTACCTTTAAAAAATATTTCAAAATATATAGGCAAACAAACAAATAATTTCGCGGAATATACAGCGCTTGTCTTTGCGCTTCAGGAAGCCCTCATCATGAAAGCGGCGTCCATCAAGGTCTTCTCTGACAGCGAGCTTCTTTGTAAACAAATGAGCGGCGAATACAGGGTCAAAAGTGAAAATATCAAAAACCTTTTTGAGCAGGCCATAAACTTGCTGAAAGGTTTTAAAGATTATGCTATAACACATATACCCAGAGAACAAAACAGCGGCGCCGATAAATTAGCCCGCCTGGCGATTAAAAGAAAAAACACCCATTGAATAACGCAAAAGCAATGGAAGGTTCTTTAAGCTCACAATCAGGAACTTTTTGGCAAAAGTCTGCAGGCCTGCCGGACAGGCAGGGAATTAGGGTAAGCGATGTGCCCTACACAATGACGGGCGAAACGAGCGAGCCCTAAACCGCAGCAGACGGCAAAAAGTTCCGTGGACAAAGAAGCTTACATTGGTTTTGCGTAACACAATAAATAAATCCAAAATAGGCGGGATAGCTGCCCGTAGCGCTAAGCGCGCGGGAGGAAAGTCCGAGCTCTAAAGGACAGCGCAGCGGATAATAACCGCCACCCTTAAAGGCTTGCCTTTAAGGGGAGGAAAAGAGCCACAGAGACGAGTCGTCCTATTGCTCTTGTATCGCTATGCGATGCAAGAGCAAAACGTAAGAAGGACGGGTGAAACGCGGCAATCTCTGCGTAGAGCAATGCTAAGTAGTCTCTGACATCCCGTCTGACGGGAATAGGACTGTCCGTCTGAAAAACAGAGTCAGAGAGGGTTGGCTGCTAGAGCCCGCGGAGCGATCCGCAGGTCGAGTCAAATAGCTATCATGCCCTGCTGTCCTGAAATCGCGAGCGATCCCAGGACAAAACGTAACCAGGGCAGACAGAACTCGGCTTATACGTCTATTTTGGAAATTGATATCAAAAAATAAAACGAAAGGGGCTTCACATGTCAGGGCATTCAAAATGGTCAAGTATCAAACACAAAAAAGCCGCGATAGACGCGAAACGCGGACAGCTCTTCACGAAAGTAATAAAAGAGCTGACTGCCGCGGCGCGCGCGGGAGGCAGCAACATAGAAACCAATATCCGGCTTAGAACCGCCATAGGCAAAGCTAAAGAATCCAATATGCCTTCGGATAACATTGACAAAGCCATAAAAAGGGGCACGGGCGAACTCCCAGGCATAACTTATGAAGAAATGACCTACGAAGGTTACGGCCCTGCGGGTATCGCGCTTATGATAGACATCGTCACAGACAATAAGAACAGGACTACCGCTGAACTGCGTAATCTTATGTCAAAGAGAGGCGCTAATATGGCTTCTGCAGGATCGGTCAGTTTCTTATTCCAAAAAAAAGGCTACATTGCGGTTGAGAAAAGCGCTGTTGAAGAAGACAAGCTTATGACTATCGTCCTAGATGCCGGGGCAGAAGACCTTAAGACCGAAGACCCAAACATCTATGAGATCATTACCGGGCCTGCTGACCTGGATACTGTCAAGGCGGCTATAGACGCCAAAAATATACCCATGCAGTCAGCTGAAATAACGATGCTGCCGTTAACGACCATCAAAATAACTGATAAAGCTCACGCGGCATCCATTTTAACTCTTATGGACGCGCTTGAAGAACACGAAGATGTCCAGCACGTTTACGCGAATTTTGATATCCCTGATGAATTGATGCCGGATGAAATAACTGAGGAGTAAATAAAAAATGCTGATCCTCGGCATTGACCCGGGTTTAAATATCACCGGCTACGGTTTTATAGAGACAGCCAAGAATGGTTTTTGTATAAAGCAATCTGGTTTCATCAAGACAGACGTTGAAGAAGGGATGCCTAAGCGTCTTTCAACGATCCATGCTACGCTATCCTCGCTCATTGACCAATACAGGCCTGACTGCCTTGTGCTTGAAAAATTATACAGCCACTACAAACACCCTGTTACAGCGTCTTTGTTGGGCCACGCGCGAGGCGTCATATGCATGCTATCTGAAGAAAAACATATACCTTTTTTTGAGTATGCCGCGACCAGCGTAAAAAAAACCATCACCGGAAGCGGCCATGCGTCAAAGTTACAGATACAAAAAATGGTAGAGCATATGACAGGCGCTAAAAAAGAATCCCTGGGGCCATTAGACACGACAGACGCGATATCGCTTGCCGTAGCGCACGCTTATATCATGCGGAGTAAAGTATGATAGCCCGTATCAGCGGTAAATTAATAGAAAAAAAAGCGCAATCCATCATCCTTGAGAACCAAGGCATATGCTATGAGATATTTTTACCTCTGATCACATTATCCCGCATAGACGAAAATATCACAAATGAAGGCCTGGTACACTTAGTGACATACCACTATTACCAGATAGAGCCTTCGCGGGGCATACCGGTATTAATAGGTTTTTTAAACGAGGTGGAAAAAGAGTTTTTTGAAATATTTATCACAGTTTCAGGCATCGGGCCCAAAGCCGCGCTACGCGCCATCAACACTCCGATATCGTCAATAGCCAAGGCCATTGACGAGGCTGACACAAACTCCCTGCGTTCGCTGCCAGGTATAGGCCCTCAGAGGGCCAAAGAAATAATAGCTAAACTCCAGGGCAAGGTAGGGAGATTCGGGCTCATTCAGGACGGCTCCGCAAAAACAACCACCCAGCCCGAAGTAGGCCTGGTAGAAGAAGCGGTAGAAGTGCTCATGCAATTACAGTATAAAAAGAGCGAAGCCAAAGAAATGGTCTCTGAAGCACTGAAAAAACAGCCGCACCTGAAAAACGCGGAAGAAGTCCTGAATATCGTTTATAAACAGAGGATCGGTAAGCCCCGTTAGAGATGACGATCCTCAGCTATCGGGTGGAAAACAATTTTAAGGGTAAATAATGGAAGAACCGCTGGAACCTGAAAAAATAAGATCGGCCATAGAATCACTCATCTTTACCAGTGACAAACCCATTTTCATTGACGATATCAAAAAACTTTTTGATAATTTAGAGGCTCCCAAGATAAGAGAACTCATAGAATCTCTTCAAAAAGAACTGATAGGCCGCTCCAGCGGCCTGCGCGTTATAGAGATCGCGGGGGGCTTTCAAATGGTGACATCTCCGGATAACGCTGAGGTCATCAAAAGTTATTATAAAATAAAACATACAGAGAAGCTAAGCGGCCCTTCGCTTGAGACACTTTCTATAATTGCCTATAAACAACCGGTGACACGCATAGACATAGAAGCTATACGCGGGGTCAACGCGGACGGAGTAATAAAGAGCCTGCTTGAAAAAAATCTTATACGCATAGCGGGGCGCAAAGAAGTCATAGGCAGGCCTTTCGTATATGGCACTACGCGCCTCTTCTTGGATTATTTTGGTTTAAAATCACTCGCGGAACTGCCAAAGATAGAAGAATTCGCGCAGCAAGACATTCTCTTAGACGTAAAACTGGCCAGCGGCGAAGGTGATATAACGCCGCTTTCAAAAGAAGAGGAAGAGCAATTACAGATCGGAGAACAGGATGCCAATCAAAAAGATCCGTAAAAATATTGACGCAGTGGACAAGGAGATAGTAAAGCTCTTGAACAAGCGAGCCAAGCAGATACTTGATATCGGCCAACTCAAAAATAGGTCCAAGAGCTCCATTTACGCTCCGGCGAGGGAAAAAGACATTTTGACGAAAATAAATAAACAAAACCAAGGCCCGTTAGCCAATGAAGCCCTTGAAGCCATTTACAGAGAGATCATGTCAGCGTCTTTTTCGTTGGAAAAGCCTCTTGTCATAGCTTATCTCGGGCCGAAAGCTACATTCTCACATTTAGCGGCTTTAAAAAAATTTGGCTCATCTGTCGGATACCTGCCCTGTAATACCATAAGTGACGTATTCGCCGAGGTAGAAAAAAATACTGCCGACTATGGTGTCATCCCAATTGAGAATTCAATTGAAGGCGCTATATCGCACACGCTAGATATGCTGGTTGACTCAGACCTGAAAATATGCGCTCAGTTAATGCTTGATATTTCTCATAATCTTCTTGCTAACTGTGTGAAAAAAAATATCAAAAAAATATATTCTAATCCTCAGGTCTTTGGCCAATGCCGCCTTTGGCTTGAGACAAATCTGCCTAAAGCAGGCCTAATTGAAGTTTCAAGCACAACGCGAGCCGCTCAGATAGCCGCGCGAGAGAAGAACGCGGCCTGTATCGCTTCTATTTTGGCAGCTAAAGAATACAAACTAAAAGTAGTGGCAATGGCAATTGAAGATAGCCCGCACAACATTACAAAATTCCTTGTAATAGGAAAATTTGAGGCTGAACCTACGGGCCATGATAAGACTTCCATCATGTTCTCTATAAAAGACAAGGTAGGCGCTTTGCATGAAATGCTTTTGCCTTTCAAAAAATATAAGATAAATATGACAAAAATAGAATCCAGGCCTTCAAAGAAAAAAGCTTGGGATTATTTCTTTTTTATTGATCTTATCGGCCATTGCAAAGACAAAAAGATCAGGAAAGCGCTGGAAGAACTGGAAGAAAAGTGCAAATTCTTAAAAATACTGGGATCATACCCCTTAAACGATTAAACTATGGGCCTAATACGCAAAGATATAAAAAATATTGAAGCTTATAAACCCGGCAAACCCATTGAAGAAGTAGAAAGGGAGTTGGGCATAAAGGGCGCCATAAAGCTTGCCTCAAATGAAAACGCGCTGGGCCCATCGCCTAAAGCGCTTCAAGCCGTTAAAAAGGCGCTTGCCTGCCTAAATCGTTACCCGGAAGGAACATGCTTCTATTTAAAAAATAAGCTCGCGCGTTTCCTGGGCGTACCTGAGCCTAACCTTATTTTTGGCAACGGCTCAGATGAGCTCATTGACATCATATTAAAAACCATCAAAGAACCCGGAGCTGAAATAATAACAAGCGAAGTAACTTTCGTTGAGTACAAGATCTGCGGAGCTATTAACGGGTTCGTAGTCAAAACGATCCCTATGCGTAACTTTACTTATGACCTGACGGCAATAAAAAAAGCTATTTCGCCGCGCACTAAAGCTATTTTTATCGCCAATCCGAACAACCCGACTGGAACTTACGTAAATTCAAACCAGGTAACTTCATTTTTGGAAGGCATTCCTAAAGATATCCTTGTAGTATTTGATGAAGCCTACTTTGAATATGCCGCTGATAAAGATTTTCCAAAACTGGTCAGGCTGATAAATAAAAAGAATATAGCTATTTTGCGGACATTTTCAAAGATCTACGGACTGGCAGGCCTGCGTGTCGGGTATATGATAGCAAATAGCAGCCTAGTCGCTTATGCCCAACGGGTAAGGCAGCCATTTAATGTCAATTCGCTTGCTCAAGCCGCGGCTGCCGCGGCGCTTGACGATAAAGCTTTTGTAAAACTATCAAAAAACCTCATAAAAAATGAGAAGAAGTTCCTCTACGACGCTTTCACTGAGCTCGGAATATGGTTCAAGAAAAGCGCGGCCAATTTCATATTTATACGAATGAATGCTGATACGCGGAAGATCTTCCAGGAACTACTTAAAAGAGGCGTCATAATACGCGAAATGAATTGTTATAACATGCCTAATTACGCGAGGATCACCATAGGCACAAGACAAGAGAACATAAAACTAATAAAAGAATTAAAGGAACTTGAAAAAGTGATCAATATCAGGGGGGTGGATCAATGATAATCGTCTTAAGGCGTGACGCGACGCAGGAAAATATAGATCATATAATAGACAGGGCCGAAAAACTGGGTTTAAAACCCCACATTTCAAAAGGCACGGAGAGGACCATCATCGGCCTCATAGGACCTGAAGACGCGTTACGCGCCATTCCTCTTGAGGTATTCCCCGGTGTTGAAAATGTTATACCTGTGCTAGCCCCATATAGATTGGTATCCAGGGAATTCAAAAAAGAAAACTCCTGCGTAAATATTACAGAACACCTCAAGATAGGCGACAAGCGCGTCATTATCATCGCAGGGCCTTGCGCCATTGAAAACGAAGGCCTTTTACTTGAAATAGCCGAAAAAGTAAAATTCGCTGGCGCGTCCGTGCTTCGCGGCGGCGCATTTAAGCCTCGCACTTCCCCATACGCCTTTCAGGGTTTAGGAGAAGAAGGGCTTAAAATGCTATCCCGCGTCAGCAAAAAACTCAATATGCCAACCATCACTGAAGTTATGGACACGCGCGACGTAGAATTAGTCGCCCGGCACGCAGACATCCTCCAGATAGGCGCCAGGAATATGCAGAATTTCAATCTATTAAAAGAGGTCGGCCTGACAAAAAAACCCGTACTTTTAAAACGCGGGCTTTCTTCAACGATCAAAGAACTATTGATGTCCGCGGAATACATCATGGCCGAAGGCAATAATAATATCATTCTTTGCGAACGCGGCATCCGCACGTTTGAAGATTATACACGCAACACACTTGATATAAGCGCGGTACCAGTGGTAAAACAACTATCGCACTTGCCCATTATTGTTGATCCCAGCCATGCCGCTGGAAAATGGAACCTTGTGGGAGCTCTGGCAAAAGCAGCTTTAGCCGCGGGAGCTGACGGCCTCATGATAGAGGTGCACACAAAACCTGAAGAGGCTATGTCAGATGGAGCCCAATCACTACTTCCGGAAAAACTTACGCTCCTTATGCATGAATTGGAAAGGATCGCGCTCGCGATACACAGGGAAATATGAAGCCTTTTAAAAAAATAACTATCATAGGTGTCGGATTATTAGGCGGTTCTGTCGGCCTGGCCGTAAAAAAATATAAGCTTGCGGATAAAGTGACCGGCTTTTTCCGAAACAAAAACAAGATCGCGGCTGCCGTAAAAATGGGCGCGATAGATGAAGGGACAGATGACATTAGAAAAGCAGTAGCGCTCAGCGGCCTCATCATCCTTTGCGTGCCTGTCAGCGACATCATAAAAAAATTAAACATCCTTAAAAAGATCGCGGGTAAAACAAGTATTATAACGGATACAGGAAGCACAAAATTAAAAATTGTCAAAGCGGCAGGGAGGCTTAACTTTATAGGCTCTCACCCTCTGGCAGGGTCAGAACAGAGCGGCATATCAGGCTCAAGAGCCGACCTGTTTAAAAATTCTGTTCTTATCCTGACGCCTGAGCGTTGTAAACGATCCAAGCAGCTCGCGCGTTTAGCTGAATTCTGGGAAAAACTAGGGAGCAAAACAGTCGTGATGACACCCGAGAAACATGACCATATGCTTGCCTTTTCAAGCCACCTTCCGCACGCGGCTGCCTTTTCTTTAATGCAGGCCCTGCCTAATGAGGCTATTGACTTTACCGCGGGCGGGCTAAAAGATTCAACGCGCATCGCGCTTTCAAGCCCTGATATATGGGCCGACATATTTATATCCAACGCCAAAGAAGTCATAAGATCAATAAGAGCTTTTGAAATATCGCTTCAAACCTTGAAAAAAGCTGTGGCAGGACATAATAAAAAAGAATTGGTTTCCTTCCTTAAGAAATCCAAAGACAAAAGAATGCTCATCCCATCAGGATCATGACGTCGCGCAAACCCATCATCGCCATTGACGGCCCCGCAGGCTCAGGAAAAAGCACGGTCGCTAAACTAGTCGCTAAAAAACTGAAATTATTTTACATTGACACGGGCGCTATGTACCGCGTTTTAGCGCTCAAGGCCCAGATGCTCGGTATAAGTCACGATGATGAAAAAAAAATAATAGAGTTAGCGCTTAATTGCGATATACGTCTTGACTATGACCCGGCATCAGCGCAACTCAAAGTATATTGTGACGGCAAAGATGTAACGGAAGATATCAGAAAACCGCAAATAGCCGAAACCGTATCCTTTATCGCGAAAATAAAAAAAGTCAGAGAACGCATGGTCATTTTACAAAGACATATGGCTGAAGGAAAAAAGGCTATACTTGAGGGCCGTGACACAACAACTGTCGTATTCCCCGATGCTTACAAAAAATTTTATCTTGACGCTGACTTACAGGAAAGGACCAAAAGGCGCTTTCTGGAAATGAAGGAAAAAAATATCCCGATAGATGAGCCGGACGTAAAAAAAGATATTACGCAAAGAGACAGGCTGGACTCCACGCGCGAGCATTCGCCTTTAAGACGCGCGGACGATGCCGTATACATTGACACGACCGATCTCTCCATAGGTGAGGTTGTTGACACCATAATAGCCGAGGTAAATAAACAATAATGAACCAACAACTGATAAGAAATTTTTCTATTATTGCCCATATAGACCACGGTAAATCAACGTTAGCCGACAGATTAATAGAATTCACAGGCGGCATTGACAAGAGGCGCTTCCATGATCAACTTCTTGACGATATGGAAATAGAGCAAGAGAGAGGTATTACTATCAAAGCATCATCAGTGGTATTGAACTATACCGCCGATGACAAAAACACATACACCTTAAACCTTATTGATACCCCGGGCCACGTTGACTTTACATATGAAGTATCAAAATCACTGGCAGCCTGTGAAGGGGCGCTGCTCATAGTAGACGTCACCCAGGGTATAGAGGCTCAAACCGTTGCTAATTTTTTCTTAGCGCGCGAGCATAACTTAAAGATAATACCCGTAATAAACAAAATAGACATACAAGGCATAGATATACAAAGAGTTAAAGACCAGATACGCGATATCTTAAGATTAGATGAAAAAGACATACTGCTTGCTTCGGCGAAGGAAAGTATAGGGATCAAAGAAATATTAGAGCGGGTCATAAAGTGCCTGCCTGCGCCTAAAGGAAACAGCGATAACCCCTTAGAAGCCCTTATCTTTGACTCACAATTTGACATCTACAAAGGTGTCATCCTATATTGCAGGCTCTTTAACGGCACCGTGGCCGTTGGCGACGCGATAAAAATGATGCACATTGAAAAAACTTACATAGTTGAAGAGATAGGCGTATTTAAGCCGCAGATGACCGAAACTAATAAAATTTCATGCGGCGAAGTAGGTTACATAACCTGCAACATCAAGGACCCCAAAGAGATACTTATCGGAGACACAGTGACGCACGCAGCCAATCCTGCCAAAGAACCTCTGCCCGGATATAAAAAAGTCAAACCTCTTGTATTTTGCGGCGTCTATCCTGTGAACTCCAAAGATTTTCCGGACCTTAAAATAGCCATCGGTAAATTAAGCCTCAATGATTCATCTTTTGTCTTTGAAACCGAGACATCCCAATCTTTTGGTTACGGTTTCAGGTGCGGTTTTTTAGGCCTTCTGCATATGGAGATCATCCAGGAAAGGCTTGAAAGAGAATACAATCTAAACCTTGTTCTGACCACGCCTAATGTAGTCTACAGGATAACAACGCGCGACAAAAATACAATAGAAATAGACAACCCGGCTAAATTACCCGACCCGGCGCAGATAGAATTAGCCGAGGAGCCGTTCGCGCGCGTATTTATGATAATCCCTACCACATCCATTGAAGAGATATGCGAAATGGCCAAACAAAGAAGAGGTGAATTCAAAGCTAACGATTACTTAGGAGAAGACAGGGTCAAGGTCATCTATGAAATGCCTCTTGCTGAGATCATCGTCGATTTTTATGACAAGATAAAATCAGTGACGCGCGGCTATGGTTCTCTAGATTATGAATTTGAAGGGTACAAACCGACCAAGCTCGTCAAATTGGACATCCTTATAAATGGAAAGGTATGTGACGCTTTTTCATGCCTTATATATAAGGACAAGGCGCAAGCCAAAGGCCGCATGCTTGTTGAAAAACTGAAGGAATTGATCCCAAGGCAATTGTTCATGATCAACCTACAAGCCGCCGTAGGCGGAAATATCCTGGCTTCTGAAAAAGTCAGGCCCATGGGCAAAAACGTCACAGCTAAGTGCTACGGAGGCGACATTACCCGAAAAAGAAAGCTGTGGGAGAAACAAAAAGAAGGAAAAAAGAGGCTAAAGCAAGTAGGTAACGTTGAGATACCACAAGAAGCCTTCTTAGCCGCGCTTAAAATTTGAACACACCTGGCCCTTATAAGGCACCCCGCGCTTATAAGGAATTGCGCGGGTGTGCGCTCAATAGCGCAAATTGGGCCAGTGCCGCATCACTACGCAAGGAGAGGTAAATGTTCCTAAAATTAGACGAAAAGAAAAAAGCATTTTTTAAAGAGACATTTGAGACAATAATCACGGCCGTAGTCCTCGCGCTCATCATACGTTCTTTTATCATACAGCCCTTTAAAATACCGACGGGGTCAATGGAGCCAACGTTGATGCCGGGAGACAGGATACTCGTATTGCGCTATAGCTATGGATTAAGGATACCCTTCACATTTAAGAAAATAGCAAAATTTAAAACGCCGCAAATAGGAGACATCATCGTCTTCAATTATCCGGAAGAAATAAAACGCGCCTTCATAAAGCGCTGCCTTGGCCTGCCCGGAGACATATTTGAGATAAAAAATGGAGAGGTCTTGCGCAATAACATCTCTGAAAAAAAAGACCCGATTAATAAAATATATTATTATAACCGCGGCGACTTCGGAAAAGAGGGGCAGGCCTTAACGATCCCAAAAGATTCATACTTTGCCTTAGGCGATAACAGCGCCTCTTCAAAAGACTCCAGGTATTGGGGTTTTCTGGATGAAAAGTATCTGATGGGAAAGGCCATTGTGATCTATTGGCCTCTGAACCGGATCAGGATCTTAAAATGACATTTGCCAATAAGATCACTCTTTTTAGGATCTTAAGCATCCCATTTTTCGTAGCAAGCCTGATATTCTATTCGCCTGAAAAAGAATACTTAAAATTCGTAGCGCTTAGCATCTTTCTCCTGGCTATCGTTTCAGATATCATTGACGGCTACATCGCCCGCACTCAAAGGCAAAAGACAAAAGCGGGCGCCATCTTAGACCCGCTGGCAGACAAAGCTCTGCTTTTAACCGCCTTTATATTTGTCTACAGGATAAGCAAGGTATATTTTTCCGTGTCACTTCCGCTGTGGGTCCTTCTGATTGTCATAAGCCGTGATGTCATCATCTTAATAGGGAGCGGGATCATCATGATGACCAATGAAGACGCGCAGATAAAACCCACGTGGTGGGGAAAGCTAACTACATTTTTCCAAATGATGACAATCGTAAGCCTCATCCTTGAATGTAAATTTTCGCCGTTTATATGGTGGATAGCGTCTTCGTTTACCATCATATCGGGTTTTGACTACGCGCGAAAAGGCATAAACACCCTTAACTCAGACCATGGACGAAAAAATAATAAAGCTTCTTTTAGGAATAATATTTAGCTATATTTTAGGGTCTATTCCAGTAGCTTATATATTCGGGAAGATAACCAAAGGCATAGACTTACGCCAACACGGCTCAGGCAACTTAGGCGCTACCAACGCCTTCAGAATACTTGGCCGCGGCACAGGGGCCATTGTCCTTGCGTTGGATATACTAAAAGGCGCACTCGCGGTCCTGCTTGCAAAATATATTTTTTATCAAAGTGGAGCGCTGATCTCCGAAAACCTATTCTTATGCCTTTGCGCGATAACTACCGTAAGCGGCCACAACTGGACTATATTCTTGGGATTTAAAGGAGGCAAAGGCATAGCAACAAGTTTAGGAGCGCTTATAGCGTTTGCGATCATTATTGACCGCTTTGTCTGGGTAGTTGTCAGCATTATTTTTTTATGGCTTATAATATTCATTCCTACAGGCATAGTATCGCTTGCTTCTGTGATATCTTCAATATGCCTGCCTGTCATTGCGATATTTTTAAACCTACCCAAAGAGATTGCCGCATTCCTAATAATTTTGTGCAGTTTATCTATGATCAGGCATAACACAAATATTCGCAGGCTGTTACAGAAAAATGAAACGCGTTTTAATACCCGCAATTTCTTCTCAAAGTTATTCAAATAACCGCAAGGTAGCGCTTTCCTAATAATCTCATAACCCATTGAATTGCATAATTTTACTATGTTATATTTGTATTACTATGAGAGACATGATATTCAAAAATCTAACGTCGGACGATAGGAAAAAAAGGGTATTGTGGGCTTCCGAAACCATCAATGAAGAAGGGATCCTGACTAAGATCCATAAATACCTTATATATATAGTCAAGGAAGTCAAAAAAGAAGATGTCCATAAGACCGATAGGCCCGAGATCTTTGTCTCAAAATGCCGCGATACTAAAGAAAAAACTGAAAAATTTCACATCAAAATGAAGGGTGGCATATATTGCATTACAAAAGAAAAATACTTCTATGTCTCTTTCTGCCATACCTTGAAGATAGACCTCTGCAAAACGCCTGAAGAAGTAAGTTTTTAAAATTAGTTAATAGTATATAGTTTATAGTAAATAGTAAATAGGATATAGGAAAACAACCTTTCAAAAAAAGGTTGTTTTTTTATACTCCTACGCAAATGACCGCTTCGGAGTATTTCACTAAATAAATATTATAGGATTGCATTTATAGTGATAGAATATGTTCATGGAGCGTCTTTGCCCGCACTGCCATAAGCCGATCAATGATGACGACGCGCTTCTATGCCTTTTCTGCGGAGAATCGCTAAAGAACACTTCAACAGCTAAACGTTCCATCCTGATCATTATTGTAATACTTATCATCATCGCTTTTTTGCTCCTACAAATATAATGCCCGAAGATCCTGAAAATAAGTTTGAAATAGAGAGGCGCGGTATGGTTACAAACCAGATCCGCGGTCGCAATGTCTCTGATGAAAAGGTCCTCCAGGCAATGCTAAAAGTCAAAAGACACCTCTTTCTTCCTGAAAACGTCAAGCGCCACGCCTACGAAGACAGCGCCTTGCCTATTGAAAAAAATCAGACGATCTCTCAACCTTATATCGTAGCCCTCATGACAGAGCTCGCCGATCTAAAACCTGAATACAAAATATTAGAGATCGGCACAGGTTCAGGTTACCAGGCTGTTATCCTGGCTCAACTCGTAAAAAAAGTATACACGATAGAAATAATACCGGAACTCGCAGAACAAGCCAAAGAACGCCTCAAAGAACTGGGATACGAAAATATAGAAATATTGGCAGGGGACGGCTACAAAGGCTATCCGCAGGAGGCGCCTTTTGACGCGATCATAGTAACCGCGGCAGCACCAGAAATACCGCAAGAATTGATCAAACAATTAAAGACAGGCGGGCGCATGGTCATTCCGCTTGGAGATATCTTCCAGGAGCTATATTGCGTCACAAAAAAAGAAGACGGCGCGTTTGAACAAAAGAATATAATTCCCGTGCGTTTTGTGCCGATGGTAAAGGTGAAGAAATAAATATAACTGTCAATTAAAATTGAAAACTGGACTGTTTTTAAACAATTAAAGCTCAAAACTGGACTGGCGATTTTGCGCTATACTCCTTCTAAAAAAGGAGAAGTTTACTATGGCGCAAATACACAAACAGTTCTCAACCGACCAAGTCAAAGATTTATTCAAACGCTACATGGATAAACAAATAGAACGCACATATATCCAAGAGCTCTTAGGTATCAAAAGATCTCAGTTCTTCTCTCTTTTAAAAGAGTATAAGGCTGATACAAACAAATTTTCAATAAATTACATCCGAAAATCACCCAAGAGGCTCTCTCCTGAGGTTGAAGAAAATATCATCAAAGAGCTTATAATCGATAAAGGAGCCATCGAAAATAAAGATATTCCTTTAAAATACTACAACTATTCCTATATTAAAGACCGGCTAGTAAAAGTTTATAACCAAACTGCATCACTGCCTACTGTTATTAAATACGCGAAAGATCATGATTTTTATATACCGCGCAAAGAACACAAAAAAGTGCACGATCGTGAAGTTTTAACCCGCTATATAGGAGAGCTGATCCAACACGATGCTTCATACCATCTCTGGGCTCCGGCTGCCAAGCAAAAATGGTGCTTAATTACTTCCTTGGATGACCATAGCCGTTATATTCCTTACGGAAAATTTGAAGAGCATGAATCAAGTTGGGCGCATATACAGGCGCTTCAGTCCGTCGTAATTAAACATGGCAGTCCTTATTCTTACTATGTAGATTGCCACTCTATCTTTAGGTACGTCCGTGGCCGGGATCAGATACATCATAGATTTGAAAAGTTTACTGATGACGTTGATCCGCAATGGAAACAGGTTTTAATTGACTGTAAGATCAAACCTATCTATGCGTTGTCACCGCAGGCAAAAGGCAAAATTGAACGGCCGTATCAATGGCTGCAAGATAGAATCATTCGTTCCTGCATCAGAGAGAATGTCAAAACTATAGCCCATGGCCAGCGTGTCTTAAATGCAGAGCTTGACCGCTATAACCATGAACAAATACATTCAACCACCAACGAGATACCTTACATACGTTTTCAAAATGCCAAAGAACAAGGAAAATCTCTATTCAGACAATTCACCATACCTTTGCCTTATCTATCCTATAAAGACATTTTTGCTTTTAGGACTACGAGATTCGTTGATCAATATTGCAAAGTCACGGTTAAAAATCTACCTGTCAGGCTTAAAGATGTCGAACCCAGGCAATCTGTTGATATACGAGTTTATCCTTTGAATGACTCGCTTATTGAATTAAGATTCTGGCACCGTAATCGGCTTATTGAGACTTTACGCGTTAAAAAGAGCGAGCTTGGACTGTCCAGTTTTCAACTTTAGATAGTCCAGTTTTGAAATTTAGCTAACAAGAAATAAATATAACTTGACAAAATTCCGCGTTAGCGAGAAACTCTCTATATAAAAATAAGCATCAGAATAAAAACTCCAACATTAATAAACAAATCATGGGAGGGGTGAAGATGTTAGCTATTATATTAATTATGACCGGAGTTTTTTTTAGATTTATACCTCACATGCCGAATATAAATCCAGTCGCAGCTATAGCGCTTTTCGGAGCCGCATATTTACCTAATAAGAGGCTAGCGCTTATCGTGCCTTTAGCCTTGATGATCTTAAGCGATCTGTTCCTGGGGCTTCACGATATAGTAATTTTCACCTGGGGCTCGGTAGTCCTGATCAGCCTTATAGGCCTTTCATTAAAAAGATCAAAAAAGATTACAAACATCCTTGCCGGTTCGTTGATCTCGTCACTTGTGTTCTTCATAGTCACTAATTTCGGTGTATGGGCGAGCGGCTGGTATCCTTTGACACTTTCAGGGCTAAGCACATGTTACATAGCAGGTATACCGTTCTTCAGAAACTTCCTTGCTAGCACACTCGTATATTCAGCGGCGCTTTTCGGCGCCTATGAGTTATCGGCGAAATTTATCAGGAATACAAAA
>MNVR01000020.1 GCA_001873995.1 Candidatus Phelpsiimicrobium noxiivivens
CGACCCGCTGGAGAGTAATAAATACAATATCGCTATCTATTTCAACCAGATCTCAAGGAACAATATGAAATTCATAGACACCTTCGTCAAAAAAAATTCCGCCTCGCCAGTTTGACCCCTCACTTTATAACAGCCTGCTATGAGACAACCTTTTGTGCCTCTTCCCGTAAAATTGGTCATCGGCCTCATCGCTGGTGAACTCTCTATATTTAAAAAAACTCAGGATCTTTTATCAAGAAAATTCGGCAAAGTGGATCTTATAAGCCAGGTTTTTAGCTTTGACCAAACGGATTATTACGAAAAAGATATGGGCAAAGGCTTAAAAAGAGTATTTTTATCTTTTGAAAAACTAATAGGCCCCGAACAACTGGCGAACATCAAGCGTTTCACTAACCAATTGGAAAAAAAGCTTAGGCAGGACGCCGGACATAGATCCGTAAATATTGACCCGGGATACATATCTTTGTCTAAGCTGGTGTTGGCAACTACAAAAAGCTTCGTGCACCGCATCTATTGCAAAGACGGTATTTTTGAAGAGATCACGCTTTCATTCAAAGGCAAAACGTTTACGCCCGGCCCCCTGACATATCCTGATTACAGGTCAACTACCCACATAACCATGTTTAACGATATCCGGAACAAGTACTATGAGCAGATCAAAAAAACCTACGGCCTATCCCAGCTATATAGATGCGTTTAAGTCAGGCGCGCTGCGCAAAAAAGTAAACAAAGCGCGTTCAATGCTTGAAAGCTGCCGCATCTGCCCGAGAAAATGCGGAATAAACCGGCTAAACGACGAAAAAGGTTTCTGCAGAACAGGAAAAAATGCTTTTGTCTGCAGCTATTTCGCGCATGGAGGAGAAGAACCCCTCATCTCCGGAAACCGAGGTTCCGGCACAATATTCTTTTCCCGTTGCAATATGAGATGTGTCTACTGCCAAAATTGCAATTTCAGCCAACTAGATGAAGGCAAAGAAGTATCAACTGATGAATTGGCGGGCTATATGCTGAAATTGCAAAAAGAGGGCTGCCATAACATCAATTTCGTTACGCCTACCCACGTGATGCCGCAGATCTTAGAGGCCCTTATCCTTGCAGCAGAAGGCGGCCTGAATATACCGCTGGTATACAATACGTCCGGCTACGAACTACCTGAAGTAATAGGACTTTTAGAAGGTATAATAGATATCTATCTGCCTGACATGAGATACGCCGATAATGGCCCTGCCGTGAAATACTCAAGCGCGCCAGGATACACCGAATTGAACAAAAAGGCCGTCAAAGAGATGTTCAGGCAGGTAGGCATAAAGGGATTGATCATACGCCACTTAGTCTTACCGAAAAACATAGCTGGGACTGAAAAGATATTTTCATTTATAAGCCGCGAACTATCCCCTAAGGCCTGCATAAGCCTTATGAGCCAGTATTTTCCTGCATTTGAAGCAAAGAGCCATCCGCCACTTGACCGCCGCGTCACGCTAGAAGAATACGAGACGGCTGTAGAGCTCCTCAAAAAATACGGCCTTGAAAACGGCTGGGTCCAGGAATCCGGCGGGCTAAAACGCTTTGCCGGCACGCACATCAAAAAAAACGTAGAATGACCTGCGCATGAAAATAAAAACCAAGCCTGAGGATTTTATAGTTGAAGAACTCTTAGATACACCCGTTATAAGAAAGAGGGGGGAATTTACTTTATACCGCATGGCCAAGCGCGGGCAGAACACTATTGACGTCCTGCGTATAATTTCTAAAAATACGCGCATCGCGTTTGACGACTTCTCTTATGGAGGAAGAAAAGACAGGCACGCGCTCGCGACTCAATATATCACTGTAAAAAATAATACGAGCCCGCTAAAAATAAAGGAAGATAATTTCGCACTTGAATTTTTAGGATTTATATCAAGGCCTATGGGCCCCGACTTGATCCGCGGGAACCATTTTAACATCACGATAAGGGATCTATCGCCTCGGGACATAAAATACGCCTCAGCAAGGCTTCCCGTGATCAATACACTTGGTTTTTCAAATTATTTTGATGACCAGCGATTCGGCACTTATGACCAAGCCCAGGGATTTTTAGCGCAAAAGTTACTCAAAAAACATTTTAACGGCGCTCTCAAGATCTATCTGACGCGCGTAACAACTGAAGACAAAAAGAAAGATAGGGAACGTAAAGCTTTCTTTTTAAAAAATTGGGGAGACTGGCAGTCGTGTTTTAAAGAGGCGCGCCTTTTTTTTGAAAAATTAGCTTTTGGCCACCTGAGCCAAGACGCGAAATGTTTTATAACTCTATTAAGAGAAATACCCGCTGAAGAACTATCGTTATTTATCTCCTGTTATCAGGCTTTTCTTTGGAACGAGGTATTACGGCGCTGGTTGAAATCTCAGAGTAATGCACCAATGAATGTCTACCAGGGTAAAACGGGAAATTATATTTTCCCCACAGAACAAATTAAAGTTATTTCTATTCCGACACCAGCCTCAAAAATGGAAATAATGGGCTCTGACGTTGAAAATATATATCGCGCGGTTTTAGAAGAAAACGGCCTGGCGCGGCCTATGTTTAACATCACAAAAATACGCCAGGCGTATTTTAAGAGTACCCTAAGGAGCTCGATCGTATTCCCGCGAAGCCTTATTTTTGAATTTAGTAACGATGACACGCGCGCAGGCCAAAAAAAACTCGCGTTAAAATTCACCCTACCCAGGGGAAGCTTCGCTACCATGCTCATTAAACATATTTTTAGCGCCCCTTTTTAGCCTTGACTATTGACTTATCCTGTTATTTTAGATAGACTTATCCTATGAATAAAAAACAATTGTCGGCTTTAGCTTTAGGTATTGTCACTATAATACTTATCGTATATTTTACGCCCCGCTATAAGGTAACCCAGATAGATAGCAAGAATTTTATCATTACAGAACAAACTAGCACGCTTTATAAACGCTCTACTGGCAAAGAAAGCCTTCACTGGGAAAAAATATTGCTCTATTCCGGAATACCCGTTTTGGCGTGCTGTTTGGCAATTTTTTCTTTGAGAGGGAAGAATGGAAAACATAATACTTGAAGCAAAGAACCAGATCTATGAAACACTCACCTTATGCCAGGAGTATTTAAAAAATCTCAACTGGAGCACAGTCCTGCTGGTATTCGCGCTTCTCTTTGTCTTCTTTCTAAGAAAATGGGAATTAAAAAAGACATTTTCTTTCCTTTTGGTTATATTATTATTGTTCATTCTTCTGGTTCGCGTAGAAGCTTTCCTGATGTCCGCCTTTGGAGCTGAAGGCTCCGACATTACCATAGGCATCGGGCGAACGGTATTTCTCATCATCGCGGCAATTGTCCTCGTCTATCACGCCGCGATAAAAGAATAAGATGCCAAAAAATAAAAAAATCCTCCTGGTCATTGAAGACCAGAACCTTGATAAGATACTTACTTATCTTCTTAAAGCCTGGAATTACGACGTCATCCTCTGCTACGACGGCAATCAAGCGCTGGCGCTCGCCAGCCAGCAATACCCAGACCTCATCATAATTGACGCCCACTGCGCTAAAATAGACGGGCTCAAACTTTGCAAGATCCTCAAATACGACTTTGTAACATCATATATACCCATCATCATCCTTATTGAAAAAAAACAGCTCAGGCGCAGCCTCTTAGACATTGAGCAGGGAGTAGACGACTTTTTAATAAAACCGCCGGACCCTATAGACCTTGAAATAAGAATAGCTTTGTCGTTGAGAAGCGCGGACCATCAATTCCACGCAAACGCGCTCACCAAACTACCCGGCAATAAATCAATAGAAAAATTCGTAAAGTCATACCTCAACGAAAATAAAATATTTTCTTTCTCATACCTTGACATCAACAACTTTAAATCTTTTAACGACAAGTATGGCTACATGGCCGGTGACATGGTTATCTTACAGACTGCCAAGATCATAACCTCATGCGTAAAGAGATCAGGCAGCGCGGGCGACTTCGTAGGCCACATCGGAGGAGACGATTTTGTCTATCTCACGACACCGAATAAAGAAGAACAAATAGCCCAAGAATGCATAAATGAATTTGACCGCCTTATACCTTTACATTATTCCGCGCGCGACCGCGAGAACGGTTTTATAAAAACAAAGGACAGAGGCGGCCACATGGCGGATATTCCCATAATGGGCCTGTCTATCGCGGTCGTCAACAACCGCAGCACTAAAGTCCATTCTGTCTTCCAGTTGATAGAGATAACTTTTGAAATAAAGAAATTTTTGAAAAAGAAGCATACAAGCAATTACCTCATCAATCGCAGAGTCACCGATTCAGGATCTGATAACCGCCAAGCGTTGCAGGAAAAATACACGCACGAACTTAAAAATCACCACCAACACCCTAAGACATCTAAACCGCTGGGACAGATGATGCTCGAAACACACCTCATCAACGAAGAACAACTCAAGGAGGCTCTCAATTACCATTGGAGCACAGGACAGCGCATCGGAGAAGCCGCTGTTTCTTTGGGTTTCTTTAACGAAGAACACCTAAAGCGGCTGTTGGAACACCAGCCGTTATTTCATCAAACTCAGACGCAATCATAATGGGAAATCCTAAATCCTAAACAAATCCAAATGTCAAAATCACAATGTTTTAAACAGGCAAGTTTGGTATTTTGTGTTTTGAACTTTGAGTTTGTTTAGAGTTTAGTATTTCGAGTTTAGAGTTTAACATAGGAGGATCTAATGAAGAGATGCCGAAAATGTAACGTGCCATTGGAAGGTATCATGTCTAAGATCTTAGGTGCCGCCAGAATAGTATCCCGCTCAAAGGAAGACCCGTCCTTATGTAACCGGTGCGTTACGAAAAACAACAAAAATGATTACACCTGCCAGATATGTGATAAGGTCATTGATGAAGCAACGGCCCTTACGCATATCAAGACCGAAGAATACCTGCTCGGCCTGATCAGAAAAGACCATCCGGAATGGAAAGAAGACAAAAAAACCTGCCCTAAATGCGTTGAATACTACAAGGAATTGATCAGAAAGGCTAAGATATAATGAAAAAACTTATTATTTTATCGCTGTTTTTTGCTGGTTTCTGCGGAGCTGCTATTGCCCAAAGCGCCGCGTTCAAAACATTCTACGTCTACTCTGACAATGGGTCCCCTGATAATCATTTTATACCAGCAGGTTGGATGGGAGATCATTCCGACGTAACCTTAGACCAAGGAACAACAGAGGCCTTTTATTCCGGCCTGACCTCTATAAAAATAACCTATTCTAATAAAGCTTCAAAAAATAATCGCTGGGCAGGCGTCTTTTGGCAAGAGCCTGAGCGCAACTGGGGAACGATAGAAAACGCAGGATTTGACCTGACAGGCGCCACAAAATTGACGTTCTGGGCAAAAGGAAAAAATGGAAACGAACGCATTGAGGAATTCAAAATGGGCGGCATAACCGGAGCTTTTGGCGATACTGACACAGCCGGCATAGGGCCTATAGTCCTGACGCAAGAATGGAAACAATACACCATAAACCTTTCAGGAAAAAACCTTCGAAGAATAATAGGAGGCTTTGCCTGGTCAGTCAATCTTGACAATGATCCTCAGGGCTGCACCTTTTACCTAGATGATATAAAATACGAGTAAAACATGCTAAAGATCATCATCCTAGGAGCTATCCAAGGCCTGACGGAGTTTTTTCCAGTATCAAGCTCAGGGCATCTCGTTATTTTCCAACATTTTTTTAACATAACTAAAGATGTCGTCTTTCTGGATACATTCCTGCATGTCGGCACCATCCTGGCACTTTTAACGTTCTTCCGCAAAGATATCCTGCTGGCCTTAAAAAACCCTAAAATGCTTAGGAACATAGCGATAGTCACGCTAATCACCGGCATTATAGGCATAACATTCAAAAAAACTTTTGAATCACTTTTCAACTCCGCGCACTATACCGCGATACAGCTTTTGATCAATGGCGCGATACTGTTGGCAGTACCGCTTTTTAAAGATAGAGGCAGAGATCCAAAAACATCAGATAGCGTCGTCATGGGGATAGCCCAGGGAGCAGCCATCATACCCGGCATTTCAAGGTCAGGCCTTACGATCTCATCCCTTCTGGCCATGGGAGTCAAAAAAGAGGAGGCCTTCCGTTTTTCTTTTATAGCCTCTATCCCGGCCATCATCGGGGCCTTTTTACTTGAAGCAAAAGATACGATGTCATCAAATTCCTACGCCCCTATCGCGCTATTCGTGGGGCTGGCGGCTTCTTATCTCTTTGGCATGTTGGCGCTCTTCGGCTTAAACAAGATCATTCATAACAATAAATTTCATCTATTCGGCTATTACTGCATTCTTTTAGCCATAATACTTTTATTCTTCTTTAAAATATGAATACTCTTTGCGATATCTTATACCGTGGTTCAAAAAACCATCCTCACAGGATAGCTCTTATCTTTGGACAAAAAAAATTCACTTACGGCGAAGTCTACAAAAAAGCGGCTTCTGTATCTTCAGGTTTAAGGATGGAAGGGGTTAAAAAAGGTGATCGCGTAGCCGTACTCCTGGATAACTCCCCGGAATTCGTATTTTCTTATTTCGGCATCCTGATGAGCCAGGCTATAGTCGTGCCCATAAACCACATGTTCAAAAGAGATGAGATCAAATATATTTTAGAAGACTCCGGGAGCTCTTTCCTTATCACATCTTCAACCTACGCCGCTCTCGCGCAGGAATTAAACGTCATAGTGCAAACATTGAAACGCGTCTTTTATACAAACCAAAAAATTGAGCCTATTGACGCCGCGGATAACGCGTTTTCGCCAGGCGCTCCTGAAGACCTGGCTGTATTCCTTTACACCTCAGGCACAACAGGCCACCCTAAGGCCGCGATGCTGAGCCACCGTAACCTTATGGCGAATTGCCGATCGTCGTCAGAAACCATACGCGTATCCCCAAAAGATACTATCCTGTGTTTCCTGCCGCTATTCCATTCATTCGCGGCTACGGTGTGCATGCTTATGCCGCTCTCAAACGGCGCTAGAATGGTCATTTTAAAATCTCCCAGGCCTATTAAAAAATTACTGCGCTCTATCAGAAAAAACAGGGTAACCATATTCGTAGGCATACCGTCTATCTACAATATATTAAAAGATTTAAAGCTGCCAAAATTCCTACCCAGGCCAATATTACGGCTGTTCAATCCCATACGCCTGGCCATTTCAGGAGCTGCCGCGCTGCCTGTTGAGGTCTTCACAAAATTTGAACAAAAATACGGATTGCCGCTCCTTGAAGGTTATGGCCTGACCGAAGCCTCGCCCGTAGTATCTCTGAACCCGTTAAAAGGAAAACGTAAGCCTGGTTCCATTGGCCTGCCATTACCGGGCGTCAGGATAAAGATCATAGGAGATAACGGCGCGGAACTAAAAATTGAACAAATAGGCGAACTCTGCTGTTGGGGAGATAATGTGATGCGCGGCTACTTTGGCAAAGATGATGAGAACAAAGCTACCTTAAAAGACGGCTGGCTTCTGACAGGCGACATGGCAAAGATAGATGAAGAAGGATACGCCTATATCATGGGAAGAAAAAAAGAAATGGTGAACGTCCGCGGCCTCAACGTCTATCCCCGCGAAATTGAAGAAGTCCTTTACCAGAACCCTAAAATAAAAGAAGCAGCTGTCATAGGCGTTCCTGACCCTCACAAAGGAGAAGTGCCCAAGGGGTTCATCGTCCTTAAAAACGCAGGCTCCTTATCAGAACATGAGGCCATCTCTTACTTAAAAGAACACCTGGCTCTTTATAAAATCCCTAAAAAGATAGAAATTGTTGAAGAACTGCCAAAAAATTCCTCGGGCAAGATACTCAAACGTGTTTTAGCTCAAAGATCACAATTGACATGAAAATATAAAAGGGCCATAATAGAATCCATCATGACTGAAATAAAAAGTAAATATTACCGTAAATCAAGGCAGAAACATTTACTCAACACCAGCTTAAAAAAGATACTTCAGATAGGCTGCCTAGTCATTATCGGCGAATATATGCTGCTTAAAGTTATAACTCTTTCCTTATCGGAGCAGGGCCCTGTCTTCAACTACGGGGCCATGCCTTCGCATATCATAAACCTCGCTGTCAGCGAAAAACCTATCCTTAGGGTAGCTGAGGCGTATTCTTCAATAAAAAAATCTTTAGATTTTGATAATATACTGACACACCAATACCCCATTCAGGTCAAAGGTGCAAGGCCTGACTTCAGGACCCTAGATCTGCAGGACAAAGAAGGGGCCAAAGTAGGTTACGTCGTTAAATTTTAATAGCCCAGAAAGGGCAGACCTTCCCAATTTCGAATAAGGGAAGGGTCCAACAAGGAGGTATCATGGAAAACGCGAAAGATCATATCCAAAAGAAGTTTGATAAAATATGGCCACAGGCTAAAAGAAACATAACAAAAGCCAATAAAGACTTAGTGAAATTGATGAAGAAAAGCGAAAAAAACCTTATTGACGCCTATTCCAACATCAAGGAAAAAACGGGATCCGTCATAATGCGCGGCAAGAGAGAAGAACTATATTATGAACTTGGAAAAAATGTGGCAACTTTGTTGACCTCAGATCAACTCAAAAATAAAAACATCTTAGATATATATACGCGGATCCAGCAACTAAACAAAAAACTGCGCAACAAAAAATGAAACCATCTTTTAGCCTGACAGCAAAACAGGCGCGGATCCTCACGTTCATACAGAACAAGACGAGCGATAAAGGAAAACCACCAACCCTGCGCGAGATCGGCTCTCAATTCGGTTTTAATTCTACCGGCACAACAAGAGGCCACCTAAAAAGCCTTGCCAAAAAAGGTTACATAAGGCTCACGCCGCGTAAATCACGTTCAATTGAACTCGTTAAACCTGTAATATTCAGAATACCTATTTTAGGAAAGATAATGGCTGGAATGCCTCAGTTGGCTTTTGAAGAAACAGAGGGCTTCCTACAGCTTGATGAATTTTTGCCTAACCCGGATAGGGATATCTTTGCCCTTAACATCAAAGGCGACAGCATGATCGAAAAAGGAATACACGAAGGCGATATAGCGATCATACGCAGGCAGCGTATTGCCATAGACGCAGACATTGTCGCGGCGCTCATAGAGAACGAGGCCACTATCAAAATATTCAAAAAACAAAAAACTCTTATTTATCTTGCCCCGGCAAACAAAAACTATAAAGAGATACACTCTCCATTTGAAATCTTAGGAAAAGTAATAGCCGTCATCAAGAGGTTTTAACCAGTCTCTTTCTGCCGCTTCTTTAAAACAAACTTGGTTTTATCCATTAGGCAATAAAGGCATATCAGCCCTACAGGGCCCAGCAGGCCCAAAATACCCCAATACCAGTTACGGCCTTTTCCCCGCGCGTACATAAAACATCCGCATATAAAAAGGGCGTAGCTTCCAGACATGATCACATTGCCAAAAAATCTATAGCCCGCCTCATGCCTGCCTAGCGCTAAAGATCCGAGCGCGAACAATAAAGATCCGGCCCAGATACCAAGCGCAGCCTGAAGTTTATATTCCTTGAGCATGAGTTCATTTTAGCGCGAGAACGCTAATTTCGCAAATCCCGATAAGACCAAATTATCCCGCTTCGCGGAATGTGTTCAAATTCTCTCTCCAGGTATACCATGCAGACAATTTGAACACGCTACGCGGTATTCCGCTGAATGTCACAAAGAAACTTCGTGACACACTGTTGTGCTCAATGTAAAATAAACCCGTGGATATACTTATGCTGCTCCTCGTCTTATGTTTTCTGGGATTATTGGCCGCGGGATTTTTGTATTTCTATAGATCCCCCGAAGAATCGCCAGAGAAAAACGGCCCGCGAACCAAAACCCACGGCTTTGACCTGGCAACTCAGCTACAGAAAAAAATTTCATCACACGAACAAAAACTTAAAGATATTGAATATACCTTACAGGCCGCGCAGTTAGAATTGGCGCAAACAAAAGAAAAAGAAAAGATCCTCTTAAAAGAAAGGTCTCAGAACGCGTTTGATATAGAACAATATGAAAAATTCAAAAAAGAATATCAAACCCTAAAAACAGAACTATCCCATAAAGAAGAAGCGCTTGAAACTGAGATCACCCGCGGGAGACGGCTTGACTCGCAGCTCTTAGGGATCAAAACAGACGCGGAAATACTTAAAAAAAGGATCATAGCATCTGATGACGCCTTTCGCAGATCCCAGGCCACTATAGAAACCTTGACACGCGAGCTAATCCTTGCTAAAAAAACCATAGCTGACCAAAAAAAGATCGTTCAAGAACACTCCGAAAATAAAGCAGAAGGAGAATGGGTCTCAAGAATAGAGTTCAACAAAATAGAAATAGAATTAAAAGAAAAAGAAGCAATGATACAAAAATTGCTCAGCCTAAAAAAAAGCCAACCACCATCTCCATGAAAAAAACATTATTATTCATTTCTCTGGCTTTCGTAATTTCTCTGAATTGTTACGCGTATGCCCAACAAAAAGCAAGGGAAGCAGCGCCTCCGCGCGCGTTAGAATACGACAACAAAACCTTCAAAACACTTATTGTCTGGCAAGACAACAGCATCTATCTTGAGGCAAACCTTGACGATGATCCTGGCTATGAGGTCATTTTGGGATTCATCGCTACCTACAAACCTGAATCTGAAGCGGCAGACGAAGATAAGATACCATTCGCGATCCCGAAAAAAAGGGAGATCATCCCGGTAGAGAACCACGCTTTTTATCAGATCTATAAAAAAACGCTGGATGGAAGATTCCACGCCGTAAAAACCATAAGCGGCATGGACCAATTGGGAAAAATGGAAGTGATAGAACTTGACGCGCAAGGCCGCAAAGCCTTAGCTATCTCTGGCATAGGAGGAGAACATTACACGGATCTTTCCATATATCAATGGAGGGACGGCGGCTACAGGCTCATATTTAACGAAAGTAGCTCACAAGCCATCACAATAGACACTGAGCAAAAACCGGTTCGTGTGCGCGTAGGCGAGCCCGATAACAAAGATAAAACTTTTATCTGGGATCAAAACAGCGATGGATTCAAACAAATAGATTAAACCCTATATTATGGTATAATGGCTAAGATAATAATAAAGAGGCACCCGCAGTTAATCAGCACCTGGCCCTTATAGGAAGAGGAGAAACATATGGAAAAGATCCTAAATATCCTACTCGTTGATAATGAAGCTGAATTTCTGGAAGCCATAACTTATTGGCTTGAAACAAAGCAACACCGCGTCCAAGTATGTTACAACGGCCCGGATGCCATAGAATTAGTCAAAAAGGATCCTCCGGACATAATGTTCTTGGATATACATATGCCAGATATGGATGGCATGGAAGTCTTAAAAAACATACGCGGCTTTAATAAAGACCTGCCTATAATCATGGTTACGGGATATCCAAAAGAAGAGAAGATGGAAGAAGCCATACGGCTGGGCGTTTCAGGATTTTTCCCAAAGACAGGCAGTTTTGAAGACCTCGGCCGTATCATCAAGGCGTCCATAAGGACTCACAAAGACCTGCATTGAGGTCTTGACAAAGTCAAGACCCACCCCGAAGCTTGCGCAGAAAATGTCAGAATTTTGAAATTTTCAGGCGTTGAAGCGAGAGGTTTACAGGTCATTATTCCTAAATACTCGATGGATATCAAAGCTAGGCAATCAGGCAATTGTATAATCTTGGGCCTTTCTGGCCGCATTGATTCCGACTCCGCGAACCTTATTGAAATAGTCGGCCAATGCCTTCGCGATGGTTACAACGACATCCTCTGCAATTTTGAATCCGTGGATTTTATAGACTACTTAGGCATATCCGCCCTGGTCATAGCCTACAAAGAAGTGGTTAACTCTAAAGGAAGAATGAAATTTACATCTATCCCAGCTCACCTTAAAGGCGTATTTTCAGTATCCGGCCTTGACCGCGTAATAGACATGTATATATCAGAAGACCTGGCTATAACGAGTTTTAAAGAAGACCAGATCATTGAAAAAATAAAAAAGATGCAGCTGCGCCGCAGATTTAAACGCCTTCCTGTTGACTTAAAAATAGAGTTTAAATCTAAATACGACAAAAAAGCAACCTGCCTAAATGGCGAGATAGTCAATTTAAGCGGTATAGGGGCGTTCATCTTCGGGTGCGGCGCGCTTCAGCTTGGGGATGAACTCATCTTAAAGCTCAGACTGCCCCCGAAGCAAGAAGAGCTGGAGCTTGATGCCAGGGTCGTCTGGCTGCCTGATAAACAGATCCAACCCCACTTCCATCCTGGCGTAGGTATTGAATTCCACAATATTTCAGGCCCGACACAAAGTAAACTCATTGAATTTATTGAAAGGAATTTCTCGCGCATGTCTACGGATAAATGAACTTGACACGGAACTGCCATTTGATATAATTTTAAAGTTCTGATTACCAGCCATATCATAATAAAAGAAAGGAATACAATGATAAATAGATCATGGTTACTCATTCCAGCAGCTTTGGTCATGGCAGGCTGCGCTACATGCGACACGAAAGTCGCGGATCTGGAAACGCGGGTACAGGCCCTTGAGTCAAAAACTGGGATATCCGCAGGACAAAAAGAAACCCCAACGGAAACTTCTGCTTACAGCGAAACAACGCAAGCCGTTAAGGAAGTTGCCGCTCCGGATTCTCCGACCAAAAAAGATATACAAGCTTCTTTAAAAAGCGCCGGTTTCTATACAGGCGAAGTTGACGGAAAGATGGGCCCTAAGACCAAAAAGGCCATAGAAGAATTTCAATCAGCCAACGGCCTGGCAGCTGACGGAAAAGTTGGGTCTAATACCTGGACAAAACTTAAAAAATATTACATTGCTGAAAAAACCGAAACAGGATCCGCACGGACAAAGGAATAGACTATGAAGAAAATATCCCTAAGATCAAGCCTAATGCTTTTTCTAGCTTTTACCTTTATTTCAACCTCTTGTGTGATTGTATCCGCTTCGGACAAAGAAGAGAGGCACAAAGCAGAGATAGACTCGCTACAAAAACAATTCAGTTGGTGGCCCACAGACGCCAAACCCAGCCCGGTAAAAGACCAGGATCGCGGGGGTTACTGGTGGTGGCCGACAGAACCCGGCCAGGTTGGCCCATTATGGGGCAATAGAGGATATATCTATGTATATAAAATAATATTTGATTATAACGCTGACGAATTACCACCGGCGAAACCGCAGGAATTAAGGCCTTCGCTTGTCATAAAAAAAATAATAAAAAACGTCAAAATATATTTTGACTACAACAAATCTGCCATAAGGGACGATGCCTCGGAGATCCTGACAAAGGCAGTAGGAACGCTTAAGAGAAATCCTGATGCTGATATATTAGTCACGGGTAACTGCGACGTGCGCGGCTCAGAGGCCTACAATGAAAAACTTGGGAAACAACGCGCGGAAGCTGTCAAGAAATTTATGATGGATGAAGGCGTAAGCCAAAAACGCGTGCGCATCATCAGCCGCGGAAAGTTGGATTCTGTAGCCCCCGTAAGCGACCTTATAGGCATGCAGAAAGACCGCAACGCGCAATTCATGATAGCCGAAGTAGAAGAGGTCATGATACCTGCTCCCGGGAACGCGCCCGAAGATACCAAGGTCGTTAACGAAGCTCCGGCAGAAACAAACTTAGAAACAAGTATAGAGAGCGAAGTCAAGGTAACTACCAAGGATTACACGATCAAAAAGAACGATTCGCTCTGGACAATAGCCGCCAGTCAGATGGGCGGTGGGCATCGCTGGAAATATCTTTACGAAATGAACAAAGACAAGATAAAAAATCCTAACAAATTGAAAGTCGGAACAAAAATAATCATACCCATTGAATAAAATAGGGCTCGTAAGATAAATAAAAAAGCACCGATATGAGTTTCGGTGCTTTTTTATTGCCGCAGAAAGCGGCACACCGGCGCAATTCCGATTAGCGCCTGGTGTAAGGAAAGGCGCACCGTGAGCTTCACAAGCGTTTTCTGGAACAAATACAAAGAACGGATGCTAAAAACCCGTCAAAAATACAAAACCTCTTTGCAAAGAGGCGGAATAGGCAACATCGCTTTTATCCTTACCTCAAGGTGTAATTTCAGCTGCAAACACTGCCTGAGAAATTTTGACTCCGGTTTCGACTTACCATTTGAAATAGCTCAAAAAGTGATTGTTAGCGCGAAAAAATTTAATTATAGCAATATTTGTTTAACAGGGGGAGAGCCTCTGTTATACCCGAGGCTGCGGGACCTGGTAGATCTCATAACAGGCAACGATCTTTGGTTCTCGGTGGTTTCCAACGGTTATATTTTTAAAAAACACCTGGATCTGTTCAAAGAACATAAAAACAAGATGCGCTTCATCGCTTTCAGCCTGGAAAGCATTGATAAAGACAAGCATGACTCACAGCGGATGAAAGGTTCGTTTGATGTGCTTATGGAAAACTTCCAAATATGCCGCGAGGCAAAAATACCTTTTCGCGTAGTCACAGCGGCCAGCCTCATGAATTATGATGAGATATTTGATATCGCTCTATTGGCCAAAAAGAAAGGCGCGCAGTGCCTTAGCATGACCACTATCCTGCCATGCCCGCGTTCCGAAAAAAATAATCTTGTCTTAAGCATGGCTCAAAGAGAAGAATTGCATGCCTCGCTGGAAGAGTTATCTCGCATATTAAAATTCCCCATCCTGATATCAGCGGATATAAAAGCGTGCCCTGGCGTGCGGCTTTGCAACGCCGTGAGCATGACTGATATTTCCGTGGATATGAACGGCAACTTAGTCCTGTGCTGCGAGCTCTCAAACTACGACAACGAACAGATACGCGACTCAGCAGTGGTCACGTCCCTTAAAGACAGATCATTTGACCAGGCCCTGAAATGCCTGTCCGAAAGACTGCATAAATTCAACTGCAAAAGGATAGAGGATCATATAAAAGAACCTGACCCTGCATCCATTGATTTCAACAGCTGTTTTTATTGCCTGCGCCCTCAGGGCCTTGGCCATGCATGATAGCCTGATCTACGGCCTTAACTTATTATTCCTTATCGCCATCATAATTTGGGCCATATCCTCTTATATAGAGATCCTGATCTATAGAAACATCAAAGAAACCTTTACATCTATATCAAGCTCATTCCGGCCCGCGGACCAGCTGTCCTTAAGAACCGCACCTGATTACATGATAATACAGGGGCTTTACAAAAATAGAAAAGTAGTCTGCCGCCTGAACCGCTCTAATCCGTCTCAATTCCTGCATTATGACTTAAATCTCCGCTTCTATATAGAACCCTTGGTAGATCAAGAGCTGGGGATCCACCACAACTGCACAGCCACGACATCCGCGCAATCGCTATTTTTCACAGCTAAGATACCAGAACAGGATATAGTTGCTATTTTAGAAGAGCTTAGCCACGCCGCGGAAATAGCTGAATCTCGAACTTAAAACAATAACAATGGCCAAGACAAAAACGGCTCCACATCTTAATATAATTGCTGTCCTTTGCTGTCTATCTATCTTGACATGCATTTCCTTGAGCTCTTACGCGGAAGACAGGAGATAAAAGGTGAGCACTTTATGGTATATTCATCCGAAAATAATATTTTTTCCAAGGAAGTAAGCCGTAAAGCAGAGATATATTACCAAAGAATAGCTTACGGCTTAGGATATGGCCGTCATTCCGGTTTTTGGACATGGGATAATAGTGTCAAAATATTTATATACCATGACCGGGACTCTTACTTAAAGGCAAGCGGCCAGCCTGAATGGTCACAAGGCAGCGCGGACTATAAAAACAAGACTATATCAAGCTGCGAGGGAAGCACTAGTCTCATTGGATCCGTGCTACCCCATGAAATAGCCCATCTGATCTTTAAGTATTCCATGGAATTCAAAGATAATGTGCCTATATGGCTGGACGAAGGCGTCGCCCAATGGGAAGAAAGTGATGCCGCAAGGCATGAATTACTCACAAAGGCTAAAGAACTTTATGAAAAAGACACGCTTTTATCCATAAAAGGTATCCTCAGGCTCAACATCAAATTCATTGACAAAAACGGCAAAAGGTTCTATTTCCGAACCGTCAGGACAAAAGAAGGCGCGCTCGGCATCGTCGTACTCAGCCCTGACGTCTTGATCAACACCTACTATATTAAATCAGGGGCTCTTGTTGGATATCTTATCGGGTTTTACGGTAACGACAGATTCAAAGACCTCTGCCAGCGCATATGCAACAATTAAACTTTTGATGAAGCGCTGAATTTTGCTTATGCCGAGCATATACGCACCGTAGAAGAACTTGAAAAACAATGGAGAATGTATCTTTCTAAAAAGGTGGAAAAAACATAACAATTGTATAATAAAATAAACACACTTAGAAAAGTACTGTATTTTAAAAAGTCTTTA
>MNVR01000013.1 GCA_001873995.1 Candidatus Phelpsiimicrobium noxiivivens
CCCGCCAGTTACTAATATTTTAGATAGTTTTGGACGCATTCTTCGTATACCTCTTTTATTGGCCGGACTTTAAACCCTGTTTTTTCCAGTTTCTTTGTGGAAAGTATAAGGTTGGTCCTGACCAGATCAAGTTTTTTATAACTTATGACCTTGTATTCAAAATCAGGCCTGTATTTTCTATATACATCCAGAAATTCCGGATACCGCATGCCGCCTGAATTAACCACGTTATATATACCCTTTGCGTCCTTTTTTATCAGGTGTTTTAAAGCCTTTATAAAATCAGGAATATATGTTACGGAATTAGGCAGGCCTATGACCTTTTTGTACCGTATTATCTTATCAAGGATGTTCCGCGGTGTGGGCCTATCGTCAAGAGGTATTCTTATGCGGGCGATCAGGATATTATATTTAGACGATAAAATATCCAAAGCTCTTTCAGCGTAAATTTTTGAGCGGCTGTAAAAAAGCCCAAAGAAGTCCGGGATGTCTTGCTCTGTGATAGGCTTATTCTTAGAATAATCGTAGTTATAAATACAGCCGCTTGATATATGGACTAATTTTATACCCCGGCGTAAAGCTACCTCAGCTAATAGAAGCGGTACAAAGACATTGGCTGAAAGTGTAGCATCTTTATCTAATTCACATCCGTCCACATTCTTCGCGCCCGTGTAACCTATACAATTAATGATGACTTTAGGCGCGAATCTCGCAACCTCCATGTCAGCGTCATCAAATTTCAATATCCTTTTTTCGGTTATTTGACATTGCAACGCCTTTTGTAATCTCTCTCCTATAAAACCGCGGCCAAAAATAAGTATTTTATCTTTTTTCATAGTCTAATATACCTTTCAGGTATTCACCGTATGGCGTTTTTATTGCCGCGGACAAGCGCTCTAGTTGGCCCGCATTGATATAACCCATGCGATAGGCGACTTCCTCAATACAACCCACTTTTAAGCCCTGCCTTTCCTCAATAGTTTTAATGAATACAGACGCGTCTATCAGAGAATCGTAAGTGCCTGTATCAAGCCAGGCATAACCACGGCCTAAAAGTTTTACTTTAAGCTCGCCTCTTTTCAAATATTCGCTATTTACTGAAGTGATCTCTATCTCACCCCTGGCGGAAGGTTTTACTTTTTTGGCGATCTTCGCCGCGTTCTTGTCGTAGAAATAAAGCCCTGTAACAGCCCAATTAGACTTTGGCGAACTTGGTTTTTCTACAATAGACGCGACTTTGGAGTTCTTGCCGAATTCAATAACACCATAACGCTGTGGGTCTTTAACGTAATACCCAAAAACATAAGCTCCTTGTTTTAAACGAGCAGCCTGTTTTAATATACCAGTCATATCGTGCCCATAGAATATGTTGTCTCCTAATATCAAAGAAACGCTATTATCACCTATGAAATCCTCACCTATGATAAGGCTGTCTGCTAAGCCGCGCGGCTCTTGTTGAACGGCATACGATAGTTTAATACCCAGGCCATCGCCATTGCCTAAAAGATCTTTAAACCGGGGGACGTCTTTTGAGGTAGATATAAGAAGGATATCTTTTATGCCAGCCAGCATCAGGACTGAAAGCGGATAATATATCATCGGCTTATCATAAATTGGCAGCAGCTGTTTGCATACACCTTTGGTGATAGGAAAAAGCCTTGTCGCCTTACCTCCTGCTAAAATTATTCCTTTCATGATACCTCGCTTTCTATCCAGCTTCGCAAAATGTGTTAAAATTCTCTCCGACAATTTTAACACGCTTCGCAGGATTTCGCTAAATACGCCTTCGGCTCACATTATGGTGCTCAAAATCAAATATATGGCCAAGTATTTTTTTTGTTCCGCGCCCAAAATACGCCAGGTCAGACATATCTCTGACCGATCTTAGCCTGTTAAAAATAAACTCCGGGTTGAACGCGACATTATAAATACCTCGCACAAGGCCCATCATTTGAGCATCATTTATGGGACTTTTCATCACCGGTTGTTTCATATCATAATCATCCCAATTAAGTGTCCCTAAAGTGCCATCTTTACGGCATTCTTCAAACAACTTAGAACCAGGATATGGTATGACAACCGTAGCCTGAACTGTGTAGGCGAAGCCTTTTTTAAGCAGCCAGCGGCCTAATTTAAGCGTATTAAGCGCCTCATCGTATGTTTCCCATGGATAACCAAACATAATGGTTATATGCGGATACAAGCCTGCTTCTCGGGCAGCCCTGCATGAGCCTATGATATCTTCAACTTTTAAATTTTTGTCTATTCTGTCTAAGGTTTTTTGATTGGCAGATTCAAGGCCGAACAGGACAAGACGAAAACCTGCTTGTCTCATTTTCTTATATTCAGCTAAGCTCAATGCCCCGAAACGCATATTGCAATCAATGGCAACCTTCTTATTCAAACCCCTGTGCATCATTATACTACAAAAATCGTCAAGCCAATCACCGATAGGAAATGTGCCGGTATCATCCATTATTTCAGATACGCCGTAGCGCTCAACTAAAGATCCTATCTCGTTAACTACATTCTCTGAGCGCCTTGACCTAAATCGCGGATAAAGAGTCGGCCAAGAACAAAATTTGCACTTTCCCCACCAACAATCACGTCCTGACATAATATATGTGCCGGGAGTTCTTTTAAAATTACCGTTCTTAAACGCGTAGAGCTGCCATTTGGCCAGGTCCCGGTCAATAAAAGGAATTGAATTTAGGTCATGGTCAAGCTTGAATGCGCCTGTGTTCTTAACTACGCCATTATCACGATACCAGATGCCTGGCTCAAGTGACGCATAGTTTATAGTTGATAGTTCATGGTTTATAGAATTACACAAACTTAATAAAAGGAAATCATGATCGCCACCGGTAAGGACAAAGTCTACTTTTGAGTTATCAAAGGATTCCTGGGGCAGCGCGGTGACATGGTCGCCGAATAAAATAGTTAATAGTTTATAGTTTATAGTACATAATTTTTTGAGGTCATTTATGATCTTCCAGTGTTGCTTCACCACCGGCGTCTTGGTTTCCATAGCTATTACATCCGGCTTTATATCAATAACCCTCTTTAAAAAATCTTCATAAGAAATACCTTCCGCGATACCGTCGATCCAGAATACTTCGTGCCCCGCTTTTTTCAGGAGTGTCGCGGCCTGCGCGGGCACAACAGGATAAATATAAGTGGGTTCTTTGAAATACTGAAATTGCCTGTTCTGAGATAAAAGAGGCGCGCCTTTTTTGGCGTTTAAAGGAGGATAAGCTATAGCGATCTTCACGGCCTGTCCTCCTCTTTTAAGCTTGGCGCGATAAGCCCAAAAATAAAATACATGCCATAACAGAGATGGGTTAGAAAAACACCTAAAACAACCAAACACGTCATTTTCATGTCTCTTCTCACGATAACATTGGCTAAGACAAATAAGCCGTATGCTAATATAGAACCCGCGTAAATATACGCGAAAGAATTATCAAGGAATGCTAAAAATAAACCTAATACCAACCAGGTTAAAAAAACAGTTGGAATGAAATATTGCCATCTCAAAGAAGTTTCAGGAAAGTGTTTAACAAAATAACCCCTGTGCAACGCGTAGCTGCGGATCTGCTTCAAATGCGGTAAAAATAAAGGCCTTCTATGATGAAAGACAAGCGCCTCTGGGTCATAGACTATTTTTTTATTAAGGCGCTTGGTTATCTCAAGGCACAGGTGAGTATCTTCTCCAGGCCAAAAATTAGTCTTAAAGCCGCCTAATAGGTCAAAAATTGCCTTTCTTACAATAAGGTTGCACGAAGGATAATCGTCTACCAGCCTCTTTTCAGACTTTATGTAACGGTAACGGAATGTGCCGCTTGCCGCGAAAGACTCATAAACAAGGCCGCTAGAACGCCTTAAAAGATCTTCAGTCGGAGGCGTTACAGCAGGCCCCCCGACAGCCGCTACATCGCCGTCTTTAAAATTTTTCAACGCGCTTGTTAACCAGTTTTCAGAAGGATACGCGTCATCATCCAAAAAGGCCAGGATCTCTCCTTTTGCCTGTAAGCTTCCAATATTTCTTTTTTTTGCGGGTAGGCATGGGCCTGTGGGAATTACCCGCACTTTGGGATCATCATATGAAAATTCTTCGTCAGGCAAAATAATGATCTCATAATCCTTATAGTCAAGCTTAAGGCACTTTTGAATGGATTCTTTCAAAAGATCGTTAAAGCCTTTAACAGCTATAATAATAGACACCATTACTTAACCTCATGCGGAAAACGATCGTAATATTTCATGATCTTCATCCTGTAAAAAATAGCCAATGTATCATACCCGGTCTGCCAAATAGCATTTAAACCTATCCTGCCCATGTGCCTTTTTTGTTTCAAGACTATTGGCGCTTCAGCTATTTTATATCCCAGGCGCGCCACATTAGCCAATATCTCAAGGTCTAAAGCGAATTTCTTTACAACAATCCTTGGAAAAACATGCTTGAGGACATCTGTTCTAAAAACTTTCAACCCTGTCTGTGTATCATGAACTGGCAGGCCGAAAAGAATTTTAATAATAAGATAATAAATGTAACTAACTATTTTTCTGGATAACGGATACTCGACTTTTGAATTTGGGTGCAGCTTTGAACCTATGACTACATCAACATCGGATAAGAGCATAATATCAAAAAGTGTCTGGACCTGTATAGGGTGAAGATCAAGATCCGCGTCTAAAAAAACGACGTAGTCGCCTGTAACATAACGAAACGCTTTCTTCAGTGCCCTGCCTTTGCCGGAGTTCCTGTACCTGCGCGGTATACGTTTAACCTTTATCTGCGGGTATTTTCTTGCTATCTTCAAAGCTTCATCATACGTGCCGTCCGGGCTGCCGTCATCCAATAATATGATCTCATACTTACATCCAAAATCATTGAATGTGCGCACTGTCTCCTCAAGGCTCTCCTTTATAGTAGGCGCCTCATTATAAGCCGGCATTATAACGGAAACCTTGCTCTTAAGGTCTTTCACGGATCGGGCCTCCAGAAAATTTTAGTCCAAAATAAAACAATACAGCGGAACAAAAAGTCAGGACCAAAAGCACGTCAGTTAAAGTCTTATGGAACAAACATATCCCTAAGAATTGGCAAACAGCCATACACGCCAAAAAATAAATATATTTCATCCGGCGAAGAGATAAATGATACAACATAATAATATTAGTAAGCGCGAAAAGGCTCATGCTTATCGCGAAAAATTTGACGAGTCCTATGGCTAAAACCTGTTCGTGCCCTGTCAAAACTTTCAAGATAAATGCCGGAAATAATAGGCTGACAATGGCAGCGCAACCGCACAACGATCCCACAACAACAAGGCACTTTTTTAAAAGAACCTTAGTATTCTCATTTTTAGCGTGGGAATCAACTATTTTAGGGAACATGACAATACCTACGGCCCCCGGCACAAAAAGGGCTATTTTGCCAACCACCTGAGCTACAGAATATAAACCTGCCTCAAGAGGCGCGAAAAAATGTTTTACTAAAATTATATCCATATTCGTCAGCGCGAAGAAACACAGCATAGATAGGCCCACTGGAAAAAAATAGCTATAGATATCTTTCTTATCCAGTATAACTAAACCAGGCGAAGCTTTTAATTTGATCATATCCTTAGGCAGTTGAAATAAGGAAAGGCTAAAGCCCACAATAGCCGAAAAGACAAAACCTAAAAGGCCGCCAAAAGCCTTTAGGCCCGCGGCGACCAGGACAAATCCAAAAAATAATTTTGATATACTGGAAACCACACTATTAATGGCAACGTCATTGAATTTTTGCAGGCCCGCAAGAGCGCCCATCGTGATCGTAGCTAAAGAACTAAAAATTATCCCCGCGGCAACCGCGAAAAGAAGCCTTTTTTCATCGATCTGTAAAAATACAGCGATATCGCGGCCTCCGATGATCAAAACAAATATTACGACCGCTAAAAAAATACCTATAATTTTTATAAAATACGAAAGTAATGACTGCACCCTATTTATATCTTTGTGGGCCATGTATTTTGATGTATACCTGGTGACAACTGTCTGTAGCATACTTACAGGCACGCAAAAAAACATAAGCACGGAAACAAATGTATTCAGAACACCGTAATCCTGAGGCGCCAGATGCCTGACCATATACAGCCAAAAAACCAGGTTTAATACGTTGGCCACTATACTAGAGGCAAATATAACACCCCCTTGCCTGAATATAGGATCAGATAAAAATAATATTAATCGTTTTTTCATAGTTTCTTAAAAATAAAATTAAAAAATCGGACTGTATCGTGCCATGGATGAATAGCGCTGAACTGGCCTTCGTAGACGGTCGTAATGGGAACAGATCCTATCTTAAAACCATGCCGCGACGCCTCCAGAAGCATTTCAGATTCAATTTCAAATTTTTCAGTATTAAGGTTCATTTTCCGCAAAAGGCCCATACTGATCAGCCTAAAACCGCATTGAGAATCAGGCACCCGTTGGCCGCACATCTTTGACATTACAAAAGACATAACCCAATTAGTGCAGAACCTGACAAAAGGCATGCCTTTCGCGTTAAACATCCTATTGCCCACGATAAGGCCCGGGCTTTTTTTTGAAAAACACTCCACGAAGGGCGCGATATCAGAAGGTAAGTGCTGGCCATCCGCGTCCATGATAATGACCGCGTCATAATCTCTCGGGACTGCCAGATCAAATGCTCTACGTAAGGACGCGCCTTTGCCAAGATTATGCTCGTTTACCAACACCTCTGCTCCATGGTCACGGGCTATTTTAGCTGTATTGTCTTTTGAACCATCGTCAATAACGATCATATCATACCCTAAGCCGCGCACTGTCCTGACAAGCCAGCCTATGGTTTTCTCTTCATTAAAAGATGGTATCAAAACGCAGATATTCATTCTTTCCAGAACTCTCTGAACATAAGCCATTGCGAAGGGTATTTGCGGATCACTTCTTCAATAACCTTTGTATAATCGGTGATAATATCCTCTTCGCTCGCGTTAGAGTTAATAGGTTTTAAAAATTCCAGGATATGCGTGTTATCAGGCTGTCTTATAACAAAGCCAGGTATTATAGGAGCTCCCGTGCGCGTTGATAAAGCCGCTGGGCCGCGTGGAATGATCTTTTCCAGGCCCAAAAATGGCATTTTCTTGCCGCCGCTGGCAAAATCTCTATCGGCTACAAGAGCGACTAATTTATTATTCTTTAAAGCCTTATATATCTTTCTGATCGATAAGCCCGATGAAGGAACTACAATAGCCCCTCTTTTTTCGCGCTGTTGGTTAAAAAAAGAATTTACCTTTCCATGCCTATGAGGAAGAGCTACGGATATCATAGGATAACCCAAAAGCGACATAAATACACCGCCTAATTCCCAATTCCCCATATGCGCTGACAGGATTATAGCCCCCTTACCGTCCTTTAGGGCTTGGTCAATATACTCCCTGCCCAAAACCTTGATCTTAATATTAAGGTCTTCTTTTTTTAGTAGATCGATCCTGAAAAACTCAACAAGATATTTTCCAAAATTGATAAAGACCTCTTTAGCGTAAGCATGTATATGCCTTTGTTCTGATCCAGGCAAAATATACCTTAAATTAGCGATGACGGCCTTCCTGTCCCTCGGAGAAAAATAATATTTAATGAGCGAAAGGAAAGTGGCGATCGCGAAACAGGCGTTAAGTGGCAGCCGCAAGGATAAAAAATAAAAAAAGCTAAAAAATAAATATCCCGTCATAAGTTTAAAATTAGGTCAGCTAACTGCATGGAAGACTTTGGTTTTGAAAACGAATTATCCGCATTAGGGCACGGGCTGCTATCCAGTATAGATAGGACTTCTGATAGGGCTTGCTCCGGTGACCCAAGCAAAACAGCAGCTTTGTTTGAAACCAATATCTGGGTATTTCTTAATTCCTGCCCTGGGATTGGGTTAGAAATTATCATCGGTAATTTTTTAGCCAGCGCCTCAGCTGTAGTCACTCCGCCTGGTTTTGTTATGATCATAGAAGAAATGCTCATCAGACGGTCTATCTGATCCGTAAATTTAAAGTTCAGGACCCTGTTCTTAAAACTTGACCTATTTATCCATTGATAAAGCTTATGATTTATCCCGCATACTACAATAAGCTGCAGTTTGCGATCCGCGGATTCCAACTCTTTTATAATAGCTTTGATAGGCCCAAGGCCATGGCCGCCGCCCATTATCATTATGACCGGTATATCCGGCTGTAACCCGAAATTAGCTAATAGTTCACGTTTATCTGGATTTTGGGCAAATTTTGGGTCTATAGGGATACCAAGAGGCTGGATCTTTTCTTTAGGCACGCCTTTTTCCATAAGCATGCCTTTGCTTTTATCGCAAGGAACTATGTAATGATCCACTGTGTCATATACCCAAAAAGAATGAGGCGAAAGATCAGTCAGGCACGCGATGAGGGGTATTTTAGAGGAATATACTTTCTTATAATCAGCTACAATGCCGCAGGGAAAAGCCTGTGTGCAGACAATCACGTCAGGCGAAAAATCATCCAATAAACGCTTAATTTTTTTAATAGCAATGCCGTGGACCCAATTTTTAATTTTCCCCATATTCGCGAACAGTGTTTGATTATCATACATGCTCTCCCAAATTATTGGAACTCTTTTGATGACAGAGAGATATATTAAATGGATAACCCGTTCAGCAATTGGGAAAATATACTTAAAGGCATTGACGCATAAACAGACACAATCAGGGTCTTTGAGGAGGAGCGCCTTTTTTATGGCAAGAACCGCGCTATGATGGCCTGAACGCTCCGTAATATACAATAAAAGTACCTTTTTCTTACTGGCCATAAGGTAATTATATTAACACAAAACCTTATTCGGGGCAACGAGTTTAGTCAATTTTGCCATCGAAAAAAACTGGTTAAGCCATTGAGTTCATTGTGAGGCCGCATAAGGAGGCAGAATATGAGCGAAAAGTTTTTTGGGGTCTTCGGCGAGGACTGTTCGAGACCCATTATTTATAGATCTTGGGGCGGGTGCCGCAGCCGCCAAAAAATTTTTAGCGAATGCCGACAGTGGCCGAATAATGAACTCAATGGCAAGGATAACACTTGACCAACAAGCTTACAGAACTCTATTTAAATATACTTTTGATCTTCAGCTTGTCAGCGATCTCTTTTATGTCGGCGTATTCAACATAGGTCAGATCCGGCCTCTTTTGGCAAAGCCTCGCGATCTGAGCGCCCTTGACCGAATCGGAGAATTTCCTCAAAGAAATGTACCTAAAATCTGTCTTACACTTAGGGCAATACTTTTCCCTTGAATGATCAATGCCTACCTCGCGGCAGGAAAAACAATCCCCAGTCAAATCTCCGGCTATAAGAAGATGTTTAGTGATCTCATCGTAATCCAACTCACTAGCAACGCGTATATAATATTTAGCCATTTTAATTTTGCCTTTATAGGAGCCGCTATTTTTCTGAAACGAATACTAGATCGCCTGGGCGAACATCACGAAAAACCTGCAGGCCTATCTCCTGTCCGGGCCTGGCTGACTCAATAGGTTTTCTGTCTATCTGCATAGAACCTACTGTCTGCCTGAAATCTGTTACTTTACCTTTTATCCATATAGGTTCGCCTATCTTTAAAGGCCTCTTTAATTTTACCACAGCGGCATTTACCTTAGGAAAATAATGGGTTATTGCGCCTATAATTTTAGGTTTCTGCCTGAATTTGGGCTTTACTTTATATTTGGGCTTGTGTTTAGGCCTATGTTTAGGCCTATGTTTAGGCCTATGCTTTATCCTATTCCTTGACTTAAATTTTAATTTAACTTTAGATCTGGCTTTTGGCTTATACTTAATCTTATGTTTAGGCCCGCGTATCTTATGCCGAAACGCGCGTTTAAGCATCTTAAAAAGTTTTTTAAAAACCATTTAGGAAATATCTCTGGCCGAAAGCGCCATTTTGATCTCTGGAGGGTTTTGAATAGTATTGTGGATAAGGCAGTGATGAGCAACTTGGAGCAAAGCATCCTTTCGCCTGCCGACATCAGCGTTAGGCAATTCTATTTTAATATTTATTATCTTTATTTTCGTTTTGTCGTCTGATAAACTCCAATCAAGATGAATATCCATGTCATCCGCGTCAAGTTTAGCGTTCTGGCAATATCTTGTGACATATACTCCGATGCAGGAACCTAAGCTCGCCATAAAGACTTCCTGAGGATTCATGCCCTGATCACTTCCACCTTTTTCTTTTGACAGATCTACTGTAAGGGTGTGCCCGTTGGCTTGTACCTGAAATCCCATACAGCCTGTATATTTAACATTTACTTCATTCATGGCTTTGCTTAAAATCTTTCTTTGTGTATCATTTCACGCGCGTCTCTTTTGGCTGGATCAGGAGATTCATTGGATTCTCCTAACGCTGCCAGGCTGACAAGCTTAAAACCTTGCGGAACTCCTAAGAATATCCTTACTTTTTCACAATAATCTTTTTTGTCTCCTGCCACCCAACAAGACCCTATGCCAAGTTGAGAAGCGCAAAGCAATGCCGAAGTTGTAGTAGCGCAGCCATCTTCAAGATAGTATTTGGTATCCTGGCAAAAAATTACGATGCAAGCGCCTGCGTCTTTAATAAAAGCGCCATTAGGAGAAACAAGAACCGCCAATTCAATAAGGCGGTTTCTGTCTTTGACAACAACAAATTCCCAGGGTTGGACGTTTCTTGCGGTAGGCGCCAGGCTTGCGGCTTTTATTATCTTTTCTATATTTGAATCAGAAATATCCTTTTCTTTAAATTTTCGTATGCTCCTGCGCGCTTTAAAGAGGCCTAAAATATCCATCTGTCCGTCCGCGGTTACTCTTTTACCAGTAAAAGCGAATCTAACTCACCGAATGGATTTTTTTCAGTGTTAGGGTTAGCCGGATCCTCTGTCCACTTACCGTCAATGACATACCTATATTTATAAGAACCAGGTTTAAGGTTAAGCTGTCTTTTCCATGACCCATTATCTTTTGTGAGCCTTGAATTATCATCAGCGGCCCAGTTATTAAAATCTCCAACTACAAAAACGCTTGTTGCCTCACGGCCGCTCAATTCAAATGTCACCGGTAGAAATTCTTTTGTTTGCTTTCTTACGATCTTTTTCATCTGCTGGGCGATCTTCTCAACTATAGCCTCTTCTTTTGAAATAAGCTCGCGCGATAAGCTGAAATAATCTTTAGAGCCGCGGCTATATTTGTCAAAAGCGAATATTGTCTGCGATACGGACTGCGCTTCTTTTATCTTAACATTAATATGGACTATCGTGTTAAAGCATTTCGCGCCGAATATTTCTTTTATTTTGTTCAGGATATTAAAAGAATGCCGCAGGCGCGAATCAAAATTATTTACAAGCACGCGCACCTCAACTGAGTGGTTCAGGCGTTCGCGCACAAGTTCCGCTATCTCAACAAGGCGCTTTACGCCATCTAAAGAAAAACGCGAAGCCTCAACCGGTATAATAAGCTTGTTAGCGGCCCTGATAGCGTTGACTGTAAGAAGGCCTAAATTAGGCGGGCAATCTATAAGGCAAAAATCATAAGAATTAATAAAATCTTTTAGTATATCAAAAAGCCTTGATTCCCTGCCGATCTCATCACTGAACTCCTGGTCAATTGTGCTTAACATGATGTTAGACGGAGCCAGGTCAAAATTTGGAGAAATATTGGCGATGATATCCTTTAGGGCGCATTTATTCTTGCTTATCTTAGATAAGCAATCATATATACCTATCTCCTTTTCAACACCCAGGCCCAAAGAGGCGTGCGCCTGAGGGTCAAGGTCAACGAGAAGGGTCTTTTTATTATTTAATGCCAGCGCTGCCGCGAGATTCGTAGCTGTAGTTGTTTTTCCACATCCACCTTTTTGATTCGCAATCGCGATTATTTCCATGTCTTTCCTCCCATGCTAAGGGTTACAAATCTAATTTTTTGAAAACTCTACGCCGTCTATAAGCAGTTCACCTTTCTTTGCAAAAATATTCCACTCTTCAAGAGTGAATGTGATCTTGATAGGGCGAGTCCAATCTTGGATCTTTCCAAAATCTGAAAAAGGAAGCGACAGTTTTTTCCAGGAATTATTTATGTCTGATACGTATAGGCTGGATGTTTCTTTTCTTATGTTCACGAGGCCAACTTTTACAGACCCAAGCTGACGAGTGTCAGCATCTTTTAATCTTATAGAAAAACTCAAACGTTTGTAGTTACTTAAGTCAATATCTGGAATATTAATGGCCAATGTTTCTATCTTAGAAGAACTGTCTCTAAAATTAAAGTTTAAAATATAAGGCCCGTCATGTTTTTCAAAAACCAGCTTCTCGTCACGTATGTAATAACCCTTTAAATTTGGTTTTGTCAGGAAACCAGATACAAAGAGCAAAACTGCTACAAACAAAAGACTTACAGCTATGTAAAAGATAAAGCTCTTATCTTCTTTCTTTGTGTCTCTCTTGTCAAAAAACGCTTTTGCCAAGTGGTCAGATACTTCTTTTTTCATTGTAACATCATAGCTTTAATTGTCAATAGGCGAATTTAAATCAACATCGGGTTTTTTTCCAAGCATAGTATAAAAATTATTCAAATGAATACGGTAAAGTTCGTCAAACGGCTTATTTTTATCTCCGTACCACCAGAACCAGTCGCTCCCCTCCAAAACGTGCATCTGTTTCATAATACGCTCATCTTTAAGATGCTCATCGGTTAATAGGTTGCGCGCCTGCGTCAGATAATCCCAGGCTGTATTTTTAGCCGGGTGCCCCATCCATTTATTAAGGTCACCGTGTATCCATGAACCTGTGGCAAGCGCGGGCATGCGATGCCTGGAAGGGTTGTTGGCTAGATATTCGCTGACTGTAACGGTCTTGACATAACTAGTTTCAGATAGGCGGCTATAGAGCAACCTTAAAAAATCCCTTCCGTCATTTCTATAAAACTCCCAGCAATTTTCGCCATCTAACGCCACGGTCAAAAGGCAATCGTTTCCGCCGAAATATTCTTTTATTTTTAAAATATGGTGCATAAAATTATCTACCGCGTCTACCGTCCTCCAGTGTTGATATTCAAAGCCTATGAGGTCAGAAAGATACCTATCCCTGAAGATCACAGTTAGCGACCCGTCTTTTATCCTGATATTATACGGACGGTACAAAATACGGCCGTCTCTTTTGATCTTCGAAAACGTCTTCCACAAAAGTGATTCGTCGGTAACTATCCAGTTAAGTTTGGCTTTCATAAGAATTGGCAATATCTCACGCGAAACAGCCTGCTCTGAAGGCCACATACCGCGCGGTGGGACGCCAAATCTTTTACGATAAAAATCAGCAGCTTCCTGCACATGCCATATAACGTCTTCAGGATGAGAAAAGACTGACTTAGGCATAGGCATCGCGGGATTCGCGTCGCGCCCGGCAAAAGAAGAAAATAAAAGCGGAAGTATTGGATGAAAATACGGCGAAACGCTTATTTCAAGCCGACCCTCATCCTGACACTTCTTATATATAGGTATAATCTGTTTTAAAATATCTACTTGCTTGTCTAATACAACCTTCTTATCCTCTTCTGTGAAATACCGGGATTTCTTGACTATGGCCCTTAATTCTGGTATGTCCTGGCGGAACCTTGGGTCAAACCATGACAGATTGAACCAAACTTGAAGGTCCAGGTAATCCTGGTCACTAAAAGCATAATCAGAGTGCTTATGTAGAAACAGGCTGTAATACCTCGGATGAACCGCGATGACCCGATTCATGTCAGCGCTAAAGAAGCGCTCGCGAATAAACCCTTTCTCATCAGGTGTCAGTTCAACAGCCTTTTTATAGGAAAGCCTTAAGAATTTATCAGTCAGTGTGCCGGAACAATATTCCTCAATTTGCTCTAAGAGAGATGGAACAACATTAAAAGTTTGATGAATATCAGGGAATTCATCCAGGATAAGCGCCATATCAAGATAATCCTTAATGCCATGCAGTCTCACCCATGGGAGCTCTGCATCCCCTGTGATGAGGTTCTTGTAATAAGGCTGGTGCATATGGAGGATGAAAGCGAGATTTATCATGAATTAGTTAATAGTATATAGTTTATAGGATGCAGGGTCAACAAAAAACCCTGGAGGTTTTATCCCCCAGGGTTTTTTGTAAAACACTTAACGCTTTCTGCGTTAGAACTTCACGTTGCAAGAAGCGATCATTTCAGTTGCTGTTGTTCTCTGATCAACCCCATTTGTCTTGCTATACGTTCTGGCAGGCCAGAACCATCCGGCTAAGAGGCCGAATTGAACATCTTCTGTATAATTATACAGCATGTTCGCGTCAAACTCTTGACCTAATGATTTCTTATCAGCCTTGAATGAATTACCTGCGCCATCATAATCATTCAGATCAGCTGTACCAGTCCGAGCGCTGGCCTTTGCCATCAACAAATACACATAATCATACTGCAAAACAATGTCTTCAATTGGTGACATTGTCAGCCTGGCATTAATGTTATGCGTATTGGATGACGAATATAACGCATTGATGATGTGGCCGCTTGTCTGATTCTCAAACATCGGATCCCATGCGTGATACTTTTTACCAGCAGTAGCACCAACAGAATTTCTATCCGCGTCACCTGAAAAATACGAATAGATCATCCCAATAGTAGGATTATACTTCCATCCTGGCGTAACCATTGCTATTGACTGAGATGCCCACGCGCTGCGTTCCCTATTAACTGTAGGAGCCGCGGCAGGAGATATTTTCTTTCCACCCTGCCAAGCCATTTCTTGCTGAAGGTTTACTTTTGAAGTTGGGTTTGTGCTGATCCTAGCGCCAACTGTGGTGACCGTATCAGATTTGTCTATACCAACATGCCTAATAGCGCTATTGTCTTTTGACCAGACATAGCCTTCAGCCATCGTGTTCCACTTATCAGTGAACTTATAGCCTGCATTCATACCCCAAAGATTGATCATGTCATTGGATTCAGCACCAAAAACAGTACCATGCTGAAGTCTCGCGTACACAATATCAACAACCAATGGGTCATAATTGAATGTGGCTCTTATCGCGTCAAACGCCTTGCGATACGCAAGATCACCGTTCACACCGTTGGTATAACCAGCTGCTTCTGTATAATTCGTATCCTGGTTTGTGCCTACAGCACCGGACACTGCATCTGGATCAGGACTACCAACGCCATCGCCAATGATCATATCATTGCCGAAGTGGAGTTCCTGACGGCCTATTGCCAATGTCAAAGGAGAATATAAAAACTCCTTCATCGTGACATAAGCAAGATCCAGGTCTATATCTGTAGTGGCAGCGCCAGCTACAGTCCAGTCTCTTTCGTTGATCAGCCTGATGACTGTGGAAACGTTATCAGTCAGGTCAGCATCAACTCTCAAACGGGTAACGGTATTCAAGGCATTGATCTGGTCTTCACCTGTTGCGCCGTTACCTTTTAAGAGGTCAAAATCATTACGTAAAATATAGCGAGCTAGAATATCACCGCTCACTTTCACGTTCTGAACTGCTGCGAACGCGGGAACTACTGCCGCGAACACAAACAGAGCGCAGAACAAAAGCACTAAGCGCTTACTCATCTTTTCCTCCTTTAAATGAAATGAATAATTAAATTATATATATACTAGGTTTACCTAACTATAACTTGCCTAGGAATTTCATCTATAGTTATATCACCAACGTTTTGACAACTTTCGGCTTTTTTTGTCTTCACCCCCCCCTCACACCGTTATTAAAGCTGTCTTTGG
>MNVR01000010.1:0-11740 GCA_001873995.1 Candidatus Phelpsiimicrobium noxiivivens
CCTGCCTCGGCCCCGAATGGCGAGGCCGGGCCTTGACATTTATTTATGTTTTATTTTTAAAATTTTTTGTTATAATTAACGGATAAACTTGGAGGTGTTTGTGGGCATTATTCATTTAAATGACGATAATTTTAAAGAAGAGGTATTGGGATCAAAGCTGCCATGCCTGGTAGATTTCTGGGCGGAGTGGTGCGGGCCGTGTAGAAGAGTAGGCCCTGTGGTGGAGGAGATGGCCACGGAATTTGAAGGCAAGTTTAAAGTAGCTAAACTGAATGTAGACGACGGCCAAAAGACCGCGACAGCCTATGGCGTCATGTCCATACCGACTATCATGTTCTTTAAAAACGGCCAGGTGCTTGAGCAGTTCGTAGGAGCTATGGGTAAGTCAGAGCTTAAGGCAAAGATGGAGGAGCTTTTAAGGTAATATGGATACCATAACACAATTGAGAGAGAAAGCGAAACAACGATCAAAGAAGATCGTATTGCCTGAGGGGCATGATCCTCGCGTGAGCCGCGCGGCGGAATTTCTGCGCAAGGAAGGGATATGTGAAGTCATCTTATTAGAAAAGGGCAAATTAGAGCCTAAAAGGATAGATGAATATTCGGAATTATATTTTCAGTTAAGGGAGCATAAGGGTATTTCAAAAGACGAGGCCCGCGAGGTGATCTTAAACCCAGTATATTATGGAGCTATGATGGTCCGCGAAGGATTAGCAGACGGTTTTGTGGCAGGGGCGGCAACGACCACTACGGACGTCGCAAGGGCTGGTTTGTATTGTTTAGGGATAGACAGGAGGATAGCTACTATATCAAGTTGTTTTATCATGCTTATACCAAATCGTAATTATGGCGAGAACGGCGTTTTGATATTCGCTGATTGCGGTATTATACCCGACCCGACTACCAGGCAATTGTCTCAGATAGCTATCTCAGCGGCAGAACTGGGCCGTAAAGTGTTGGGTTTTACTCCGCGCGTGGCAATGCTTAGTTATTCCACGAAGGGTTCTGCTACAGGAAGGTTTGTTGAGCGCATCAGAGAGGCGACAGCGTTCTTGAAAGAGACACAACCCGGCCTTATTGTTGACGGTGAACTCCAGGTTGACGCGGCCATAGTGCCTGAAGTAGCTAAATTCAAGAATCCCGATAGCCCTATACAGGGCAATGCTAATATTCTTATATTTCCTAATCTTGAGGCAGGTAATATTTCATATAAGCTTGTTGAAAGGTTGTCTGGAGGCAGGGCGTTGGGCCCATTATTATTGGGCTTGGTCAAACCATGCAGCGATCTATCACGCGGTTGCAGTTGGGAAGATGTGGTTGATTGCGCGGCTGTTACTGCTATACGCGCTCACTATGAAAGCCAGGGTGAGCAGATATGACAAGCCATAAGATACTTGTTATCAATTCAGGAAGCTCGTCTATTAAATATAGGCTTTTTGATGTGCAGGTCAATACTAAAAACAACGGCTCTCGTTATGTGCTTTTGTCAAAAGGCCTCATTGAGAGAATAGGGCATAAGGATTCTAACGTCAAGGACCATAAGGCCGGCATCCAGGTACTTCTTGACGGCTTGATACATTCATCAAAAGCTAAACTAAAAAATTTAAATGAGATATTCGCGATAGGCCATCGCGTTGTCCACGGCGGCGTAACTTTTAAGGAACCGACGGTTATAACGGATGAGGTGATTGGTAAAATAAGAGAGTGCATTGAGCTGGCGCCTTTGCATAACCCGGCAAATCTCGCGGGGATCGAGGCGTGCAAAGAGCTTTTGGGCGGCATTAAACAGGTGGCTATTTTTGATACAGCCTTTCATCAGTCTTTACCGGAGTATGCTTACATCTATGGCCTGCCTTATGAATATTACGAAAAATATAATTTAAGGAAATTCGGGTTTCACGGCACAAGTCATCAGTATGTGGCTCACGAGGCAGCCAGGATATTAAAGAAACGCCTGAATAAACTTAAGCTTATAACATGCCATTTAGGCAATGGGTGCAGCATAACAGCTGTTAAATATGGCAAGTCCATTGATACAAGCATGGGGTTTACGCCTCTTGAAGGGCTTGTAATGGGCACTCGCTGCGGCGATATTGATCCAGCTTCCGTTATTTTTCTTGCGGAAAAAGAAAAAATAAGCCTTGAGGAAATAGACAAAATATTGAATTACAAGAGTGGCTTAAAAGGTATATCAGGATTAAGCAACGATATGAGGGAGATAAAGTCTGCCGCGAAAGCCGGTAACAAAAGGGCAAAATTGGCGCTTGAGATATTTGCCTATAGGATAAAAAAATATATCGGCAGTTATGTCGCGGCGCTCGGAGGCGTTGACGCTATAGTCTTTACGGCTGGCATAGGTGAGAACGAAAAAGATATCAGAAGTATGATATTAAGGGATATTTTCGGATTTTTAAACAGGAGGAAAGTAAAGATACTTGTTATACCAACGAATGAAGAACTGATGATCGCTCGTCAAACATACCATATGGTCAAGTGACCCCTTGTCTGTACGCTTGTAAATTTCACGCTACACGCATGAAATTTACTGCGCAGACTTCGGGATTAACGTTGTAAGGTAGAAATACCTATAGTATGCAACATTAAGGAGTGTTATATGTTTAGGATCATGCTTAAATCAAAGATACACAGGGCTAAGGTCACGGCAACAAAATTATATTACGAAGGCAGTATTGCCGTAGATCCATTGCTTCTTAAAGCCGCTGATATTCTACCAGGGGAAAAGGTGGAGGTTTTGAATTTGAACAACGGCTCACGCATAGAGACGTATGCCATAGAGGGCAAAAAAGGGTCCGGAGAGATATGCCTGAACGGCCCGTCGGCACGTTTCGCCTGCGAAGGCGATGAAGTAATAATTCTTTCATATTGCCTTGTCAATGGTGAAGAGGCAGCCAAAATGAAGAAAAATGTCATCCATGTTGACTCCTCAAACAAGATTAAAAATTAGGTATTACGGAGACCCTTCTTTGCGAAGGCGCTCAAAACCCGTGAGCAAAGTAGCTGACGCTGAGCGCTCTATTCTTGAGCAGATGGCTGAGTTAATGCGGTTATCTGGCGGGGTAGGCCTGGCAGCGCCGCAAGTTGGTATTAATAAACAGATGGTCATGGTTGACGTGGGAAACGGGCTAGTCACGTTGATCAATCCCAGGATCTTAAAGAAGACAGGGTTTGAAGTGATGGAGGAAGGTTGTCTTAGCCTTCCTGGAGTATATGTCAAGGTCAGAAGGCCAAGAAAGATCGTAGTGAGCGGTTATAACGAACAAAATGAAAAGATAACGCTTAATGCCTGTGATCTATTCGCGCGGGCATTACAACATGAGATAGACCATTTAAGGGGCAGGCTTATTATTGATTACGCGAATCTTTTCGCGAAAATGAGATTAAGGAAGAAACTCAAGAGTTTAGAGTCGGAAAGAATTCTTTAACAAATTAGAGTTTAAAAGAGCGAGGGTGATTTGGCCATAGACGTTGTCATTATAGGCGCAGGGCCCGCGGGTTTGACAGCCGCTCTTTACGCCGGCCGTTCCAAACTAAAGACTCGCCTGGTTGAAAAGTCTTTCGCGGGCGGCCAGATCCTTTTAACTGAGCTTATTGAGAATTATCCCGGCGTCTATGAAATGAAGTCCAGCAAGTGGGTTGAAGCAGCAAAGAAACAGATATCAGTGCTTAGCGATGTAGAATTAGCTGAAGATACAAAAGTTGAAAAGATAGAGAATAAAGACGGAATTTTTCAAACGCATGTCGTATCAAACGTGACTGGTTCCAGCGATATTTATGTATCAAGGTGTATTATTATAGCTGCGGGTTCACAGCCGCGTAGATTGGGCGTTAAAGGGGAAGAGGCCCTTATAGGCCACGGCGTCTCTTATTGCGCTACCTGTGACGGCCCGCTTTTTAAAAATAAAGATGTGGTAATGATCGGTGGAGGAGACGCGGCCCTTGAAGAAGCGCTTTATTTAAGAAAGTTCGTCAAATCGCTGACTATTTGCCATCGCCGCGGCGAGTTTCGCGCCGCGGCATTATTGCAGGATAGAATAAAGGCGGATAAGGGTATCTTTATAAAGTGGGATTCTGTGCCAGTTGAGATATTAGGTAAAACGCGCGTTGACGGCATTAAAGTAAAAAATATCAAGTCTCAAAGAGAAGATATACTGCATTGTGACGGGATCTTTATTTTTATAGGGTCTGACCCTGACACTGGTTTCCTAAACGGTATTCTTGACCTGAATGCCGCGGGTTATGTTGTTACCGACGAAAGCATGGTGTCTTCGCTCCCCGGCGTTTTTGCCGCGGGCGATTGCCGCGCCAGGCCTTTTAATCAGGTTGTGACCGCCTGTTCTGACGGCGCCATAGCCGCCTTTTCCGTAAGAAAATTTTTAGATAATAAGATCTAATTGTCTTTAGCGGGCATTCTTGAAAAAAATACGATCATTTATTTTAAAGATCAGCATTACATTGTGTTTGCTGATCTTTTTATTTGGGAAGACGGATTTACGCGCGCTTTTTGGCGTGGCGCGGAACGCCGATATCTCCAAGATGCTTTTGGCTTTTCTTTTATTCGTTTTTTTGAATTTTTTGGTCGTATTGCGCTGGCGGCTTCTTTTAAAAGGCTTATGCATACCTGTGTCTTTCGCGCGCCTGGCGTCTTCTTATATGGCTTCGCTTTTTTTTAATCTTGTTTTGCCCAGCACTATAGGAGGAGATGCTGTCAGGACCCTGGATATCGCGGGCCACACCAAGACACACTCCAGTGGTATTCTTGCCACGGTTATCTTAGATAGGGCATCAGGCTTCTTTGGTCTTTTTACTGTTTTAGCGTGCGCGCTTGTTTTTGGTTATGGTATTTTGGGCGATGAGAACATTTTCCTGGTCTCGGGTATTTTATTATTGATAATGGTTTTTTCCGCGGGTATCATGTTTTCAGGCAGATTTTTTAAAGCTGTATTCGGATTTTTGCCTTTTGCAAAATTAAAGGATTATCTCCTCAAGATCCACCAGGCCACGCGTAGTTTTAAACATAAGGCTGGTATTCTCGCGGGCGCATGGTTTTTGTCGGTTATTATTCAGGCAGGGTTGTCCGTTACGTATTTTTTCATCGCGCGGGCAATAGGCCTGGATATGAAATTCATCTATTTTTTACTTTTTGTTCCGGTTATAACGGTTTTTTCAGTTATCCCTATTTCCTTAGGCGGGCTTGGCGTCAGAGACGCTGCCTGCGTCGCTATCTTTACCAAAGCCGGGGCCACGGCTGAAAAGGCCCTGTGGCTGTCGCTGTCAAATTTCGGTTTTATGTTAGTGCTGGGGATCTTAGGGGGAGCTATCTATGTCTTTAACTTATATCGTAGACGGGTATAATCTTATTAAGCGAACGCCTCGTTTTGACCGCGATGAACTAAGGGCCGCGCGCGCTGAGCTCTTTTCGTATTTAGAATGTTACCGGCCGCATGGTTCCTTAAAAAATGGTTTGGTAGTGGTCTTTGACAGTAAGAGGGAATGTTTTTCTTATCAGGAGGAGCATTCTTTTAGGGTAGTTTTTACACAAGGAGAGACGGCGGATGATAAGATAAAGTCTATCGTATCGCAAGATAGGCAGCCTAAAGAGATCGTAGTCGTCACGGATGACAAACAGCTTAAGTTGGCCGTGCGCTCTTGTGGCGCGCAGGTCATAGCTTGCGCAGAGTTCTTAAAAAAGGGAAGATCGCCGCAAGAAAAACAGGCAAGGTTTTTTAAAGACAAAGAACTTGATGGTAAATCTACCTTAAGCATAGTTCAAAAAGAAAAGATCACGGAGGAATTGGGCAGGATATGGCTAAAGAAAAAGTGAATAAGGCGCCCGTGGCGAAGACTATGCTAAGCGCCTGCCTGGCAGGTATCAATTGTGTTTATGACGGGACTAATAAGTTTGATCCGGTTCTTGCCAGGCTTTATGAGTCAGGCCAGGCTATTGTGTTTTGTCCCGAAGCCTTGGGCGGATTGAAGGTGCCGCACGCGCCTTCGGAGATCGTAGGCGGGGATGGGTTCGCGGTGCTGGAGTCTCACGCTAAAGTATTATCTAAAGACGGCAAGGATGTGACCTCGTTTTTTATTAAAGGCGCTGAAAAGGCCTTAGCCCTTGTTAAGGAACATCATATTAATAAGGTGATACTTAAGTCAAAGAGCCCGTCATGCGGCTGTGGGTTGATATTTGACGGTCATTTTTCCGGTAAATTGGCTAAAGGTTTCGGAGTGACAGCCGCATTGTTAAAAAAGAACGGCATAGAGGTTATTTGTGATACGCAAGAAACCGACAAGTGATCATTGGATAAAGTTCCTTGGCACGGCAGGCGCGCGGTTCGTTATGATAAAACAACTGCGCGCTTCAGGAGGCCTGTGGCTTAAGTCAGGCCAGAATAATGTTCTGATAGACCCGGGCCCGGGGAGTATCGTGCGATGCGCGGCTTCAAGGCCTAAGTTGGATCCGGCCCAGTTGAATGCCATTATTTTGACGCATCGCCATCTGGACCACGTAAATGACGTCAATGTTATGATAGAGGGTATGACAGAGGGTGGTTTTAAGAAGAGAGGGATTGTATTCCTGCCGGAGGACGCGATAAGTCAGGATGCTGTCATACTTAAACATACCCAAGGTTATGTAGGCAAAATAGAGCTGTTGAAAGAGAGCCAAAAGTATGAAATAGGGGATTTTTCTTTTGAGACGACGCCTAAATTGCGCCACCCATGCGAAACTTACGGGTTAAAGTTCTCCTTGAACGGCGCTACTGTGTCGCTTTTATCGGATACGGAATACTTCAAAGGTATTGAAGAATATTTTAGGACAGATATCGTTATAATCAATGTTGTATTTTTTGAACCTCATCCGGGCGTCCAGCATTTAAGTTTTGACGATGCCAAGAATATCATAGCTGAAATAAAGCCCAAGAAGGCTATCCTGACTCATTTTGGCATGACAATGCTTAAGGCTAATCCGCATTTTTTGGCTAAAAGGCTTTCCTGGGAGACCGGCATGGAAGTCGTGGCTGCTTCCGACGGTATGAGTGTAAGTTTTTAGTTGACTTAATCTCTAATGCGTGATATCTAAAGGAGTGGAGATGGCTAAATTTATATTCGTTACAGGTGGTGTTGTTTCAAGCCTTGGCAAGGGCATAGCCAGCGCTTCCATAGGAAAGATATTGGAGGCAAGGGGCCTTAAAGTTGCGTTGGTCAAATGTGATCCGTACATCAACGTGGACCCTGGCACTATGAACCCTTTCCAGCACGGCGAAGTCTATGTTACTGATGACGGCGCAGAGACTGACCTTGACCTTGGGCATTACGAGCGGTTTACCAATGTCAAGTTATCGCGGAATAACAATATCACTACAGGCAAGATATATTTCTGTGTTATTGCCAAAGAACGGCGCGGAGATTATCTAGGTTCGACCGTCCAGGTCGTGCCGCATATTACTGATGAGATAAAAAATTCTCTTAAGAAGTTGTCTTTAAGCGGCCATAATGACATTGTCATTGTTGAGATAGGAGGCACTGTCGGTGATATAGAGAGCTTGCCTTTTCTGGAAGCTGTCAGGCAGCTCACGCAGGAGTTAGGTAGTTCTAACGCCATAAATATACATTTAACCCTCGTTCCTTATATAAGGGCAGCTGAGGAGATCAAAACAAAACCCACGCAGCATAGTGTAGGTAAATTAAGGGAAATAGGTATTCAGCCGGAGATACTTCTTTGTCGTTCAGAAAAACCCATCTCAAAGGATATTAAACAAAAGATAGCGCTTTTTTGTAATGTAGGCGAAAATGCCGTTTTTGAAGCCCTGGATGTAAAAAGCATTTACGAAGTCCCGCTTTTGTTTAAAAAAGACGGATTAGACGATCTTATTTTGAAATTTTTGCGCCTTAAGTGTAGACATGGGGATCTTAAGGCGTGGAGCGAAAAGGTCGTAGGCGTCGTAAAAAATCCAAAAAAGTCATGCCGTATCGCGGTTGTCGGTAAATACATAACGCTTCAGGACGCGTATAAATCTATTTACGAGGCGCTTATACACGGCGGCATAGCTAATAATTCAAGAGTTGAAGTAGTTAAAATAGATTCAGAGGATGTAAAGCGCCATAAGGCGTCATTTCTTTTTAAGGGTGTTGATGGAATACTCGTGCCTGGTGGGTTTGGTTATAGAGGCATTGAAGGAAAGATCAACGCTGTTGAGTACGCGCGCCGCGAAAAAATACCTTATTTTGGTATTTGTTTAGGTATGCAGACGGCTGTTATGGAATTTGCCAGGAATGTCTGCGGCCTGAAAGGCGCTAACTCTACGGAATTTAACCGCAAAACCGCTCATCCCGTGATCAGTTTATTAGATGAACAAAAACATATTAATGCCAAGGGCGCGACTATGCGTTTAGGGGCTTATCCCGCGAAATTAATAGCCGGGACGCGCGCCCATGCCGCGTACAAGCGAAGTGTCATCTGGGAGCGCCATAGGCATCGTTACGAATTCAATAAGGCCTATAAAGATATTTTGTTTAAGAAGGGTATGAGGATCTCCGGGATATCGCCTAACGGCCTTCTTGTTGAGATAGTTGAGCTCAAAGGCCATCCATGGTTCGTAGCCGTGCAATTTCATCCGGAATTCAAGTCTAAGCCTGACCACGCGCACCCACTTTTCAGGGAATTTATAAAAGCCGCGATCGCTGGGAAGGCAGAGGCCTTATGAAGAGCATATTATTATACGGCACATCTATTTTTTTATTACTGGTTGGCTGCTTAGGCTGTAGTCAGCCTTTGAGGACGCTTATGGATGTAAGCTCAGAACAGAAGGCTCAGCAGAATTATATGAAAATAGAGGAGGCGCGGTTTAAGGCCGTTTTGAGAGAGGCCAAAGCCGGAAATATAAAAAAAGGGACTACTAGAAAAAGCATGATCGCGCGTTACGGTGAGCCTGTTTTAGACGCAGGGCCTTATTTGTTGTATCGCGGCCAGGTAGATTTTTTTGATTCTCCTAAGGTGTATCTGGATCTTGATGAAAAAGGAGCGTTGACCGGCACAAGAATAGAGGAGCGTAATGCCCGGCCATAGCCCTTTGTTGAAATTCGCGAAGATCCAGGATTATGATGCAAGGTATCGCGCCGATATCCACGATGATGTTTATTTTACCTTTCCGGTAGGAGCTATCATTAACGCGGAGAAGAGGCTTCTCTCCGGAGACAAGAAGGCAATGGCCTATTTTTCTATGGAGTATGGCCTGGCCACTAATATCTACAATGTATTTAAGTCTGCCGCGCCGCTAAAGCCCCTCAATAAACTTTCAGAGAACGATATTATTTCCAATGAACGCATCGCGGATTATCTTTTTTCTTTAAAGATAGACGCCGCTTTGGACCTGCCGATCTATAGCGGAGGCCTGGGCGTATTGGCAGGGGACACTATAAAAACAGCCGCTGACCTGAAGATGCCGATGGTTGCAGTAGGCATCTTGTGGAACAAAGGATATTTTAAACAGAGATTTTGGTTCAAGTTCGGGCAACTGCCTGAAGAGATGAATTGGGACCCCGCGTCTTTTCCTGGGCTTATCCCCCTGGAAAATAAGATAAAGCTTGAGCTAAAAGATAAGAATATTTATTTAAGATTGTGGAAGTATTACGTTTATAACCGCGCGCGAGATCACGTGGTGCCTCTTATTCTTCTTGATTCAAATGTTGAAGAGAATGAAGAGGCGGATAAGAAGCTGACGGATAGGTTGTATAAGAGCGATGATCTTGACGGGCGCCTGCTTCAGCGTTTGATCTTGGGCATGGGAGGTATGAAGGCGTTAGATGAGCTCGGCTATCCTTTGAGCCTATATCATCTGAACGAAGGGCACGCGGCTTTCGCGTTTGTGCAGAAAGCAAGGAGTTTAAAACCAGAAGAATATGGCTCGGCTAAGCTTCATTTTGCATATACTTGCCATACGCCTGTCCCCGCGGGCCACGACCGTTTCGCGCTCTCTGATCTTGAGCGCATCTTAAGGCCGGAAGATGTTGAAGTAGTCAAGGCATTCGGCATGGAAGATGAGGCGTCGGATACGGTCAATCTGACCATCCTTGCCATGAATACGTCCCGAAGCATTAATGCCGTATCAAAAAAACACGGCGAAGTCATGCGGCTTCAGTTCCCGTCGTATAGCGCTAAAATAAGATCTATAACTAACGGTATACATTTCGCGACGTGGGTTTCCGAACCGATCTTGAAGGTGTTGGACGGTTACGCCAAGCAACTGGGTGATTTTAGGAGTGATCCAACCCTTTTGGCGGGTGCCGCGAAATTAAAAGACGACGATAATTTCAGGCAGGCGCTTTGGCTGGCGCATCAGGAAAACAAAAGGAGGCTCTCAGGTCTTCTTGGCCATTGGAAGTTCAAGGAGGACGTTCTTACAATAGCCTGGGCAAGAAGAATAGCCGCTTACAAGAGGCCGAGCCTTATCTTTCAGGATATTGAACATTTAATAGAGATAGCCCGCCGTGTAGGGCCATTGCAGATCCTTTACGCGGGTAAAGCCCACCCCAATGATAGCCTCGCGTTCACTTATATTAATGACATTATGAATACTATTGATAAGGCTGTCAGCGAAGACGGCTTATTGAATATCGTCATGCTTGAAAATTATGATATTTATATCGCTAAGTTCCTTGTTTCAAGCGTGGATATCTGGCTTAATAATCCGCTTCCGCCTTACGAAGCGTCTGGTACGAGTGGCATGAAGGCTATCGCTAACGGTGTTTTGCAGTTGAGCACCGTGGATGGTTGGGTGGCTGAGGCTGTTGACGCAGGCATTGGTAAGTTTTTCGGTTATCGTGATAAAAACAGATCCTTTACGGATGGTTTAGTGTTGAGGCTGGATGAAGATTCCAAAGCTCTTTATAAGGCCCTTGAAGAGATGGCGCAGGTTTATTATATGGGAATAAATGGGGTTTCTTTTGATGTCCGTTCTCCCTGGCTGGATATGATGATCGATTGCATTGTTCAGGCTGGGCATTTTAATACTAATCGTATGGTGCAGGAATATATAACAAAAGTCTGGGATTGAGCACCTTAATGAGACAAATCATTCTAATGAGACAAATCATTCTGTTTGATTTGTCTCATTCGTTAATTTTAGATCGTGTGTTTATTAAATATGGTATGATAAAAAACTGTACAGTTATTCTAGTATCGGTGTTTATCGCGCTGTCTTGCGAAGTGAGTAAAGCTATGGCATTTGAGATCAAGAGCGCTGCGTTTAGCAATGGAGCGGTTATACCGCGTCAGTATACCTGTGAAGGACGTGATATCTCTCCAGAATTACGATGGGAAGGCGCGCCCGTAGGGACTGTTAGTTTCGCTCTTATCTGTGATGACCCCGATGCACCGATGGGGGTCTGGGTCCATTGGGTCATATATAATATTCCTGCCGTTGCTGGCGGATTGCCAGATGGTATTGCTATGAGTGAATCTTTGAAAGATGGTATTCGGCAGGGTTATACTGATTTTAAAAGGACAGGTTATGGCGGCCCTTGTCCTCCTTCGGGAAAGCCGCACAGGTATTTTTTCAGGTTGTATGCTTTAGATACTATGTTGGCCATTAAGGGCAAGGTGACAAAAGAGTCTTTGCTTTTCGCGATGCAAGGGCATATTTTAGCGCAAGCTGATATAATGGGGACGTATAAAAGGTAGGTTGTTAAAAACTGAGGCCCGGCCTCGGCAATCGGTGCCGAGGCC
>MNVR01000010.1:11748-61989 GCA_001873995.1 Candidatus Phelpsiimicrobium noxiivivens
TCGACAAAAACTAAGGGGGGGCATATGGGATTCTTTTTGTTGTTAATAAGTGTTATACTTATCATTAAAGGCGTTATGTTGATACTTGCGCCTAAAAAAGTCATTAAGTTCGCTAATGACATGCTAAAGGTAAAGGATACGCGGCTTCTGGGATTGATACCATTGTTTATTGGCATACTTTTATTATTTTCGGCGTCAGCCAGCACTGTGGGTTGGCTTATTGTGCTTTTAGGCCTGGCCCAGATAGGCAAGGCGGTTTACATATTTTTGACGCCTGTTGCTAAGATAAAAGCTCATTGGTGGTTTAATCTCGCGGATAACGGCCAGCGGGCATTGGGTATTTTAGTTCTTATTTTAGGCGTGATCGTATTTATTTCATGGGTCTAGCCTAGAAAGGGCAGACTTTCCTAATTTTTATAAGGCCGGGCTATATTAAGCTCGGCCTTACTTGTTAGCAGGGCAGCGACGACCCACCAAAGCAGGGATACTTCAGGTTGGAAAAATGTAAAGTCAGCCAGGTTGTGGATAAGGAACGCCAGGCTTCCTATCCAAAGGGCGTTATTTTGTGCCCCATCCTGGATCGCCAATGTCTTATAAGCTAAACCTATAAAAGAGGCCAGGCCAAGGATGCCGATCTCTGCCCATATCTGTAAGTATGAGTTGTGGGGAGAGATGCTTTTGAAGAAAGGGTAATTTCCTAAACCGACGCCGGCTAACGGGTGTTGGGAAATGACATTTATTGCCTCTCTCCAGTACGATAATCTGTTGGTCAAAGAAAAGATCGGCGTGTTAAAATCGTAGTTCGAACTGTTCCTTAGAAAGAACAAGATGAGCCCGCATGATATCAAGCCGCATAAAACAGGAAAAATAATTTTTTTGGACGGCCCTTTTTTTCGCGTGTATAAGAATATGATAAGTGATAGAACAAGGCTTAAAAAACCGCCTATTGATTGAGTGGCAAGTAAGGCGATGGATGTCAGTATGACAACAGAAAGGGCGAAGTAATTCTTCAGTTTATTTTTTCCGGTTTCCAGCAGGAGAGCAGCGCTTAATGGCGCGAACAAAATGAGATAACCCGCCAGAGCGGCCGGCGTGGGGAATGGGACGAAAGCCCGGCCTCGTGACAAATACTCAACGGCAAAACCTTCTGTTATGCCAAGGCCGCGAAGGTAGTCTAATGTAGGAAAAAGCCCGCCTATTAGCCAGCGCAAGGCGTATAAACTAACAATGGCGCAGCTTAAAATAAGTATTTTGAACAGACAATTTCTTTCTTGGGCGTCAAATGAGCTGACAGCAAAAAAGGCTAAAAAGTAAGTAGTGTATTTATAGAATTCAGAGAGGCTTTTTTGGATGTCTTGCGAAAAAGATATGGAAACAAGGGCCGCAAGTAAAAAAAGCGTTACAAAGAGAGAGGCCTGCCTTTTAAAAAGCAACAACGTATTTTTTCTCAATAGGAGCAGTGATACTGTTATAAAAATGCATGAGAACACAATGTCTTCGCGCGGCGACGCCATTGCGGATAGAAATGGGCGGCACGCCAATAAGAATAAAAATAGCGTAAAGACTATTTTACGGAACATTATGCTATAATATTAAGTTATAGAAAATATTTTGTCAATACAATAAGCTTAAATGAGCACGCCTAAAGGCCTTGTATCAGTCATAGTCGTAAGTTTAGAGAAAGGGCCTATGCTGGCTAAATGCCTTGACAGCATAGCAGCGCAGACGCACAAAGGCCTGCGGTGTTCTGTATTTTTGAACAAAGCGGATGAGAAGCTCGCCTTAAGATTGAAAGAGTCTTATGAAGATTTTGATCTTTATCATTGCCCTGATAACGAGCTTTATTGCCGCCCCATGAATAAAGGTATAGCTCGCTCTGTGGGAGATTTCGTGTTGTGTCTGAATGATGATGTTGTGTTGTCACCGGATTACATAAAGCAAGCCTTGACCGCCATGGGGCGCGACAAAAAAATAGGTTCTGTCAGTGGATGTTTGTTAAGGGAAGATAAAGTTACTGTTGATTCTACGGGTTTTTTGTGGGATAGGTCCAGAAAACCTCACGATAGAGGTTATGGTAAAAAGATGCGGCCTGCTTATAAAAGTGACGGATATATCTTTGGGGCCAATGGCGCGGCAGCTTTTTATAGGCGCTCAATGCTGGAAGCTGTAAAGTTTGGGCCAGAATATTTTGACGAGAAATTCGGTTTTTATTACGAGGATCTTGATCTTGCCTGGAGGGCGCATAGGCTTGGTTGGCTGGCATTTTATTGCGGTAGCGCGGTCGCTTATCATAAAAGAGGGGCGGTAGCCCATATAGAGCCTGGCCCGCGACTTTTGCGCCACTTTGCGTTCACGCGGATATCGCCGGAACTCCAGGCGCGTTTTATCCGTAATAGATACGCTACGATCTTAAAGAATGACCGGTTGTTAAGATTTTTGATAGGCCTGCCGTGGATCTTTTTTTATGAGGCCAGGATATATTTGTATCTATTATTTTTTAGGCGAAATGTGTTAAGGGAGGTTTTAAAACGCCCATGCCATTAAAGGTTTTGCATATTATCACTCGGCTTGAATTAGGCGGGGCGCAGAAGAACGTGCTGGCTATGCTCGCCAATTTGCCCCAAGATAAATATGAGATTCATCTTATCGCTTCACCCGGGCCGCTTGAAGATGAGGCAAGGGCTATCCCTGGCCTGCGATTGAAGCTTTTGCCTTTTTTGAGGCGCCGGCCGAATCCTGTGTTAGACATGCTCGCGTTTTTCTATATGGTTTCTTATATAAGGATCAATAAAATAGACATCGTCCATACCCATAGTTCAAAGGCAGGTATCCTGGGGAGATTTGCCGCAAGAGCGGCAGGCGTCAAAGTTGTTTTTCACACGATCCACGGGTGGGGATTTCACGATTATCTAAGAAGTTTTTTCAATGACCTTTACATTATTTTAGAGCGCTTGAGCGCGAAGATCACCCTAAAATTGATAGCTGTCACGGAAAGCGATATTCAGAAAGGATTAGATAATGGTATAGGCATTGAAAAGCAATATTGCCTTATTCGCTACGGGATAGATCGCGATAGCTTTAAGTCTATAGGCCCGTGGGAGGCCCTGAACCTAAAAAACTTTTTAGGGCTTAAGGAAGAGAAGGTAGTTGGAATGGTCGCGTGTTTAAAACCTCAGAAAAATCCTCTTGATTTTGTCAGGTGCGCGCGGCTTATCGCGAATGTTGATCCGCGAGTTAAATTCCTCTTGGCCGGAGACGGCATTTTAAGGCCTCAGGTGGAAAGAGAGATAAAAAGGAACGATCTTTCAGAAGATTTTTTTTTGTTAGGATGGCGCAGGGATATCAAAGCTGTGATATCTATTATTGATGTCCTGGTATTGACGTCTTTGTGGGAAGGTTCGCCTTTAGTATTTTTGGAGGCAATGTGCCTTTCAAAACCTATCGTCGCCTATGATATATGCGGCGCAAGCGAACTTGTAAAAGATAACGTTAATGGTTTTCTGGTGTTACCTAAGGATACAGAAGGACTCGCGCTAAAGGTAAATCTTCTTTTGGAGAACCGTGAAGTTTGCGATAGAATGAAGAAATTCGCGAGTATAGTCATAAGCCGCGAAGATCTTTCATTAAAATTCATGATCGAGAGCTTAGATAAACTCTATAGCTCCAGTGTAACTAACGCGGGATAAGTATATGGTTTTCGCTTTTTTGATCGCTTTGTCCGTATCTTTTTTATTAAATGGTTTTTTTACGCCTTTGGGCAGGAAAGTGTGTATTTTAAAAGCCCGCGCGATTGATGGTACCCAGGGTATTTCAAAACTCGGAGGATTAGGTATCGCGTCTTCATTTTTTATAGCTGTTGTTTTCGTTTTTTTTCAATTAGGGATCTTTGATCAGAGGCTTGCCTTTGTGCTTTTAGCGCTCGCCTTGACGTTTTCTTTAGGATTAGCGGATGACATCCTTGGCCTACCGCCATTAAAAAAGCTTTTTTTTCAGTTCTTGATAGCTGTTTTTTTGGCCGCGGCCGGCGTAGAAACACACATTTATTTTTTGCCATGGGCCGTTAATGCTATTCTTAGCGTTATTTGGTTCATGGCTATTATGAACGCCTTTAATTTTTTGGATATCTTGGATGGGTTGGCCTCCGGCATTTCTATTTTATGCGCCGCGACGTTCCTATATATCAGTTATGTGACCGGAAATATTGTTGTGGGTGTGCTGGCAGCAGCTCTCTTGGGCAGTAATCTTTCTTTTTTGAGGTTCAATTTTTTTCCTGCTAAGCTTTATATGGGAGATATGGGCAGTCTTTTCAATGGCATAAGCTTTGCCGTTATGGCGATATTGACGAGTTACGCGAACATTGGCAGCGAAATGGCTTTATTCGTGCCTTTATTGATACTCGCCCTTCCGTTGTATGACCTGATATTTGTCATTGTTATGCGCATGGCGGGCCGTAAGTCCATTATCAAGAAGAGCCGCGACCATTTCGTTTTGCGCCTGGTAGATAAGGGCATGTCAGTCCCGGGAATAGTCTTTAAAATGTGTTTTTTTAATATGATATTCAATCTTGTCGCCGTTGCGTTGTTAATATTTTTAAAATAATGCCTGAAAGTAAGATAGTTATACTTGGAGCAGGATTGAGCGGATTGAGCGCGGCGGCTCATCTAAAGACGGAGTATGAGATCTTTGAAAAAGAAAAGTCCATCGGCGGTTTGTGCCGGTCGCGTGATGTCCGGGGTTTTACGTTTGATATCGCCGGCCACATCCTCCATTTTCAGGAAAAAAAGGCCAAGGCCTTTATCATGGGCTTTTTGGGCAGCACTTTGCGCAGGCAGAAGAGGAACAGCTGGATATGGAGCCATGGGTCTTTTATTCCTTATCCGTTCCAGGCGAATTTTTTGAAGCTTCCGTCATATATTGCCAGAGAGTGTTCAACCGGGTTAGCGCGGGCCCTGAAAAAACAAAAAAAGAACAGCGAGTCCAACGGCCTGTGTTTTAAAGCCTGGGCCCTGGCTACGTTCGGAGAGGGAATAGCTAAGCACTTTATGCTGCCTTACAACGAGAAGTTTTGGAAGTTCTCGTTAGAACAGTTGAACCACGAATGGGCCGGCGAGTGGATCCCTTTGGGGGCTAAGGGTTATAACGATATGTTTTGGTATCCTCGTTACGGTGGCATTCAAACTTTAACTAATGCTTTAGCCAGGCAGGGGCGCAGGGTCCGCACGCGCTGTAAAGTTGTCCGCATTGACCTTAGAAAGAAAGAATGCTTATTTTCTAATGGTATCAGATATAGATTTGATAAGGCCATCTCTACTATTCCATTGCCTGAAATGGCCCGCATTATCACACCTTTGCCGGATAGGGTCAGAGAGGCCATCTCGGAATTAAGGTATACGTCACTTTTTAACGTCAATATCGGCCTTTCCAAAAAACTCAAGTCAGACAAGCACTGGATATACTTCCCGCAGAAAGATATCTCTTTTTACAGGCTTGGCATCTCTACCAATTTTTCTCAAAATATGGCTCCGCCTGGGTGTTCCTCGGTTTATTTTGAGGCTTCTTATACGAAAGACGCTCCTATTGATAAGAAAAAAGCGCTTAAGGACATTTATGATGATTGCCTTAAAATTGGTTTTCCTATTAAGGAAGAAGATGCGAAAGTCATTGATCGTAATGATATTAAATACGGTTATTGTGTTTACGATAAAAAACGGAACGCGGCATTGAGCGTTATCCAGGGGTATCTTAAGAAGCACAATATTTTTTCCATAGGCCGCTATGGAGGGTAGAGATACGCGTCAATGGAAGACGTAATAGCCGAGGCGCGAGACCTCGTTACAGGGATTGAGCACCATAATTTTATTGAATGACGCAAAAGCAATGAAAGCTTCTTTGCCCACGGAACTTTTTGCGTAACCTAATATATAGTGAAATTCTCAATTCAGACATGAAGATATCCTGTGTTGTTGTCGCGTATAACAGTTCAGCCACCATAATGAAATGCCTGGATTCAGTTTTTAGCCAATCTTACTCTGATAAAGAGGTTTTTGTCGTTGATAACGGCTCGTCTGATGGGATTGCGGATATAGCAAGGCCAGGTATCCGGAAGTAAAACTTATATCTAATAGTAGAAATGCCGGGGCCGCGGAGGCAAGAAATCAGGCCATAGGCCAGGCCACAGGAGAATGGATCCTGACGTTGGACGCGGATGCTTACTTAAAGGAAGATTTTTTATCAGTATTTTGCGATTTTATAAAAAATAGCCGCGGGGCCGGTGTGCCGCCTTCTGCGGCAATATTAGCGCCAAAGATATACTATCCGGACGGTAAGACTATTTACAGCGTAGGACAGCGCTTAACATTGTTAAGAATATTTTACGAATTGGGCCACGATAAAAAAGACGTTGGCCAGTTTAACAGGGTTGGCGAAGTTTTTGGCGCGTGTTCTGCTATGGCGCTCTATAGGCTTGATATGTTAAAAGATATAAGAGGGTTTTCGGGCTATTTTGATAAGGCATTTTTTTATATGGTTGAAGACGTGGACCTTTCGTGGAGGGCGCGCAAGAAAGGGTGGAAGGCTTACGCGTGCCCGGCATGCGTGAGTTTTCATTCAGGTTCCGGCTCAGGCTTCAGCGCGAAAGACAAAAAGTTCCTTTCTATCCGTAACCGTTTTATCATGATGCTAAAAAATGATTCTAAAGCGCGCTTATTTTTATTTTTTCTGCCGTTAGCTTTGTATGAAGTCTTGAGGTTTTTTTGTCTATTGTGCAAAAAAGAAGGTGGCGTATATTGCCGCGCCGTTATTTCAGCGCTAGAATGGAGGAACAAATGAAAAAAATGATGTGGCCTATCTTTGGCATATATATCTTGTTCTTTGCCGTCCGCTTTGCTTTTTCTTTAGAAGATTATAAGACCGAAGACCAGGAAGCCATAGCATATAACGTGACGCGTAGTGTAAAGACAGTTCAAGGCCTGAACTTCAGAGTAGAGGACGATAGGCCTATAGAGAAAATAGCCGGAGTATACCGTCCCATAGACCTGGATTCCTATATTGCTTTGAAATTCAATAAATTGGAAAAAAAGATGGCTGAGCAGAACGTGGCCTTATCAAAGAGGATAGATGAGCTTTCCGCGAGAGTTGACGAGTTAACCATGAACGCCTCCCCACAGAACCAGACCGTTACCAAACCCAATCCATAATCCGGATTTTTTAACTGGAAGAAAAGTCTTGACAGATATATGGGTTACGTAGCATCGTGAAAAGCACCGACAATAAACTGTTTCCCAAACAGGGCTTTATGGTATTAAAAACCAGAAGTATTGTAGGAGCTTATTTAGTTCTTTTTCTCTTCTGTAGTTCAGTTTTTGCTAACACTCCCACGCTAGGCACTATCACATCCTCTACCGGCAACAGTCATGTAGATATCGCGCAGGCTTTCACTACCACTTACGCTGATTCTTCGAGTTGGCAGCATTTGTGGACTGTAAATTTTCTTGTCAATACGCAGGTAAGTGGAGCTAGTTGTTTCTCAGGACTCTATAATCAAAATTCCAATCAACTCTTCTTGCGTGATGATTCCGGCACGGCTTGGTTGGGCGGTTATGCGCCAGGTTCGGCGAATATCATTGAAAATTCTTATGCTAAACTTGATTGTTCCCTGACTACTGTCTCAGGTAATGGCACAACCTTGACAGTTAACTGGCGGGTGACTTTCAAAGCGCCGTTTACAGGTGCGAAAAATACGTATCTTTTAGCAACGGATGACGCAAACGCTAACAGTGGTGTTGTCCAGAAAGGCACATGGACGATCAAACCGGCTCCTACCGTATGTACCATCACGCCCTCTTCCTGCGCAGGTCAAGTAGGGATTCCTCAGACTTTTACCGGAACCTATTGACAATATAGCCATAACAGCAGGCGCGCAAAATTACAATTACGATTTTAGTCAGGATGACAATGAATTCATTTTTGGTTATGGCTGGGCACATTCCTATTCATTAAGGTTAAAAGAATACACAAATCACGTCACTTTATACAAGGAGAATAATTCCAAAGAGATTTATGCGCCTCAGGGAGATGGGACATATAACCCTGTTCCTATAAACAATTACTCTAAACTTACCAAGGACGCCTCCGGTTTTAGCCTAAAGTCCAAATACGGTATTCATTACCGTTTTGATTTAGCAGGGAAACTTTTATACGTTGAAGACAGGAATTTAAACCAGACAACTCTCGCATATTCAAATATAGGTGGCAAGACCTTGCTTACTTCAATCACTGAGCCTTCGGGCAGGGCAATAACCTTACAATACGGCACAAATAACATGGTCTCAAGAGCAACTGACCCTGCGGGAAATTATATTCAATATTTTTACGATGCAAATAACCATTTAACCAGTATTATTGACCGTAAAGGCAATGCGACTAATTATACCTATGACCCTGTCGGTAACATAACTCAAACGCAGATACAGGTGGTATAACCACCCATATCTATGATGCATTAAATCGCATGACGAGCAAAACTTATCCTGATGCGACAACGCTTACCTATGCCTATGACCTAAACAGTAACCGCACCAGCTTAGGTATTACGGGTTATGGCAGTATTTATCATGACTATGACAACTTAAATCGTTTAATTAGAATAACCACCCCTGACACTAAGGAAACTAATTTTTCCTACGACCAGCTCTCTCGCAGGACGCAAACCACTTATCCCAACTACGCTTTAGCCACTTATAGCTATGACAACACAAGCCGCCTGACTCAACTGATCAACAAGGACAGTAACGCTTTGGATATCTCAAGGTTTATCTACACCTATGATAACCTATCCAGAAGGACAGGTGTCACTTTGCTTAACGGTTCAGTCGGCTACACCTATGACACCCTAAGCCGCCTTACAGGTGAATCAGGCACTGTTGATGGCGTGCCTTTTTCCATTGGTTACACCTATGATAAAGTAGGCAACAGGCTGACCTCAACCGAAGACACAGCCCTTTCAAGCTATACCAACAATAACTTAAACCAGCTTATCCAGACCTCTGCAGGCGCGCCTAAATTGATCCAGGTCCGAGGCACTGTAACAGAGGCAACCCCTGTCACGGTCAGGGTAAACGGTTTTCTTGCGTCGGTGGTAGGCAACCAGTTCACGCTGGATAATTTCAGCCTGGTCCATGGCTCAAACACCATAACAGCCAAGGCAACCGACTCTTCAGGCAATGCCTCAATACATCAGATAGCCGTGATCTACAACTCAACCAATCCTGCCACAACCTACACCTATGATGCAAACGGCAACCTGACCTCAAAACAATCAGACACCACTACGGTCCGAGGGGTGGGATGAGGCGATTTCGGATCCAAGGTACTGTTCTTGTCACTTAGTGAATTGTAGGTAATTTTTTCGCTCTTTGGTTTTTGGGAATATTATGAAAATGAAGCTCGTAATTTTAACAGCGATTTTTGTATTATTTGGAGCATCTTTTGCCATCGCAGATGTTGTTCAGAAAGAAACAAACGGTTTTGTTTATTATCTTTATACTCCCACAGCATATGACCCTGCAAAAAACTATCCTCTTGTAGTCGCTCTTCATTGGTCCACAGGGCGCGGATCGGATATAATGGAACGCTGGAAGGAGCCTGCGGAAAAATACGGCCTTATTGTTGCCTGTCCGGATTCCAAAGACAGTAATTTTTGGGATACAAATGAGGATAAAGATATTCTGAGGATGGTTGAAGAGACCAAGAACAATTATTCTATTGATGGTAGGAATGTTTTAGTTACAGGGTTTTCCGGAGGTGCCACAATCTGTTATTATTTAGGCATTAAATATCCGGATGTGTTCTCCGCTATGGCGCCATTTTCCGGTTCTTTGAAATGGCTTTTGCGCGGTGAAGAAGTGGATCTAAATAACGCAAAGCAGCCCATATCTGTTTTTATTGTTCACGGAACGGTTGATGGCACGATTGATATTAGCGAGAGCTATTTCGCCAAGGAAGAGCTTGTAAAACATGGTTATACGGTTAAGTTTCAGGAAATCGGCGGTTTAAGTCATGAATATCCGAACAATGTAAGCTGGCCCATAGCTCAATGGTTTGATAAAAAGAGAAAAGTTTAATGGCAAATCAAGCTCCATTAACTGTTTTTGAGTTCAATGGGACGACGATCCGGATATGCCGTTCTATTGCCCAAAAACCCAAAAGGATAGTTACGCACTGTTTTTCCTTTGAGGTTGAGGATTTTGACAAAGACGCTCAACCTTTGATCGCCAAGGAATTAAAAACCCATAATCTGAGGCCGGATAATGTGATATTGTCCTTGCCGCGGTATGTTACATTGTCACGGTTTTTGCGTCTTCCATCGCAGGTGGACGAAGAGATCAAAGACATGGTCTCGCTGCACGTATCCCGCGAAAAAACTTTTGGCAAAGACAAGAGGGAAATTGTCTATGATTATCAAAAGGTGGGAGTTGATGAAGAGGGCCGGTCGTTTGTCTCCGTCTTTTTGATCCAACAAGCCAAGCTTGAGCGGTATCTTGGGATCCTTGGAAGACTGGGTATTTTTCCATACCGCGTGACATTAAATACCGAGGGTTTGCTGCGTTGGTCATCTCAAAAGGAGAAGATGGCCGAAGAAGAGTCTCAAGACCGTTGTGTTTTTTTCCTTAATATTGATCATGGAACGTTTGATTTCAATGCCATTGTCAAGGGATGTTCTATTTTCAGCCGGACGTTTGTTTCACCTAAAGAGAAGAGTTTTGACCAGACTCAATGGTTGGCTAAGGAGATCAAGCTTTGCGTTGAGCTTTTTTACAGGGCATTTAGGAGTGTATTCAAGGGCACGGATAGGCTTTGTGTCACGGGAATATCTGATGATTTTAAAAAGGTAGTTTCTCTGGAGGCGTTGCCATTACCTATAATAAATCTTGATCTTTGGGAAGACCTGGATACGTATCCCGCCGTTAAACAGGAGATGCTTGATGCCGGAGTTTCTTTCGCATCGGTCTTAGGTTTGGCGTTAAAAGAGGAACATAAAGGCATTGATATAACTCCCGCAGGGCTTAAGAAGGCTGCCCAAAAAAAGCTCGCGTGGCGGACGCGGCGGGAGACGGCGCTTTTTGCCGCAATGACCACTTTTATTTTTTCTCTTTTTGTGCTTCGTTTCATTGATCTAAAAACCAATGAGCTTAATGTCCTTCGTCAAGAGTTGAACGTTTTATCTCCTATTGAAAAGGAAATGAAAAAGACACAAAGAGCCGCGTTTATCAATAAGGAGATCTTCGGAGCGTATCCTGTTTCTAAGATCTTTGGCGGGTTCTATGATTTGACTCCGGATACTGTTTTTATTACGGATTTTCGTCTTGAAACAGGCAAGACGCTTGTAATGACCGGCGCGGCCCAAGACGCCATTACTGTTTTTCATTACCTGGAATCTTTGAAGCATTTTTTGCTTTTTAAAGATGTTCGCCTTGATTATGTCAATACTGATCCAAAATCGTCAGGCAACGGGGTCAAGTTTAAGATAACGGTTTTTCTGAGAAATCATGAAAATTAGAGATAGTCTATTTATGTTTACGCCGTTTCTCTTGCTGCTTTTATCCGGCAGCGTCATATTGCCGGGTTTGCGTCTTTGGCAGCGGTTGGATATTGAGCTTATTCAGTCGCGTGAACGGCTATCCCTTATCAAGTCTTACCAGTTGATCACAAAAGAAAGTCCGAGTTCAAATCCTGCTTTCTTAAATGGATTAAAAAGATCTAACATAACGGATGTTTTTGTATCAATTCAGAGGTTGGCCGGTAACTCAGGTGTTAAAATAGAAAGTATGAAACCTGCTGTTTTGGAAAACCGCGTGGATATTTTACAAGATATAGTCCTTGTAGGGATCATGGATGACAAAGGCCGCAAGGCAATAGTAGAAGATAAAAAGGCCTCAAAAACATATTTTTTAAGTGTGGGAGATTCCTTTGCAGGCGTTCAGATCGTTGAGATAAAGGATAATGAAGTCATTTTTAACAAGGAGGGAAATCAGTGCAGTCTAATGTTATGAAATTGTTTTATTTTTTTATTTATCTGTTTTTTGTATCTACGACGTCAGCAGAAACGCCGGCCCTAATCTCTGGGCAATCTTCGTCATCTATCGCGCAGGACGCAATAGTTTCTTCAGTGTTACCAGATAAGTTTTCATTGGATATCAAGGGCATGGATGGGGTGTCGGCTCAATCAAGTGGGACGCGCGGTCCAATCAGTTGATGGTGACAGACTATCCTGCTAAACTTAAAAAGATAAAGAATGTTGTTGCTATATTTGATGAACGCACGAAAGAGATCTCTATTGATGCCAAGATACTACAAGTAACGCTTACTGATAAGACTTCATTTGGTATTGATTGGGAATACGTCTTGAATAAGAAACTGGCTGTGAAGGGCATGTTTGATCAGATCGTTACAACAACCGGCAATAAATGGACTATAGGTAAAACGAATCCTCAAGATCATAACGATTACAAAGCTGTTATTGAGGCCTTGAAGACAGTAGGAAAAACCAAGACACTTTCAAGCCCCAGGCTTACTGTTGTTAATAACGAGGAAGCGAGGATATTGGTTGGGTCCAAACAAGTTTATGTAACGACGTCGGCTATCCAAGGTCAAACTTCCACCCAGACGGCAGAGGCCGTAAACTTCGTGGATGTAGGTGTAAAACTTCGCGTTACGCCTACGATCCCGCACGATGGTTTTATTTCTTTAAAAATCAAGCCTGAAGTTAGTTCGGCATCCCAGACATATAAGACTTCCACGGGTAATGTTATTCCTATTGTTGAGACCTCTGAGACAGAGACGACTGTTTTGGTTGAAGACGGCTCAACTATTATGATCGGCGGCCTTATGAAGGATGAGAAGACAAACAACTCAGATAGCATTTCTTGGCTTGGTAAGATACCGTTGTTCGGGTTTTTATTTAGGAATACGGTTGATTCAAAGTCGAAAACTGAATTGGCCATATTTTTGACATGCAAGATATTAGACTTGAAGAGTTCCTCTTCGCCCGCTGCGCCTCCGAAACCCTCTTGATATTACTAGCCCGGATTTTTTAACATTTTTCTTGACAAATAAGCAGATTGCCTTAATAATATTGATTGTATTACTTAATGTGATTACTTTAAGTACGATAGTTATTGCTTTTATCACGACATGATGAATGATAATCATAAAGACCTGGTTTCCGCCAAAGAGATTTCTGATAAATTTGGCGTCAGTTATCCGACCCTAAATCATTATACTAATTTAGGGTTTTTTAATGTTGTCGTCAAACGCGGGAATAAGAGGTTTTACGAACTCTCTGAAGTAAGGGCTAAGCTTGGTGTCATATCTAAACTTAAAGATGATGGTTATCCTTTGAGGCTTATAAAGAAAAAACTGGATAGTTAAATATGGTGAACAAAAAACTTATTTCAGCAAAAGCAATAGCAGCGCAGGCGCACGTTTCTTACGCGGCAATCAATCATTACACGGACATGGGGCTTTTGGATGTCGTGGCCAGGCAGAACCGCGTGAGGATGTATGATTCAGAGGTTGTTTTAGAGCGGCTTATGCTGGTCTCAAAGCTGATAAATGAAGGTTATACTTTAAGAGTTATCGTAAAGATATTAAAGGAAAAGGGGCAAGAAACGGCATGATAAAGGTAAGAGCGAATATATATAAGTTATGTTTGGGCCTATTCTTAGTTTTTTGTATAGGCAATTTTGCGGTGTTCGCCCAAGAAGAAGTCATAAAGATCCAGGACGAGCAGCCTGCCGGAGAATTTTTTGGCGTTCCAGTTCCTATGGATAATTACCGTTTTGCCAAAGCGGCGGCCGCTATATTCGGGTCAAGGTGGGGAGCTGAGCCTACTACGCCTCAGGAGGTGGAAAACCGTGTTTGGGAAGATCTGTTGCTTTCTTATGAAGCGCACCGAAGGAATATAACCGTGGCTCAGGAAGAGCTTGACGATGAGATGACAAAATTGCTGAAAGCCGAGAAAGTGGATTTTGACTGGAAAAAGGATAAACCAGCTTATGAAAAATGGGTCAAAGACAGGGTAAGGGAACCTATACAACTATTTGAGAACGAGCTCAGGCATCTTCTTCAATTGCAGATCTTAAGGGAGTCTGTAAGAAAGAGTTTTCAGCCCAAGGTTACTCAGGAAGAGGCTATGCAGGAATATCTTAATGAATATAACACGCTGGCAGTTGAATTCGTCCAATTTGAAGACTTAAAAGCCGCGCAGGCTTATTACGCGAAGATGAAGGATCCTAAACTGTGGGAGAAGGAAGCTAAAAAGAACCCAAAGTTCGCGGTGCGGCCGGGCTTTGTGTCTCTTGAGTGTTTAATAGAGCTCTGGAAGATACCAAAAGAAGATGCGTATGCCATGTTAGACTCAAAAGAAGGCTCGGTATATAAGCCAACACTTATTTATCGTGGCTATGGTGTTTTTCACACGCTTGAGAAAAGGGTGGCCCAAAAAGAAAAGTTTCCTGAAGTAGAGAAGTCTTATTATGAGCAAATAAAGGTAAAGAAGCAGTACGCCGCGTTAATAGATTGGATAAAACAATTAAAGAAAGACGCGGATATAAAGATATTCGTAAAAGCGCCGGAGCCTAAATGAGTTATTATAAAGTGTTGGGTTTCGCTAGGGAGCCTTTTTCAACCAGCCCTGACCCTGAATTCTTTTTTGAATCCAGGGAACACGAAACAGCCCTGACTAACCTTATGATAGAACTGCGCCTGAAAAGGGGCTTAAGCGTTGTATTGGGCGACGTAGGTACCGGCAAGACAACGCTTTCGCGAAAACTTATATCGTTGCTGCGGTCAAAAGAGGACTTCATTTTTAATATCGTGCTTGATCCGGCATTTGAATCGGAAGAGCTTTTTTTGACTAAAATAGCGCGCAATTTTGAGTTGATGCTCCCAACTTCGCCAACTATTCTGGATGTCCAGGAGGCGTTGGAGAGATTTCTATTTCGCAAGGGCATTGATGAAAATAAGACGGTAGTTTTGATAGTGGACGAAGCGCAGAAGTTAAATGAAGTGACCCTGGAAGCCCTGCGCGTCCTTTTGAATTATGAAACCAATGAGTTCAAGCTCTTGCAGCTGATCCTCCTGGGCCAGTTGGAGCTATACGCTAAGATAGTCAATATGCAGAATTTTTTAGACAGGATAAGTTTTAAATATACATTGAATCCTTTGAGCGAAGATGAGACGCGTTCTTTAATAGAATTCAGGATAAGGCAGGCCGGGTATTCGTCAAAGATGTTCTTGTTTTTAGACGGCGCGATAAGAGAGATCCACCATTATACCAAAGGATATCCGCGCCAGATCGCCATGATATGCCATAAGGCGCTTAAGGCGCTTGTCTTGAAGAGAAAAAGCGTTATAGATGAAGCGCTGATCAGGGAAGTTATAGAAGAAGAGGATAGAAAAGGATGGTCCAGGATAGCTCCAACCTTACTCCAGAGAAGCAGCTTCTAAAGCTGATAGAAGAGCCTCATTCGCGTTTTTCAAAGAACGCAGTGATGAGAGGCAGGGGCGCGACCCTTTTTTCTATTGGTGCGTTAAGGGGTAGATTTAATTTTTTAAAAGATACGCTCGCTTCTTTTTTAAGATCATGGAGCGGCCCCGTAGATACCAAGAAGATAAACGCCATTCTTACCTTTATATCTATAGTGGTGGGGGCGTATTTTATCGGCACTTCTGTTTTTCTGGCTTTGAAACTATCTGTTTTGCCGGTTTTTTCTTTTAAACAGGAGAGTAGCTCCAAGTTGGGGGCCTTAAAGCAGGCTTCTCAGTTGAAAGCCCTTACATTTTATATGGAAAAAGTCAGGACCAGGGATATATTTAAACTGGGCAAACAGAAACCGGCGCAAGCTGTTCCTCAACAACCCGGGCAAGAAACTGCCAAACAGGCAGAGGCCATGAGCAAATATAAGTTAGTTGGTATTTCCTGGTCAGATAACCCCGATGCTATGATAGAAGATCCAGCGGCGAATAAGACATATTTTTTGAAGAGGGGCCAGTCCCTTGATGGAGTGAAGGTCCAGGCTATTTTTAAAGATAAAGTGGTTTTAAGTTATCAAGGGCTTGAAGTGGAACTCAGATGATAAAACAAAAGTATTGTTTAGCTGTGGTGAGCATTGTGTTCCTGTTGAGCTTAGCAGCCATGGCCGCTGATGAAACGCCGGCCGTTAAAGAACAGGCAGCTGGAATGCAGCCTGTGTTAGCGCAATCTGCGCAAGCGCAGTCAGAAGGAGCGCAGGTCGTCAAGGAGGAAGATAAAATACCAGGCGGCATGCTGGGGTTTGTATCACTTGACTTAAGAAGCATTGATGTAATAGACGCGTTAAAATTTTTATCTAAGAGGGCCAATTTGAATATCGTAACGACAAAAAATGTTGCCGGCCGCGTGACCCTGATGGTGGAGAATGTCCTGGTCAAAGATGTATTTGATATTATGCTTAGAGCTAATAAACTCGCCTATGATCAGAGGGGGCAGATCTATAATGTGATGACAGAAGATGAATATAAAGCTCTTTACGGCAAGCCTTTTTCTGATACGCGCGAGGTAGTGACATTCCGTCTAAAATACGCGATACCTGACCAGGCCTTCAGCCTTTTTGATACGCTTAAAAGCGAGATCGGAAGGGTCTTAGTGGACCCTGAATCAGGCCACGCGCTGATCATTGATATTCCGGAACGCGTAAGGGAGATGTCAAAAGCCCTTGAGGCGTTTGAACAAAAAAATGAGGTCAGGATATTCCAATTACAGTATGCCAAGGCTAAAGACGTGGAAGAGCAGTTAAAGGGGCAGCTGGAGGCAAAGAAATTAGGTTCTATAAAAGCCGATGAAAGGGCCAACCAGGTCATCGTGCAGACTTTATCCGAGCGCATGAAAGAAATAGAACGCCTGATACGCCAGCTTGACACCAAGACCAAAGAGGTAGTCATAGACGTTACTATTATAAAATTGAAACTTTCGGACGAGAATACAAAGGGTATGGAATGGGAAGGGCTTTTTAATATGCTTAAATTAAAAAATGCCTTTTTTTACGCTGGGTCTACGCCTTTTACTACGGTCAATCCTGTTACAACAGCCGGGGCATTTACTTCCAGGGGCGCGACACTTGCTAATTTGACGTCGCAAGGATTAAGCCCCGCGGGTTCATATCCTTTTAGCGGAACTACGTCTGCGCTTTCTTCAAGTTTGCCAGCTGTGGGCACGGAGAGTCTGAATATTGGCCTTGTCGGTAAACAGGATTTCAATACCGTTTTAAAGTATTTACAAACCTTAGCATCCAGTAAGATATTGGCTAATCCTAAGCTGGTGGTGACCAATAATCAGGAGTCTCGTATTCACGTAGGAGAAAAGCAGGCCTATGTGACCACTACAACTACTACAGGCCAGGTGACAAGCACCGTGGCTGAGCAAGTCACTTTCGTTGATATTGGGACCCAGCTGTCTATTACGCCTGTTATCAATGAGGATGGTTATGTCACGATGAAGGTCAAGGCGGAGATATCAAGCGTTTCTTCAATATTGACAACACCTACACAGAACAAGATACCTATTATTGATACTTCTTTGGCTGAGACAACGGTTATGGTTAAGGAGGGCACGACTATTATTATTGGCGGCCTGCGTAAAGATGAGCGAACGGGAAGTTCTAAAAAGACACCCTTTTTAAATAAGATACCTTTGTTTGGTGAGCTGTTTAAATCAGGGACAGATACTATTGCTAAGACAGAGCTTATAATAATGTTGACGCCCAAGATCATTACCGGTGACGTCCTTGTGACAGCGGCCGGACAGAAAGTGGAAGAGAGCGGGGTTAAGGGAAGGCAGGAGTATAACGCGGTAAATCCGGTTGTGCCTGATGCCGGTTTTTCTGGGATATCGCCTTCTTTGGAGGGCGGTAAAAAAATAATTTTTAAAGGGTTGAGGGCCGTTGAATGACCAAAAAAGGCGGTGGCCTAATATGAGACGATCATTGAAGATAATAGCGATATTATTTTTCGCGGTGATAGTCCAGGGGTTTGGCCTAAGCACATGTTTTTCTGTCCAGGATCAAACCGCGAGCGCTATTCACGAGACGCTTAACAATTTTGACGATGCCTTCCAACAGCTTAAAGATGAGCGTGATGCCCTTCGCCAGGAGATAGATAATCTTAAGATAGAACAGAGGGCTTTAGTTGACGGGGTAAGGAAAAAAATTGAGGTTGTTGAAGAGGAGAAACAAAAGTATAACCAGGAATTAGAGGTTGCCCAGGATAAGATCGCGAGCCTTGAGGAAGAGAAGCAAGGCCTCTCTGGCAAGGTGGAAGAGACAGTATCTCAGGCCAACAGATACAATGAGGTTGCGGCTACTAAAGATACGGCGCTTGCTGGGGCGAGAAGTGAATTGGAACAATTAAAATTGAGTTTTTCAGAGGCTGAGAAGGCTTTGGAAAAATCAGCGGCCAGGATACAGAAATTGCAGGTTGAGAAAGAGGGCCTGGAAGGTGAGCTGGAGTCTATGCGTTCAGAGCGCAAAAAGATACTCTTTGGCTATGACGATGAGATGGCGGCTATAAAAGAGCAGCGCGTGACGCTAAGCGCGCGCGTCAAAGAGTTAGAGACAAAGCTTAAAACAGCGCAGGATAGATCAGACAAGGTGGATGGGGATAAGGAAGCCTTGCGCATGAAGCATAAAGAAGAATTAGCCAAGGCCTCCGGAGCGCAAAAATTACTTGAGGATAAATTTGACGATCTCGCGAGAGGGCGCGACGCGGTGTCCAAGAAGCATAAAGAGGAACTTAATAAACTAAGTGAAAGCTTGAAAGCCGCGGATGGCAGGCTTAAAGATCTGGAGAACGATAAAAAACTGGCAGAACACAAAATATCATTGAGCGAAGAGAAGTTAAAATTCAGTGAAAATAAGATAGAGGCGCTTGAAAAAGAAAAAAGCGAGATACTGAAAAAACAGAAGGAAGAGGCAGCTCTTTCTTTAAGAGCCCTGGATACCACGCGAGAAAATTTGAAAAGCGCTCAGGATAAACTTAAATTTAACGAAGATAAATTGAAATTTACAGAACAGAAGCTGTTAAAAGCAGAAGAAGAATCGGTTGGCCTCCAGCAGGAGTTAAAGGCCTTAAAGGATAGGTCTCAGGAAGACAGCGATCTTTTCAAAAAAACCAATGAGTCTCTGAAATTTACGCAAGATCAGCTTGAGGCCGCTAAAGAGAATTTAAGGTTCACTGAAGATAAATTAAAAGCTGCGCAAACGCAAGAATCTGCTGTACAGAACGATAACCTGGATTTGGTAAAAGAAAAAGATGACCTGACATCGGATCTTAAAAAGACTCAGGATAAGCTGAAGGCTGCCGAAACTAAACTTAAGATAGCGCAAGACAACGTAAGTTCAGCGCTTGCTGAAAAAGAAGTTTTGGCTAAACGGCATGCGGAGGCTTTATCTAAAGTAATGGAGTTGAGCAAGGACATTGAAGGCAAACTTAAGGATACGGTTAGGGAGCTATCTTCAACGCGCGGCGATCTCGCGCATTCCAATGTGGAAGTCGCGTCGCTCTCGGCGAAGTTAAAAAAGGCGCAGGAGGATGCCCAGAGTATGGATAAGAGGCAACAGGAGAGCCAGAAAGAACTGTCTTTGGCTAAGGGAAAAATAGCCTATTTTGAAAAGGATGCGGAGTCTTTGCGTAAAGAGCGCGCGGAACTTATGCAAAAATTAAATGATCTGCAACCAAAGGTCACTGATACGTTAAGCAGGCTTGCCGATGAGACTAAGAAGAAAGAAGACGCCGAGAAAGAGCTGATGTCTTTAAAGGCCCAAAGCGATAAGGCAAGGCAGGAGATGGCGAAGGAACTTGAAAAGTTCACAAAGCTCGCCGTAGAAAATAAAACTCAGATAGATAGTGTTTCTGGCGCTTTAAAGGCGAGCGTGGAAAAGATATCTAAACTTAAAGATGAGAAAGAAGAGTTGTCAGGGAGATTGGCCGTATTTAGTAAGCAGCTTTTGGAATATAACCAGGCCATGACAAAATACGCCGCTTTAGAAAAAGAGAACAGGCTTTTAAAGGGCGGAATGGATAATATGGTTAAGTCATTGAGCGATACGGAAACAAAAAGCCAGGCAGCGCAGAATGAACGCGAAAAAGATAGACAAGAGTGGGAACGCGCCAGAAAAGAATATGAAGCGAACATTGACCTTATAGAGGAGGCTAAGGGGTTGAAAGCTCAGAATGAGAGCCTTTTAAAGATGGTTGCGGCATCAGAGGCTAAAGTCAGAAAGATGTTGGACAGTTTTGTGAAACTTCAGCAGGAGAATGAACAGCTCAAAGAAGACGCTAAGGCAAATATTGATCCAAAGGAATTCAAGGATGCTACCTTGAAGAAAACAGTTTTAGAAAAAGAGAATGAAGGCCTCAAAAAAGAGGTTAAAAAACTTAGCGACGCCTTAGAGATAAAAGATGAAGTTACGCATGAGATCACCAAGGAAAGCGTTAGCCAAAAACAGAAGATACAGCGCATGGATTCTCACCTAAAGACCTGGGATAGCGAAAAACAACAATGGGCTAAGCAGGATCAGAAGGTTAAAGGCGCTCTTCAAACAAAAGAACAGGCAATAGAAGAGTTGTCGCTTGAGCTCCGCAAGACAACGCAAGAAAATGAACGCCTGAAAGCGCGAATAGAAGATTTCCCGAAAAAACTCTCTTTGCTTAACGCTAAAGTTGAGAAACTTGAAAAAGAAAACGCCCTGCTACATTATAATCTCGGAGTTATTTACACAGAGAAAGAGGCTTATGAAGATGCCATATCAGAGTTCCAAAAGACTCTGGAGCTAAGGCCGCAAGACCAATACGCGCATTACAACCTGGGCATTATTTATTCTCAGTATCTTGTTGATGAATCTAAGGCTGTGGAGCATTTTAAGAAATTCCTTAAGAAAGCGCCAAGCGATAAGGATGCTGATCTGGCGAGGAAATATATTTTTACCAGAGAAACTTATGAAGCAGAGAATTAACGCGGGTTTATTAAAAAATGTTTTTTTTGTTTATTTTCTTAGCCTCGTGGGCTCTGTGGTACTGCCTGCAGGAGCCGAGGAGCCCGCGCGTTATGCTCAGGCAAATCCTCAGGTGCCTGGGATCAAGCCTCAGATGCCGATCGCGCCCCCTACGCCTACAGTTGGCCAGGAAGCGGACCCCAGCCATATTTCGCTGGATCTAAGAGATATGGATGTTGCCGAGGCTTTGAAGTTTTTGGCTACTAAGGCCAGCCTTAACATTATCCCTACGATGAAAGTATCGGGACGCGTCACACTTATGGTAAATGACGTGCCTATCAGAGATGTTTTTGACCTTATGATACGCAGCAATAATCCTTGCACTACTTTTTAGATGAATTGTTGCTTGTTCGTGGAGTAACCGCTACAATATATAATAGTGTCAAAGATCATTTGACTGTTTACGGACAGGGCCAGGTCAATGTCAATACTGCCTCAATTGTGGTACTTATGGCTTTGGGCCTTGATAAGAAACTGGCCGATAAAGTATTGCTTTTCCGCGCGGGAAAAGATGGCGTCGAGGAAACAGATGATGATAACGCTTTTACAGGCTCAACGAATATTGTCCCGCAACTGAGCCAGTTTACACCTTTAAGCCCGCAAGATCTTACAATTTTAAGCCAGTTTGCTTCAAGCGGCCTTGTAAATGCAGTATCAGAGTATTTTACTGTTTTTGCTGAAGCGGGCTACGGTTATAAAAAGGGTTCGCAGAATATTACATGCGTCTTTCAAAGGATACCCCTGGAAGATACAGGATATGGAACTCTGGCGAAGTTTTGGAGAATAGCTCAGTGAACAAAAAGTTCAATATTCCAAGTTTTGGTTCTCTGGCTCCTATGGTTTCAAAATACATGGTTTGTTTTGATTTTGTGGGAGACGCGATCAAGGCTGCCAGCGTAAAAGAGCTTCCTGCAAAAAAGATCTTAAGCGGTGTTTATTATAAAGATGCCCGCGGCCTTTCCCGGGAAGATATTGTGAAGGCGCTAAGGGAGTTTGCGGGATCAAGCCCCAAGAGATCCCAGCGCGTTGTTATCGCGTCAATTCCATCCAATCTTGTTATCACCAAGAACATAGAGATACCCTCTCAGGATCCAAAAGAGATAAAGGAGATCATTAATCTCCAGGCCGGCAGGCTCACTCCTTACGCGCGCGAAGAAGTGATCATTGATTATGTGCGTATCGGGACCTTCAGGCAGAGTTATACAAAGCTTTTGCTTGTTATCGTTCCTAAAGACGTCATAAAAAAACAATTGGCTATGTTTGAAGAAGCCGGCATCAGGGCCGACAAGATCCTGTTGTCTTCTGAGGCGATAGGCATGCTGGTGTATCAATATCTTAAGTTTGAGGTCCAGGATTCGCCTTTTTGTGTTATCCATACTGATTTTTCGTCTACTGATTTCGGCGTCTATATTAAAAATAGGCAGATCTTTTTAAGGAGTATCTCTATGGGCGCGCATCAGCTTATTGAAGAAAAAGAAAAATACCTTTCGCGTTTTATAGATGAATTAAAAAAATCTTTTGACGCCTATCAGGCTGAAGATATAGAAGCCAATCCTTCTCTTGTAGTTTTTACAGGCTCAATAGATGAGCTAAAAGACCTTGAAGTTATGATGCTTGACGCGTTTCGCGTGCCTGTTAGGGTGCTTAGTGTGGTTGATCTTGTAGCTGCAAGCGATCCTGTTCCTAAAGATCTGATAAATCCGCGTTCAATATCTATGTTAAACGTGATCGCGCCTCTTTTTAAGAGCGAGACAGCTGCCATTAACCTTATCCCTGAAGAGGTCAAATTAAGGCAGTCGCTTGAAGAAAGAGGGAAAGATATCATAAAGGCCGGCGTCCTTGTTATGACCATCATTTTATTTATCTGTGGTATTTTGTTAGTTCATATTTACCTGAAATCTGAATATCTTAATAAATTCTCTTCAAAGTTTAAGGGCTTGAATGAAGAGGCTTCGCAAATTGAAAAAGATTTCTCAAAAGTCAGGATAATTAGGAATTATTTGTCGGTTCGCGGCCTATCTTTGAACGTTTTATCGGAATTGTATGATCTGACGCCGCTTGAGGTATCTTTGACGAGTATACGCCTTAAGGAAAAAGGGGCATTTTCCATAAGGGGCGAGGCTAGTTCTATGTCCGCTGTTTTTTCTTATGTTAATGACCTGGAAAGATCACCGTCTTTTAAGAATGTCAAGACAAAGTATACCTCTAAGAAAAAGGTAGATAATCAGGAGTTGGTGGATTTTGAGATAGCCGCCGTCCTTGAAGGGGCAAGAGAGGAGGCCACATGATCATGGCCTATCTGTCCCGCCTTAACAAGAGGGAGAAGTTTGTATTTTATGCCGCGGTTGTTTTTATTTCTATAGCTTTGGTAGATAGGCTAATCGTAGGGCCTATTGTCTCGCGCATGCGCCTTTTAGATGAAAAGATAAAGATACAGAAGGAGCTTATTAAAAAGAACGCGCGCATCGTATCGGAAAAAGATAGGGTCCTGGCTGCTGTTAAAGATTATGCCATATTTTCAAGAAAGGCTCAGACGAGCGATGAGGAAGTTGCTTTTTTGTTAGGCGAAGTGGAAAAGATGGCCCGTAAGACATCCCTTTATGTCGTTGACATGAAGCCTATGGGGATGGAGGAGGATGCCATCAGCCGCAAGTATTCCGTTGACTTGAACTGTGAAGCCCAGATGGAGCAGATCATGGGCTTTATGTATGCGGTAGAGAGTTCCGACAGGTTATTGGTGGTGGAGACTTTTAATATTTCTCCGAAATCCAAAGATTCAAGTATAGCGAAATGCAATATGCGCATATCTAACGTGATATTTCTATGATGGCAGGTATTCTAAAATTTCAGTTAGACTATATCTATTTTTTTTACGGCGCCTCTTTTATTTTTCTTGGAGCCGTTTGCTTTTCTATTCTTAAGCGGGGCGCGGTAAAAGGGTCTATTTCATGGTTTTGGCTTGCGCTGTTCGGGTTCATCCATGGTATCAATGAGTGGATAGAAGTCATTGTTATAGCTTTAGGCGATGCGCTTTGGATCAAGGTGCTGCGCCTGGCCATTTTGATCCTTTCCTATATTTGCCTTATAGAATTTGGCCGCAGAAATACTTTTTTAGGGCGCGATAAAAAAGTCAGCCCATTGTTCTATATTTTTCCTGTCATATTATCTTCTTTGGGTTTTTGGTTCGGTTTAGAAGGTTTTAGCGCTTCGGTAAGATATGGGTTTGGATTTACAAGCGTTTTTTACGCGTCTTTGGTTTTGTTAAGCCACGCGAGAGCGCCTGATCCGCCCCTTCCATTTTCTTCGCGTATTTTTTTAAGATGCGCTGGAGGTGCTATGTTTTTGTATGCTTTTGCTACTGGTTTGATCGTCGCGCCCGCTCATTTTTTTCCGGCAAACATAGTAAATACCGATACTTTTTTGCGTCTGGCGCATTTTCCTGTTCAGCTGTTAAGGGGCGCGCTTTCTATTGTGATAGCGGTGTCCGTAGTGTTTTTTGCCTTAAAGCAGAGCGCGCAATCTTTTGTCAAAGAGGATAACCGTGAGTTACGGCACGTTAAAGTTTTCTTTATGTTTTATTGCGCGTGTATCTTACTCTTCTTTTGTTTGGGATGGCGCGTGGTGGATTATTCCGGCAGGCGCGTAGAGCAAGATGAAGATACCGCGCGTCACTTAAAAACAAAAATTTTTGCCCAATTTATTTATATGTCGGCCAATAAATTAGGGGCTATCAGCGCTCTGGCCGGTTCTCCCGATATTGTTAATATCTTTTCTCAAAAGAGTTTAAGCAGCGCTGATATCTCTATAGTAAACGAGCGCTTAGACCGTTACAGGGCAGGTATTGGCGCGGATGTCTGTTATCTTATGGACAATAGCGGCCTGACGTTAGCTTCTTCTAATAGAGATACACCAAAGAGTTTTGTCGGCAAGAATTATGCCTTTAGGCCATATTTTAAGGAGGCTATGAATGGAAATAAAGGGGTGTATCTTGCCCGCGGCGTTACTTCCAACGAGCGCGGTATATATGTCTCTTATCCTGTTTTCGGCAGCGTAAGAAAAGCAGGAGATCCTCCCGCGGGCGTGATCGTAGCTAAGGGGTCGTTAGATTCGCTGGGAAAATACTTTAAAACGTATCAGTACATCTTCTTTGTAAGCCCCGAAGGCGTTATTTTTGTTTCAAGCCGTCCGGAATGGGTATTTCGCAGCATAACGAACTTGACGCCTGGTCAAAAAGAGGTGTTAAGGATCTCCAGGCAGTTCGGCGATGGGCCGTGGGACAATATTGGTTTTGAGGATATGAATAAGGCCTCAGGCACTGTATTGTTTTATAATAAGTTGTTTCGTTTTGCTGATGAAGGTGTTGATGGCCTTGCTGGTTGGAAAATAGTTTTTGTAGATGATAAGTCAAGCGTAGCTCTTACGCGTTTGATGTTTATATCTATTTTCTCTATATTTTTCTTGTTGGTTTCTGTTGTTTCGTTGTTTTTCTTTAAGATCTCACTTGATTCAATTCAGATATCAGCTTCTGAAGCTCTCTATGCGGCATTAGTGGATGGTTCGCCTGACAGTATTGAGCTTTATAATAAGGAAGGTATATGTATCTATATAAATAAACATGGGCTAGATATGATGTCCTGGAAAAAAGAAGATGCGATGGGAAATACATTTGAGGAATCTTGGCCCCAACCTTATAAAGAAACAGCAGGGAATGCCGTAAAAGACGTTTTGGCAGGTATGCCTCGCGTTTTTGAAGCTAATATGCCGCGTTCTGACGGATCAAATGTAATAAAATACGTGACCCTGGTGCCCATTTTTGACTTGCGCGGCAAGGTCAAATATTTTGGCTGTATAGCCAGGGACGTTACTGATGACTGCAGGACGCGCGAACGTTTGGTTCAATCATCAAAAATGGCTACTGTGGGGTCTTTAGCTACCGGCGTTTCCCATGAGTTCAACAACGTATTGGAGATCATTTTAGGTAACTCGGAGCTGGCCTTCGCGTCCGGCGACCCTGTAACAATGAAAAACACGCTTGAGATCATCATAGACTCTGCCAGGAGGGCAGCGTGGATCGTTAAGACCATGCTTGATTTTTCAGGTAGATCATATGATAAAAGAGATCGCGTGGATATCGCGGAGATTATAAAACAAAACCTCGTTCTTTTGGACAAGGTTTTTGAAACGAATAATATTACGTTAGAAACGCATTTTAAAGACGTGCCGCGTGTTTACTGCAATCCTGGCCAGCTGTCGCAGGTTTTTGTTAATATTATGATGAACGCGCGCGACGCGATGAGGGGGCTGCCGATAAAAACGCTGGCTATCACTCTTGATCATGACGTTGATAGATCGGAAGTTATTATTTGTTTTAAGGATACGGGCGCGGGCATTAAAGAGGAGTTAAAGTCCAAGATATTCGGGCCTTTTGTTACGACAAAAGGTATCTTAGGCGGCGGAGACGATAAACAACCCGGCGTAGGTTTGGGCCTGTTCGTGGCTTATGGCATTGTCAAACAGCATAACGGCAATATTACTGTTGAGTCTGAAGAGGGCAAGGGAGCTAAATTCTGTATCACTCTGCCGACATTTGCTGAGGAAAACACGGCTTAAAAGTTATCCCTAGCGAAACTGCTTGTAAATTTTCACACTAGCTCCTTGTGCAAAAATTTACTACGCTCGCTTCGGGATTGATTTTGTTAGGTAACAGTACTTACAGTATTCAAAATTAAGGAGATCACCATGTCTATAAAACTACCGGGATTACCATACGCGAAAGATGCTTTATTACCGCACATAAGCGCCAAGACCATGGATTTCCACTATGGTAAGCATCATGCCGCTTATGTTGAAAAATTGAACAGTTTAATAGTCGGGACGGCGCTCGTAGAAGAGACGCTTGAGGGCATTATTAAAAAAACAGCCAACGATGTTTCAAAGGCAGCGATATTTAATAATGCGGCACAGGCATGGAACCACGCTTTTTATTGGCAGTCCATGAAGCCCAATGGCGGCGGCCTGCCCATAGGCGCTATAGCTCAAAAGATAAATACCGCGTTTGGTGGTTATGATAAGTTTGCGGCAGAGTTTAAGAACGCGGGCTTGAGCCAGTTCGGCAGCGGATGGGTTTGGTTAGTCGTCAAAGATGGTAAATTGGAGATAGTAAAGACAGCTAACGCGGATACACCTATAGCGCATGGGTTGTCCCCGATCCTGACCGTTGATGTCTGGGAACACGCTTACTACCTTGATTACCAGAACCGAAGAGGAGATTATTTGGATGCCTTTATCAAGTATCTTATCAATTGGGGTTAGGCGGCTGGAAACTGTTTCCAAGCCAATCGGGAAACTGTTTCCAAGCCAATCGGGAAAGTGGGGTAAAAAATGTCTGTTATTAAAGAGTTTCAAGAGTTCGCGGTCAAGGGTGATGCAGTAGATATGGCCGTAGGCATCATAATCGGCGCTTCTTTTGGAAAAATAGTTACTTCTTTGGTAAGCGATGTGATCATGCCGCCTATAGGATTATTGTTGGGCGGCGTTGATTTCAAAAATCTTAAAATTATCCTTAAGAGCGCGGCCGTTGATACTCCGGCAGTGACATTAAATTATGGGCAGTTCATCAGTACAACAATTGATTTTTTGATCGTAGCATTTTCTATTTTTTTAGTCGTAAAGGGCATTAATGGCCTGAAAAAGAAACAAGCTTAGCGTGAAAGAGAAAATATTAATTGTAGAGGACGAAAAAGATATAGTCAAAATGCTTAACTATAACCTGAAAAAAGAAGGTTTTAGGACTCTTTCTGCAAATGACGGGGAAGATGCTTTGAGCCTGGCGAACAGAGAATGTCCCGGCCTTGTTATTTTAGACCTGATGCTGCCAGGCATGGACGGCTTAGAGGTTTGCAAGGCGCTCAAGAAAGAGAGCAAAACCGCGTCTATCCCTATAATCATGCTTACGGCCAAAAGTCAGGAATCAGATAAGGTGATAGGCCTTGAATTGGGAGCTGATGATTATGTGACGAAGCCGTTTAGCCCCCGGGAACTAATAGCAAGAGTAAAGGCTGTGTTACGCCGTATTAAAGAAAAAGATAAGTTACCCGAGGTGCTTAAGATCGGCGAGCTGACAATAGACCTTTCTAAGATAGCCGTATATGTTAAAAATAAAGCTATAGAACTTACTGCAAAAGAGTTTGAGCTTTTAAAGACTCTGATAAAGGCAAAGGGCAGGGTCTTGTCTCGCGATCACCTTCTTGATAATATTTGGGGTTTTGATAAGGCGATGGAGATACAGACCCGCACCGTGGACGTGCACATCAGGACATTGCGTAAAAAGCTAAACAGCGAATCAAAGCGTATTGTTACCGTGAAAAATTATGGGTATAGGTTTGAGTATGAAGATCAGGAGCTTTAAACTAAAGCTGATCTTTTCTTATGTCTTTGTAATCCTCATATCCTTCGGGTTTATTGCTTTTTTCCTTGATAAAAAACTGGAAGAAAATTCTTTCCGCGATATTCAGTCTTCTCTTATTATTCAGGCAAAATTAATCGAAGATCAGATCCCAATTGAAAGCCTTAAGCGTGGAGACGTCACATCTTTGGAGGCATTGGTCAATGTTTTCTCGCCTAAGACAAGATGCCGCATTACTATTATAAATACGCTGGGGAAGGTCTTGGCAGATTCAGAGAGAGCCCAGGAAGATGTCCTGCTAATGGTAAACCACCTAAACCGGCCGGAAGTAAGGGCAGCTTTAAACGGAAGTATTGGTAGCGATACCCGTTATTCGCCCACCCTTAAGATAGATATGCTTTATGTTTCCTTACCCTTGAGAGACAATGGTACCATTGTCGGAGTTCTAAGGTTGGCCCTTCCCCTTGAAAGCGCGCAAAAAACGTTATTTGCTATCAGAAAAATAGTCTTTCTGGGCCTGCTTTTGGCTTTAGTATCAGCATTTGCTTTAGGTTCACTTGTGGCAAGCCGTACGATTAGTTCTGTCAACAGGATGATCCAAATATCCCGTAAGTTTTCAGAAGGTGATTTTAGCCGTAGGATAATACAGCCTTCCAGTGATGAAATTGGAGAACTTGCCGCGACATTGAACAAGATGGCCCAGGACATAGAAAATAAGATAAGATTGATCAAAACTCAGAACCAAAAACTGTCAGCCATATTTAACAGTATGATAGAAGGAGTTATTGTCGTAGAAAAGGGAGGCCGCATTGTTTCTATTAATTCAACGGTTGAAAAGATTTTTGGTGTTTTAAACAGAGATATAGAGGGTAGGATATTTCTTGAGGTAGTACGTAATAACGATATCGCGGAGGTTATAAACACGATCTTAAAAAACGGTAAGCCCATATCTAAAGAAGTAACTCTTATTTATCCTGTGCGTAGGATATTTGAAGTTAACGCCACACCCATATTTGACAATGATGTGATAAACGGATGCCTAGTCGTCATTCATGATATTACTGAGATACGTAAGCTGGAGACTGTACGCAGCGATTTTGTGGCCAATGTCTCGCATGAGCTCAAAACTCCGCTTACTTCCATAAAAGGTTTTGTGGAGACGCTCCTTGAGGGCGCGATAGACGACAAGAAGAACAACCGTAATTTTCTTGAGATCATTCAAAGCCATGCCGAGAGGCTTAATAATTTGGTTGATGATCTTCTTTCTTTGGCGTATTTTGAATCAAAAGAAATGTTGCTGCGCAAAAGCAGTTTTAATCTAAATCAACAACTCCAGGAAGTCTTGGCCGGGTTTAAAACCCGATCAAAAAAAGGTAATATAGATATTAAGAATGGCCTGGGGCCTGGCATCAGTGTATTCGCTGATAAAGATAGAATTGAACAGGTATTTACTAATCTTATTGATAACGCCATAAAATTCAACAGAGAGAACGGCACTATAAGGATATACGCCCAGGAAGCAGGCGACAAAGTTAAAGTCTACGTGGAGGATTCTGGTATCGGTATACCTGAAAAAGATATTCCCCGCATTTTTGAGCGGTTCTACCGTGTAGACAAAGCGCGCTCGCGCGAACTCGGCGGCACGGGCCTGGGGCTTTCTATCGTTAAACACATTATAGAACTGCATAACGGCAGCGTAGGTGTTGAGAGTGCTGAGGGCCTCGGCTCAAAGTTCTGGTTTACTCTTCCATAATATTTACCCGAATTTTACTTACCCTTGAAGTAGATTTAATACGTTCATAGTATCCTTCTTTTTAGAAAGATAAAACTAACACAAATCTAAAAAGGATGGAAGATGAAACAAATAAGCTTAGTATTGTTAGTATCAATGTTTATGTTAGTAACAAAAGTCTATGCCTATGACGATCATGATCTTCAGGTATGGAATACGGACACAGAGGAATTTAAGGTAAGCAAGGACGCAAAGGCCGTTTTTGAAGAAGAATTCCGCTGGGGGAACAACGCGGATGATTTCTATTACCATCATTACGACGCGGGTTTCTTTTATAATTTAAAGAAATACCTCAACATTGGAGGCGGTTATCGCCATGTCTATGAATTGAAAAAAGGAGAGTCTAAGTTAGAAAACGAACCTTATATAACCGCGACGTTACTTTGGGGCCTTAAAGGATTTAAATTTGAAGACCGCAGCCGTTTGGAATACCGGCATTTTGATTACCAGAGAGATTCCTGGAGATACCGCAATAAAGTCACATTAAAATTACCATGGAAGTTCACCAAATTGGAGATCCAGTCGTACATATCGGATGAGATATTAGTCGGTTTCAGCAAGATAACCGAGCTTAACCAAAACAGGTTTTCTTCAGGGCTTAGCATGAATTTAACAAAAAATCTGAAAGCAGAGATCTATTATATCCTGCAGAGCGCCAAAAGTTCAGATAAGTGTGTAGATACCAACGTGTTGGGCACAAAGCTGAAAATAGTGTTTTAAGCGAGGTTATGGTAATTTTACATAGATTTTACATGGGCTTCATACGGCTATAATATAGGTAGAATATACTTTTTAGGTAAACAATAAGCGTAGACTCCTTGCTTAGGCACTTGTGAATTTTAAGCTATTCGCTTATAATTTACTGCGTAAGCTTCGGAGTTGATTTTGCAGTGAAGAGTTACCTCAAATATACAAAATCAAGGAGGAATTATGCTTAAAAAATTGATATTGATGTTAGCGGTGGTTTTGTTCGCGACAAGCGCTTTTGCGGCAAAGGATAAGAACTCAGTACAGGTTAAAGGTTCGGATACGATGGTAAACTTAGGCCAGGCCTGGGCTGAGAAATATATGGAGAAGAATGCAGGTGATTTTATTGCAGTTACAGGCGGTGGTTCAGGCACAGGGTTATCAAGCCTTATAAGCGGCACCTGCGATATTGCCATGAGCTCAAGGAACATCAAGGAAAAAGAGGTCACTCTTGCCAAGCAGAAAGGCATAGACCCCAATGAAATAAAAGTGGCATTAGACGGCCTTGCTGTTGTAGTAAACCCGGCTAATCCTGTTAGCAAGCTTACTTTAGTCCAACTCGCTGATATTTTTACAGGAAGGGTCACAAATTGGAAAGAACTCGGCGGCAAAGATGAAAAGATAGTTGTACTCTCTCGTGAAGTCAATTCCGGGACGCACGTTTATTTTAAAGAGCACGTGTTAAGAAAGAACGACCCTAACAGCAAAGAAGAATTTGTTTCAAGCGCCTTAATGCTTTCATCTTCCCAGGCCATCGCCGATGAAGTGGCTGGAAATTCTTCCGCTATAGGATATTATGGGATGGGTTACATATCAAATAAACAAAAACCTGTATCCATAGCCAAAGATGAAAAGTCGGAATATGAAGCTCCATCAATAGAGAACGTTATCAATGACAAGTATCCTATTTCAAGGCCTTTATTTCTTTACACTAACGGCGCGCCGGAAGGTTTAGTTAAGAAATTCGTGGATTTTACGCTTTCTAAAGAAGGCCAGGACACAGTTCTGGCGATTGATTTCGTTCCGATCAATAAATGAAAAAGATAAAAGAACTGTTAATTGAAAAGCTTATCCTGATCTGTGGTTTAGCTTCCATATTTTTCGTGTTGTTGATCTTCCTTTTCCTGCTTAAAGAAGGGCTTGCGGTATTTAAAACCGTAAGCTCTTTTAATTTTCTCTTTGGGAAGAGCTGGTATCCGATCTCTGAGCCTCCCGCGCTTGGTATATTGCCTTTGATCATGGGCTCATTGCTGGTCACTCTGGGCGCAGCGATCATTTCTATTCCAATAGGGGTTGGCTGCGCGATCTATATCGCGGAGATCGCCCCGTTAAAGATAAAAGAGATTCTTAAGGCAGGCATTGAATTATTGGCGGCTATCCCAAGTGTTGTCCTTGGATTTATCGGTATGGTAACGCTAGTCCCTTTAGTAAAAACGGTTTTTCATTTGCCAACAGGATTAACCGCTCTATCTGGCGCGATAATGCTGGCATTTATGGCCATGCCGACGATAGTCTCGATCGCCGAAGACGCGTTATATTCGGTTCCAAAGACGTATAAAGAAGGCGCTTTAGCTCTGGGGGCGACGCATTGGCAGGCTATATGGCGCGTAATGCTTCCTGCGGCGTCAAGCGGCATAGTCGCGGCTGTTATGTTAGGCATTGGCAGGGTTATAGGTGAAACAATGGCAGTGATGATGATAACAGGAAATGCCGCGGTCATGCCAAACAGCATTTTAGTCCCGGTCAGGACCTTGACCGCTACTATTGCCGCGGAAATGGGTGAGGCGGTGGTTGGGGCTGAGCACTATTTCGCTTTATTTGCCGTCGGCATTGTCTTATTTGTCATCAGTTTTGCTATTAACGTGACCGCGGACTTATTCCTGCATAAGAGACAATAATGAAAAATACTTACAGAACACAGAAGATCGCGTTTTCCCTTTTGTTTTTGGCAACACTTTTGATCGTTATACCTGTTGGCCTGATCGTTGTCATTATCATTCAGAAGGGGTTGCCGGCGATCAATTGGCAATTCCTCTCGGACATACCGCGTCAAGGTATGCGCGCCGGCGGGATATTTCCGGCTATAGTAGGAACAATATATTTAGTTACGGGCGCTATAATTTTTGCTTTGCCTATAGGGTTACTTGCGGCGATATACTTAAGTGAATATTCAAAAGATAATTTACTCACCCGGCTTATAAAATTAGCGATCGTCAATCTTGCGGGTGTGCCTTCAGTGGTTTATGGCCTTTTTGGCTTGGCCATTTTTGTAGTATTTTTTAAGTTTGGAGCGTCAATTCTTTCAGGTTCACTCACCCTCGGGATAATGATACTCCCAGTCATTATTACTACCTCACGCGAGGCTTTAGAGAGTGTCCCGTACTCTTTTCGCGAGGTAAGTTTATCTTTGGGGGCCAGCAAATGGCAGACGATAAGGCATATAGTTCTTCCTAATGCCGTGCCCGGCATATTGACCGGAACCATTTTAGGTTTAGGAAGAGCAGCCGGAGAAACAGCCCCGATCCTTTTTACTGTCGCGGCTTTTTACCTGCCGCGATTACCAGGCTCCATATTTGATCAGGCGATGGCGTTGCCATACCACCTCTATGTTATTTCAACGCAGGTACCCAATGTTGATGAGAAGATAAGGTATGGGACGGCGTTTGTTTTGCTTTCGCTCGTGCTATTTATGAATTTAGTCGCGATAATTATCCGATATCAGTTCAGAAAGAAGAAAAAATGGTAAACTCCGTCAGGAATGTAAAATTTGAGATAATAGGCCTTAACGTATGGTTTGGCCCCGTGCATGCCCTAAAGCAGATAAGCATCGGAATACAGGCTAATGAAATTTTAACCGCAATAGGGCCTTCAAACAGCGGCAAGACGACTTTTTTGAGGATGCTTAATCGTCTAAATGACCTTAATCAGGATTTCAAGATGGCCGGAGTAGTCAAACTTGAACAGGAAGATGTAAAAAACATTGATACTGAATCGTTGCGTAAAAGAGTCGGAATGGTGTTCGCGCTACCCCTGCCGCTTCCGTTATCTATTTTTGATAATGTAGCTTACGGGGTAAGAATGCATGGTGAGAAAAATGAAAAGATATTGTCAGAATTAGTGGAAGTATCGTTAAAGGAGGCCTATCTCTGGAAAGAGGTAAAGGATAGATTGAACGAGTCAGCCTTTAAGTTGTCAGGAGGCCAACAGCAGCGCCTCTGCATAGCCAGAACTTTGGCGGTTGAACCTGAGGTAATTTTATTTGATGAGCCTTGTTCAGGGCTTGATCCTATATCCACGGCAAAAGTAGAAGATGCCATGGTCAAGCTGAAACAAAAATACACGATAGTCTTGGTGACTAACAATGTAAAGCAGGCTGCCAGGGTCGGAGATATGACGGCATTCTTTTTGAATGGTGAGCTTATTGAATTAGACAGAACAGATAAGATATTTAACGCGCCTGCGGATAAACGCACAGATGGTTATGTTAGAGGGGAATTTGGATAATGGCAAAAATATTGACTAAAGGCCTTGATCTTTGGTATGGCAGTTTTCATGCCTTAAAAGGCATAAATTCATCTTTTGAGGCGAATAGGATCACCGCTATAATCGGGCCTTCAGGATGTGGCAAGTCAACATTGCTACGTGTCTTTAACAGGATGAATGATCTGATAGAGGGTGTGCGCACAGAGGGTGAAGTCCTTATGGATGATAAAAATATACTATCATCAGATATGGATCTGGTGGCATTACGTAAAAAGGCAGGTATGGTCTTTCAGAGGCCGAATCCATTCCCTTTGTCAGTTTACGAAAATATCGTTTTTGGCGAAAAGATACACGCGGAAAAAGTGGCCAGGGATAGATTGGATGAGATCGTTGAAACGAGCTTGAAATGCGTCCTTTTATGGGATGAGTTAAAAGACAGGCTTAGCGAATCCGCGTTGCGGCTGTCCTTAGAACAGAAGCAGAGGCTCTGCATTGCAAGGCTTCTTGCTGTTAAGCCGGACATATTGTTAATGGACGAGCCTTGTTCTACCCTGGATCCGCAAGCAACAGCCAAAGTTGAAGAATTAATGCGTGAGTTGAAAGTAAGGTATACTATAATAATAGTTACTCATAATATGCAACAGGCGGCGCGCGTTTCAGATGATGCTGGTTTTATGCTTTTAGGCGAACTGATAGAGTTTGGTAAAACACAGGATATATTTACAGCGCCGCGCGATAAGCGCACTGAAGATTATATTACAGGACGATATGGATGAAAAATATCCCGTTTCGTATTCACGCCGAAATTTTCACGCCCGGCATACCCGGGCAGGATAATTTCAGTGTACTCACGGGATCTCGTTTAATAGAACACTATGGTGCTCGAGGAGGCTTTCAATGGAAAGACATGTTGATCAAGAGCTAAAAGAATTGAATGAAGATATCCTGAAGATGGGCGCTTTGGCAGAGGAGGCCATTTATAAATCCGTTGAAGCGCTGAAAAATAGGGATAAAGATATGGCCAATAGTGTTATAGAAAATGATTCTAGTATAGACAAACTGGAATTAGCCGTAGATGAAAAATGCGTTGACCTGATAGCGCGTTATCAACCGATGGCCAAAGACCTTCGTTTTATCACTACCGGCATGAAGATAAACGCTGAGCTTGAAAGGATAGCTGATATAGCTGTGGACATTGCTCAGCGCACACTTGAACTGGTTGATAAACCGCTCTTAAAACCTTTGATAGACATACCAAAATTGACCGCGATAGCTCAGAATATGGTAAAGATGGTAATAGATTCTTTTGTAAGAAAAGATATAGAACTTGCTAAAAAAGTTTTAATGTCTGACTGCCAGGCTGATCAAATGAGGGATCTCATACAGAAAGAACTCATTGAAGACTATATGCTAAAAGATTGCGCTTCTGCGCCAAGGGCCGTTCAGCTGTTATTGATAGCGCGCTTCCTGGAGCGCATATGCGACCATACTACCAATATAGCTGAAGATGTTATCTATATGGTCCAGGCACAAGTTGTAAGGCACCACCCGGATAAGATCTAAGACGCGTGGTTATAAGGTCTGCCAGATCAATTAAATTTTTTAATCAGTAAAAACTTAGACTTGTCGCTCTATTCATATAAACTTAATTTCGTGATAAAATAGCAAAAATATAGTTGGTTTATTGTCACTAAAAGGAGGCTCAAATGAATACTGGTCTTACGGCCATCAATGAAAAGGTCCAGAAGGAAAGTTTGTTCGTGCAGGCCCTGATAGCCGAAATAGAAAAGGTCATTGTAGGGCAGAAGTATTTGATAGAGAGGCTTCTGGTAGGCTTGCTTGCAAATGGCCACGTGCTTGTTGAAGGTGTCCCGGGATTGGCCAAAACCTTGTCCGTAAAAACATTAGCCCAGGCAATAAGCACTAAATTTCAGCGCATACAGTTTACGCCTGATCTTCTACCGGCGGATATAATCGGAACACTTATTTATAATCCCAAAGAGGGCGTATTTACCACAAAGAAAGGCCCGATATTCGCTAACATTATATTAGCCGATGAGATAAACCGCGCGCCAGCAAAAGTCCAGAGCGCTTTGCTGGAAGCGATGCAGGAGAGGCAAGTCACTATCGGTGAAAACACATTTAGACTTGATGATCCGTTCTTGGTCATGGCTACTCAGAATCCTATAGAGCAGGAGGGTACATATCCTCTTCCTGAGGCGCAGATAGACAGGTTCATGCTTAAAATAAATATTACCTATCCTACTTTGGAAGAAGAACATAAGATCTTAAAGCGCATGAGCTTCACTGATAAGAAATATGAAGTAAAAACCGCGGTGGGGCCGCAGGATATTATCAGGGCCCGGGGAGTCGTAGATGAGATCTATATGGATGAAAAAATAGAGAAGTATATTCTTGATATTGTGTTTTCTACAAGAGACCCTAAAAAATATAAATTTGATGAGCTTTCAAGTTTGATCCACTATGGCGCTTCACCAAGGGCGACCATTTATCTGACCTTAGCCGCTAAGGCATACGCCTTTATTCAGGGCAGGGGCTATGTAACTCCGCAGGATGTGAAATCTATCGGCCCGGATGTCCTACGGCATAGGATCATTGTCAGCTATGAAGCCGAGGCTGAGGAGAAGACGTCGGAAGATATAATTAAAAAGATCTTAAACGAAGTTGAAGTTCCGTGAGCGATGATACCAAAAGAGATATTAAAAGAGATACGGCGCATTGAAATAACCACTTCCCGCATGGTGACTGATGTATTTGCCGGCCAGTACCAGAGCGTATTTAAAGGGAAGGGCATGGAATTTTATGAAGTGCGGGAGTATCTGCCGGGAGACGAGATCCGCTTTATTGACTGGAACGTTACGGCGCGCACAGGCTATCCTTTTGTAAAGAAATTCATAGAAGAGCGCGAGTTGACGGTGATGCTGCTTTTGGATATGTCGGCCTCTTCGTATTTCGGCACATCCGGGCAGTTAAAGATGCAGCTTGCGGCAAAACTATGTTCTATCCTGGCTCTTTCCGCCATTAGGAATAACGATAAAGTGGGTTTTATAGCTTTTACCGACAGAATAGAGAAGTTCATCCCTCCAAGAAAAGGTTTGCGCCATGTCCTGCGTGTTATCCGTGAAGCGCTCTATTTTAAACCTCAGGGCACAGGAACGAGCATAACAGTAGCCTTGGAATATCTCAATCGCGTGACCACCCGTAAGACAGTCGCTTTTATTATTTCGGATTTTTTCGCCCCGGATTTTAAAAAAATGCTTGCCGTGGCAAATAAGCGCCATGATGTAGTGGCCGTGACTATAACTGATCCATTAGAGTTGAAGCTTCCGGATGTGGGCTTGTTAAAATTATTTGATCCTGAGAAAAAACGCGATTTTATTTTAGATACTTCAGATAAAGCATTGCGTCAAAAATACGCGCAGAATAATCAGCAAAGGATCAGACAAAGAGAAACGCTTTTTCGTTCTTTGCGCGTTGATACAATTGATGTGCGCACGGATATGCCCTATTCGCAAAGTTTGCTTAAATTCTTTAAATCCCGCGAGAGGAGAAGGCGCTGATGAACGAGACTTTGCGCGATATCAAAGGCCCGTTAAGCTTAAACGGCCACTTAAATATTTTTCTGTTGTTGGGGCTTTTGGTTTTGCTGGCTGTCCTGGCATTCCTTTTTTTATCCAGAAGAAAGAACGTTGGTGTAATTGTTCGTAAGAGGCCCGCGCACGAGATCGCCTATGAGCAGCTGGAGAAATTAAAAGCAAAGGATCTTGTGCGCCAGGGCAAGATCAAAGAGTATTACAGTGAAGTTTCGGATATTATCCGGCGCTATCTGGAAAACAGGTTCCTGCTGAAAGCTCCGGAAATGACCACGGAAGAATTCTTGTTCTATGTCCGCGATTATAGCCAATTAGTAAGCGCTTATAAGGCTTCATTAAGGGGATTTCTTACAGCTTGTGACCTGGTTAAATTCGCGAAATATATTCCGACTTTTGAAGAAATGGACGCGATATTCGTCTCCGCTAAGAAGTTGGTTGATGAGACAAAAGTGGCTTTGTCTATTGGAAGACAAACCACGGCCTTGTGGCCTGAGGAAGTATCTGAAAAATGATCTTTCATGACCCTTTATTCCTACTTTTATTGCCTATAGCCGTTCTTGCGATTTTTTATGCCCAAAGGAAAAACCTGAGTAGCGGTTTTAAATTTTCCTCAGAAGAGCTTGCCAGCGGCCTGAAGCCTGATCTCAGGGTCTTTTTAAGCAAAAAGATCATTTATTTACGTTTGGCAGCCGCGGTGTTGATCATTTTAGCATTAGCCAGGCCGCAATCTCCCATAGCTGATTCCAAGATAGAGACCGAAGGCATAGATATTGTCCTGGCGCTTGATTCCTCTACGAGCATGCTGGCTGAGGATTTTAAGCTTGATAACAAAAGGGTAAGCAGGATAGATGTTATCAAGGACACGGTACGAAATTTTATTAACGGTAGAAAAAATGACCGTATGGCAATTGTCACTTTTGCCGCCAGGGCATATACGGTTTGCCCCTTGACCTCGGACTATAGCTGGCTTTTGACTAATCTGGACAGGATAATGTCGGGAATGTTGGAGGACGGAACTGCTATCGGTTCAGGAATTGCCACGTCTTTAAACCGGTTAAGGAACAGCAAGGCCAAGAGCAAAGTGGTCATTCTTCTTACAGACGGCCGCAATAATATGGGGACGATCTCTCCGTTGACCGCGGCTGAAGCAGCTAAAGCCCTGAAAATAAAGATCTATACTATCGGCGCCGGAGCTAAGGGGCCTGTGTTTTATCCGGTGCGCGACCCTTTTGGCAATAAAGTTTATCAGCAGATAAATGTGGATATTGATGAAGACACATTGACTAAGATAGCTCTGACAACCGGCGCTAAATACTACCGCGCCACGGATACTGAAAGTTTGCGCAATATTTATGGAGAGATAGATAAATTAGAAAAGACCCCTGAGCAGGAAAAGGGTTATTTACAGTTCAACGAATTATTACCTTTATTCCTTGTTCCAGGATCAATACTTTTATTTTTAGAGGTAGTCTTAACGAACACGATCTTAAGAAAGGTCCCTTAATCCACAAGGGGTAGTCCTTACTGATACCTCATAAAGGAAGTGACTAACAGATGCGGTTCGCGCAACCTTATTTCATGTTGTTTATTTTTACAGCCATCAGCCTTGTCCTGTTTTATGTCTGGGCTTTTAAAATGCGCAAGAAGACTTGGGAGAGATTCGCGCAAGAAGGCCTGCTTAAGGAATTACTTGCCGGAGTTGATCCTGACAGGCAAAGATTAAAAGCGATCTTACTTGTCCTGGGCATGCTTTTATGTTTTCTTGCTTTGATGCGGCCACAATGGGGATTTGAATGGCAGGAAATGAAGCGTAAGGGCCTGGACATAATCATCGCGTTGGATACTTCAAAAAGCATGTTAGCCGGTGATATCAAGCCTAGCCGCCTGGAACGCGCGAAACTGGCGATCGGAGATTTTGCGCAGGACATTAAAGGCGATAGGATGGGTTTGATCGCTTTTGCGGGAAGCGCGTTTCTGGAATGTCCGTTGACTATTGATTACGGCGGATTTTTGTTATCTTTAAAGAACATAGACGTCAATACTATTCCCAGGCCAGGTACTTCTATTTCAGGGGCGATAAAAGAAGCAATGCGCAGTTTTTCCGCGGGCGATGGAAATAATAAGGTATTGATCATTATTACGGATGGCGAGGATCATGAGGGAGACCCTTTGAAGCTTGCGGGGGAAGCCAAAAAAGCCGGCATTATCATTTGTTGTATCGGTATAGGCACCAAAGAAGGAGAATTGATCTTTGTTGAGCAGGAGTCCGGCGCAAAAGAATTTTTGAAAGACGCTGAAGGCAACGCGGTAAAATCCAGCTTAAATGAAGAGGTCCTTCAGAAAATAGCCCTGGCAGCCTCAGGTACCTATATCCGTTCTACCAATACTGATTTCGGATTAGACTTGCTTTATAATGGCAGGCTGTCAAAAATGGAAAAACGCGAATTTGAAGGAAAGATGAGCAAGGTATATGATGAGAGGTTCCAGATACCCTTATTCATCGGCCTTTGTTTTATCTTATTGGAATTATTAATGAGCGATAGAAAAACTACGCGATGAAAAGAATATTTTTTTGTATTATGATCATAGCAGGCCTGTCACCTGGGCAGGTGTTCGCCTCAGGAGCCGCGAGTATGGTTGAAAAGGGGAACAGACTGTATAAGAGCCAAAAATATGAAGACGCGCTGAAGCTTTATGGTGAGGCGCTTACTAAAGAGCCTGACTCGGCGGCCCTAAACTTTAATACCGGTACAGCCCAATACAAAACCAAGGATTTTCAGAATGCAACTACATCTTTTGAGAAGTCTTTGGCAACAGAGGATAAGGGTATTGAAGCCGACGCGAATTATAACCTTGGAAATACCAAATATATGCTGGGGTTATCTAAAGAGGATGCAGATCTTTCAGGAGCGGTGCAGTTATTAGAGGGGGCGCTTACTAATTATAAGCGTACAATGGAATTAGCCCCTAAGGACGAAAACGCGAAAGTTAACTATGATATTGTTGAAAAAAAGCTAAAGGAACTGAAGGCGAAATTGGAACAGCAGCCAAAAGGAAATAAAGGTAAGCAGAAGCAACAGGGGCAGAATAAAGAACAGTCTCAGCAACAGCAGCAGGGACAACAGCAATCCCCGACTCAATCGGAAGAGTCGGGACACGCCCCTGCGCAGCCCACGGATCAAAAGGAGGATTCGGGACACGCCCCTGCGCAGCCCACGACTCAATCGGAAGAGTCGGGACGCGCCCCTGCGCAGCCCACGGATCAAACAGGTAAGGAAATGTCCAGGGACGAGGCTGATATGTTACTTAATGGATACCGCCAGGAAGAAAATATATTCGGCATGCTTAAGGATGATAGGAAGGGCGTTGAAGAGAAGGCATTAAAGGATTGGTAATGAGAAACATTAATAAAATAATACTATTTATTATCCTAGACTTGGTTTGTCTTCTGCATACGTCTGCTTTTGCCAAAGATATTAATTTTGAAGCAACTGTAGACAGCAATAAGGTTGAGTTGGGGCAACCATTTGAGCTTAACCTTACTTTTAACGGTACGCAATATATGCCGGCCTTGGAAGCGCCGATAATAGAAGGATTCCAGGCCCGTTATGTGGGGCCTTCTACAAGGATGTCAATTATTAATGGACAGGTATCCAGCTCTATCACTCATGTTTATACGCTGTTGCCTGCCAGGAAAGGAACATTTCAGATCGGGCCTTTCAGGTTTGAGCATAAAGGAGACGTATATAATTCTAATCCTATTACTGTTGAAGTTGTAGACGTGGTAGCGCTGCCTCAAACGCCGCCTGCTCAGGCAGGAGGGCAACCGGAGGCAATGGATTTAAATGACCAGATATTTTTAATTATGCAGATAGGAAAGAATAAGATCTATCTCAATGAGGCTGTTCCTGTAATCATCAAATTATTTGTTAATAAATTAGGCGTCAGGGACATTCAGTATCCCCAATTTAGCCATGATGGTTTTTCGGCAGGCGAGTTCGGACAGCCAAGGCAATACAGGGAGATTGTCGGCGGGATAGGCTATGATATTATTGAGTTTAATACGACCGTCTTTGGATTAAAGCCTGGAGAATTCCGTCTTGGCCCAGCCACTATGCAATGCAATCTTCTTGTTCAGAGGCAGAATAGGGGCCAGGCGCCTCCTTCCCCGGATAATTTTTTCAATTCAGATTTTTTTAATAGTTTTTTAGGCGGATACCAGGCCTACCCGCTGAATTTAAAGTCAACGGACATTCCTGTAACGGTTTTATCGTTGCCTGAAGAAAATAAACCCGCAAGTTTTTCAGGGGCAATGGGCATTTTTGATTTTGAAGCATCAGTAAATTTATTAGAAGTAAAAGTAGGCGATCCCGTAACTTTAAAGGCAATTGTCCGCGGGCAGGGTAATTTTAATACTGTAAAATTTCCAGCTACAGACCTGGGTGACAATTTTAAGGCTTATGAGCCCCAGGTCAAACAAGAGAACGTGACAAAGATATTTGAAGAGGTGATGATACCGCTGAACGACGGCATAAAAGAGATTCCCGCGGTTAATTTTAGTTTCTTTAATACAGGGACAGGTCAATATCAAACGATTACTAGGGGCCCGTTCCCCATAAAGGTCATTAGATCTGAAAAAACGGAAGAACTGCAGGTAGTAGAGAATAAACGATCTGACACAACACTCCTTAAAGAAGAGAAGCTTGGGCGGGATATCATTTATATTAAAGCAACGAGCGGGAAATTAACGAAAAAGGGGGAGTACCTTTATAAGAATAAGATATTTTTAGGGTGCCAGGTTTTGCCTTTATTCCTTTATCTGTTCATAGTAGTGATGCACGCGCGCAATAGAAGGTTTAAAACAGACGTAAGGTTCGCCAGGCAGCTTTTGGCGCCGCGAAAAGCAAGGGCAGGGATCCGTCTGGCGGCTGGTTATTTTCAGAAAGAAAATGTCAGGGATTTTTATGACGCCCTGTTTGATACTATGCAGGAATATCTGGGCGATAAGTTCCATCTGCCCTCAAAAGGCATAACTATAAGCGTAATAGATGAACAGCTAAGGAGCAGGGGCTTGCCGGAAACCATTTTGGCCAAGATAGAAGAGCTTTTTTCGGAGTGCGATATGGTCAGATACGCGGCTTCGCAATTGACCAAAGAACATATGCAGAATTCTTTAATAAAATTAGAAGAGGTAATTGATCATCTGCAGAGGAATAAAGTATGAATAGGAAGATATTGATAAGACTAGCCGCGATTGGATTATTATTTTTTACAATTCTTTCTAACGCGCACAGTTCAATGATACAACAATACTTTGATCTTGGCAATTCAGCCTATAAAGAAGGTAAATATGAGGAGGCGATAGAAAACTATGAAAAGGTATCCGACTCAGGGCTGGAAAGCGGTAACATTTATTACAATTTAGGTAATAGTTATTTTAAAAAGGGAAAATCAGGCAAGGCTGTATTTAATTATGAGAAGGCGTTTTTCTTTATGCCAAGCGACAATGACCTCATGTCCAATTACGAATATGTCCTGGCTTCCCTGAACCTGGATTTGCAGTATTTTGGGACTTGGCCAGTAAGATTTGCCAATGTATTATTTGAAGGCGCAACGATTGATCTTTTAACTGTCCTTTTGTCGGCAATTTATTTTTTAGCAGTGGCATTGCTTATCTGCAGCCTGTTCTTTCCAGGTTTAAAAAGAGGCATTAACGTTTTTCTCTTATTCCTATCAGTAGTATTTGCCTTATCAGCCGTCTCGCTGAACAGTAAAATAACTTATCTAAATAAGGGAGCTATTGTTATTAGTAAAGTTGCAGATGCAAGGTTTGAGCCGACTGAGAGCGGAACAACATATTTTAAACTTACTGAAGGCGGCAAAGTTGAGATACTGGAGAAAAATGAAAATTGGTATAAAATAAAGCGGCCTGACAATAAAATGGGCTGGGTGCAAAAAACAGATGTAGGATCATTGTCAGAATAAAATAACTAAAAATTGTATGTGTCTTAAGATTTTTTGATTAAGTTTGCGATAGGTCTTTAAGGTTTAAGGAAAGACAATGCGTAGAAGCAAAGTTTCTTTTTTGTTGGAATATAAAGAATTAATGCTGCTTAAAAAAGCCTCCTATTTGGAACCCTGCATTTTTGAAAGTATCAAAAGCGCAAGAAAAACAAAGGACAAATACAGGGTTAAGTTTATTTGTGAGGATCTGCAGGAGTCTCTGGGGGCTCTATTTTTTCTCGCTGGTTTGGTTAAATCAGCGGATGAGAAAGGATCTATCTTGAATCTATATGAAAAAATAAAAGGATATTTGGTTTTGAGCTATGGATTCAAGAGGTCTATCGCAAAACGCCGGTTTGAATTATGAGGAGGAAAACGTTGGTTGTAAGGAAGGAGTCCAAGCGCGAGGGGAGATTCTGGGCTTACATTGTGGAATGTATCGATGGGACGTATTATACAGGGTTTACGAATGATCTTGAAAAACGTATTAAACGTCACAATGATGGATTGGCTTCAAAATATACTCGATCGAGATTGCCGGTAAAGTTTGTCTGGACAAAAGAATATCGGCAGCTTGGGCTTGCGCTTAAGGCAGAGATTATGATCAAGGGGTTGACGCGGCTTCAGAAGGAATCTTTGGTAAAAGGCAAGCAGCTTTAATACGGTATAAACTTAACATTTATGCGGATAAGCTCTAATACACTTTTTCGTTTATCCATTTCGATTCCTAATCCCGGATTCCGGAAACAAGGAAAGAAACAATGGGGTCAGACCTTCAGATGTGATATAAATTGACAAAACAATAAACACTGTTATTATATTTTTATGTCCCGTCCTTATAGATTACAAGGAAATAGGCCAAGAGTTTGGGATAGGTTATTCTGGGGTTAGCTGGGTATCTCAGGATGCAGAGAGATTAATAAGGGAAGAAAAGAAGATAAAATATGATACTGAGGTTATCATCTCACATCTGAAGGTCTGACCCTTTAACTTCGCAGTTTGATATTTGGAATCGTATATTATGCTGTAGGCCCGGATTATAATAAATACATGGATATACAACAAGAAATCAATATATTCGTCAAGGAAGAGTTTGAGAGAATAGGGATTGAATTAGCGTTCCCGACTCAAACGATCCATGTGAATAAAACTGATCCTAAAATAAGGGGGTAATATAAAATGGAATGGAAAAATCATGTGCCTACGCCAGAGGATATTATAAATATAGATAATAAAGTCATTTTAAAATATCTATCTTGGGCAATTTTAGGTTTTTTTATTTTGGCAGGTTTAAAAGGAATAATTTATTCTATTGGCCCGGATGAAGTAGGCGTAATTCAGAGGTTTGGCAAATATATCGCCTTGAGTTCACCAGGGCTACACGCAAAGATACCGCTCGGAGTGGATAAGGCGACTCCGATCAAGGTGGAGAAGGTTTTTAAGAAGGAATTCGGTTTTAAGACTATAGAGCCCGGAGAAAGAACAAGATATTCTTCTGGTGATTATCGGGATGAATCTTTGATGCTTACCGGAGACTTGAATATTTTAGATGTGCGCTGGATTGTGCAGTTTAAAATAAAAGACCCGGTAAAGTTGCTTTTCGCTACGCGTAATCCAGATGAGAATATACATGATATTTCTGAAGTGGTTATGCGGCGGTTTGTCGGGGATTATTCTGTAGACGAAGTCCTTACTACCAAAAGGGAGGAGATAGACGATCTGGCGCAACAAGAGATACAGCGCATACTGGATATTTATAATGTAGGCGTGCAGATAATTACGGTTAAATTGCTGGATGTTAATCCTCCGGAAAAAGTAAAACCGGCTTTTAATGAAGTCAATGAAGCGAAGCAGGAAAAAGAGAAGATGATCAATCAGGCTTGGGAAGCATACAACAAGGTTATCCCTAAAGCTAAGGGGACGGCTGAAAAGACCATTCGCGAGGCGGAGGGGTATGCTACGGATAAGATAAACCGCGCAAAAGGTGAATCTGAAAGGTTTCTTGCCACCTTAGAAGAGTATAAGAAGGCTCCGGATATAACCAGGCAGAGGCTTTATTTGGAAACCTTGACGCAAGTGCTTCCTAATGCAAAAGAGAAGTATATAATTGATTCGCAGCAAAAATCGATTCTGCCTCTCTTGGATATTAATAAAAAAGGAGGGCAGGAATAATGAAAGGATTATACTCAGCCATTATAGTTTTTGCCGTATTATTCATTGTTGTAATTGTTTTTTTTGCTATCGGAGTGATATATATCGTTAACGAAGGGCAGCAGGTGGTTATTACGCAGTTTGGAAAGCCTGTGGGCAGGCCTGTGACATCGGCCGGCTTGCATTTCAAGCAGCCGTTTATTCAAGAAGCCCACTATTTTGATAAGAGGCTTTTGGTTTGGGATGGAGATCCGAATCAGATACCCACCAAAGATAAGAAATATATCTGGGTGGATACTATCGCCCGCTGGAAGATAATTGATGCTTTGAAATTTTTGCAGTCAGTAGGTAATGAGATTAACGGACAGGGCAGGCTTGATGATATCATAAATTCCGCAACAAGAGATATAGTTACTAGTCATCTTCTGGTTGAAGCAGTGAGAGATTCTAACCGTATCCTGGAGTCTAGGGCAGAAGGCGATGATATGATTGTTACTGATGAGGCGCTGGAACGTATAGAAGTAGGTAGGAAAATGCTGGAGGATGCTATTTTAGGAAAGGCAAAGGTGCTTGCCCCGCAGTACGGTATTGATATTGTTGATGTGCGCATTAAACGCGTAAATTATGTAGAAGATGTGCGGAATAAAGTTTATGACCGCATGATCGCTGAAAGAAAACGTGCCGCGGAGAAATATCGTTCTGAGGGTCATGGGAAAGCTGCCGAGATAGAAGGGCAGGTTGCTAAAGAATTAAAAGCCATCACTTCAGAGGCTTATCGTGGGGCGCAGGTTCTCACAGGTAAGGCTGATGCCGAGGCAATTAATATTTATGCTGCCGCATACAGTCAGAATTCGGATTTTTATTCTTTTATGAAGACGCTGGAAACTTATAAAGATACCATTGACGAAAAAACTACAGTGGTTTTGACAACGGATAGCGATTATTACAAATACATGAAATCTTTGGAGGCTGTGAAATAAAATATGTTTATCAGATCTTTTGAAAAGTAAGCATTTGTAATTTGTCGTAATGAAAAATCGTTGATTTGGCAGTAATAGTGCTTATATTGAGATAAAATTTAAGGTGGGGCAGATAAATTATTGGCTTAACGGTTCAGCAATATATAAATTTGGTTCTCGTGGTCAAATAAAAAATCGCCAAGGTCAAAAACCTTGGTGATTCTGTTTGGAGGGGCATGTATGAAATTTACCATTAGCCATAGGCTCCTAATCGGTTTTTTGATTCCGGCTATCCTTTTGGTTGCGGTGGGCTATTTTGCTTTTATTACGACGCAGAGTGTCTAGCATGTTTCTAGCATCATCATGAAAGAGAACGTCTAAAGCCTTAAGGCAGCAGAAGAACTCGAATTAGCGCTCTTGAATCAGGAAGGTTTTGTCGTCAGTTACTTTTTAGACGGTAATGCCGGTTGGCTCAATACGCTTGAGGAAAGGAAGAAAGTGAGGAAATGACTGTTTATTCCTCAGATTGAGACTGCAGAGGAAAAGAAAGATATTATTTCATTTTTTGTGTTTTTAAATTTTGATTGGTTCATATTTTTACATTGGTTGGTAAAACTATAGTAGTATATATACTACTATTAAGCCACATGGGATCTTCATTAATTTATTATACGTTCTAATTATATACTATTTGCAGGACTTTGTTAGTTTTTTAGCTTTGCTTTAAACCGTTCTGATTTGATATTGTAAAGATGTGCAGCCAGTTGCTTGTTCTTTGATAGCAGAAAAGCCGAATCGATGATGATGAGAGATGCGACAGCGTGTTTACATTCTCCGATTGTTTGCGGCGGGTTTTTAAGGATTTTTGACAAACAACCATTTTGTTTGATCCAATAAGTCAATGTCCAGCTCAAGAATGCCATGATCCAATGTCTTTGGATCTGCTTCTGATCGCGGACTTGATATTGATCAAAACAAAAGTTGTCTTTCAACTCCCGAAACGATTCTTCAATACCCCAGCGCAGAAGATAATTTAAGATTGCCTGGCGCGCGGACATTTGAAGGTCGGTGGTAATGAGAATGTGTTCTTTCTTATCGTCACCGGAAGACCATTTATCGAATATGAAGATAACTTTTACCGGCACAGGGCAATCTTTGAGTTTTGATTCAAAGCTATAGGTTAGAACAAATTTATCTGTCCCGTCATTCGTTGGAATGGACACGCTTTTGAGCTTATGCGCGTAAAACTTTTTGATCAAAGGGATGATATTGTCACCTGTTATATAGCGCCATTGCTTAGTCAAAGGATGAGTAAAGAAAATAGAACGGTTGATCTTGACTTCAGCGATAAGGGTCTTCTTTTTGGAAGATACGAATTCAATCAAGTCTGTTGATGTATACCAGGCATCCGCGACTACAGAAGAAAAAGGTATCTTTTTATCAACGGCATCTGCAATAAGTTCTTTGGCTAAGTCTAGTTTAGATCTGAAATTTTTAGGGTTCGGCGTTGTATCCGGTATGTATGATTTAAAATCAATAGGGAAATGTTTTTCGGGTGAGACAAAACAAGATGCAACGGCTACATTGGCGTTTTCTTCACGGCCTAAGCATCCGCAATACTGAAAGCCAGCGCCTTCGGTTTTTAGAGCGTAAGGTTTAGGGCAGGCGGTATCGTCAATAGCTAAAACACCGTTTTTGTTTGCTTTTGTTGTTCTTTGATTTTGCAGTATTTTTATACGGATATCGTTAAGTTCTTTTGTATCCCAATTCGATTCCGAGAAGAAATATTGCAGCTTTTGGTAATTTAAGGCGGTGTTATTGGCAATGGCTGAAAGAGACATGCGTTTATAGTCACCAAACATCGCATAAATGAATTCCCTAAAAATCGATCTTTGATGTTTTGTTGAGAACGCGGAATTAAAATTCGCAAGAAACTTTTCAATAAATCTGATGCGTGGGTTTATAATAGGCATATCCGTTGCTCCTGGTTAAAGGTGGTTTTAGTCGCAGATATGTCTATAGAATAGCAGGAGTTAGAGCAAAAAATCAAGAGGAATTTTGACGCAACGCATTGTATTTACGTAAGTTATGAAAAATCAAAACTTACATAAACAACAATTTTGGAAATAATCGTAAACGAAAATATATTTTAACAAAGTAGTGTACGATATATTAAAGTCTGAGAAAAAAAGGAGATAGAATGGATCTAAAAATTTTAGAGCAGGTATTCTTTGGTAACAGTATTTGGAATTATCTCATCGCTTTAGCTACGTTATTCTTGAGCTTAGTGTTTGTTAAAGTGGTTGTTCGCATGACTATCAAGTGTCTTAAGAAATTTGCCGAAAAAACCACTACGACAATCGATGACTTGTTTGTAACGATTCTTGAACGGATAATTTTTCCCGTTTTGTACCTCAGTTGTTTTTATCTGGGTATGAAAACATTAAGGTTACCTTCAGGGATGGATGGGGTGATTAACGTCATAGAGTTAGCCGTAATTACTTTTTTTGCCGCACGTATAATCATTTTGATATTAGGTTACAGCTTGAATACGTATTTAACTAAAAAACAAGAAGATCCCACGTTAGTGCGTAGTCTTGATGGAATGTTGAATGTGGGGAAATTTTTGATATGGGCGCTTGCGCTTATAGTGTTCTTAGATAATATCGGTTTCAAGGTCACCACAATGATTGCTGGCTTGGGTATCGGTGGCATTGCTGTCGCAATAGCCGCTCAGGCCTTGCTCAAGGATTTCTTTAGCTATTTCTCAATAGTTTTTGACCAGCCCTTTAAATTGGGAGATTTTATAATTATCGGTGATTTTATGGGTACGGTTGAATATATCGGGATTAAAACGACCCGCCTGCGCAGTTTAGGCGGTGAGCAGGTAATATTTTCCAATACCGATCTCACAGATTCACGTGTGCGTAATTATAAACGAATGGAGAAAAGGCGTGTTGTATTCAGTTTAGGCGTGACATATCAGACCTCTCTTAGCCAG
>MNVR01000038.1 GCA_001873995.1 Candidatus Phelpsiimicrobium noxiivivens
AAGCTACTTATTTGGTCATTGATGAGGTGGATGGTGCCAACTGGGCTCAGGGCGAAAAGTTCTTCGGTTAAGATAGACTTCACGATCAAAATAGGCGGCGAAGCCGGGCAGGGCCTTGTGACCATGGGCTTTCTGTTTTCAAAGGTTTTTGCCAGAAAAGGCCTCAATGTCTTTTCCAATCAGGCCATCCAATCTCGTATAAGGGGCGGCCATAACTGTTTTCAGATAAGGGTTTCAGATACAAGAGTCCTCGCCCCAGCTGCCTCTACAGACATCCTCATTGCGTTGGATCGCGAAAGTTCCTGCCATTTAAAAGAATTAAAAGCAAACTCCATTGTGATATTTGATTCTACTGTGGCGCCTCTGCCGTCTCCGGAGGCCTTGTTGCCTTTAGGATGTATTTTGGATATACCGCTTGCCAGGATAGCCTCGGAGAACGGCGGCAATAAGATAATGAGCAATATAGCGGCTGTTGCCGCTGTGCTCGGGCTTTTAGAATATGACATAAATGTATTATCTGAGCTTATCAGGGAGAGTTTCGGCGATAAAGATAAAGCAGTCGGGGAGGTCAATGTCAAGGTAGCGCAGGCGGGCTATGATTTTGTTTTTAAAAAAGTAAAATGTAATAAACTGCTGTCTTTAAGCGGTCTGAATGGTAAAGGCAAGATACTTGTGTCCGGCAGTGAAGCTGTGGCGCTTGGCGCTTTAGCCGCAGGCTGTCAGTTTATCTCCGCGTATCCCATGAGCCCTTCAACTGGCATAATGACATATCTGGCGTCAAAAGAAGATGATTATCACGTAGTGGTAGAACAGGCAGAGGATGAGATAGCTTCTATTAATATGGCCTTGGGCGCTTCTTTCGCGGGCGCGCGCAGTATGACCGCCTCTAGCGGAGGAGGTTTTGCACTTATGGCTGAAGGTTTAAGTTTAGCCGGCATGGTAGAGACGCCTATCGTTATTGTGGTAGCTCAACGGCCAGGCCCGGCTACCGGCCTTCCGACTCGCACAGCCCAGGAAGACCTGCAGTTTGTAATTCATGCCGGCCATGGCGAATTTCCCAGGATGGTCCTGGCGCCCGCGACTATTGAAGAAGCCTTTTTTGCCACGGCGCGCGCTTTTAATATCGCGGATAATTATCGGGCCCCTGTGATCATACTCACCGACCAGTTTATAGCTGATTCTTACATGACTGTTGACGATATTGGCCTTAAGGCTGTAAGCGTAGAAAGGAATATTTTGTCCGATGAGGAATTAAAAGATATTAAGGAATACAAGAGTTACAAAATTACAAAGTCCGGCGTTCCTCCCAGGGCCTTACCGGGCAATCCATATTGTTTCGTGACCGCGGATTCAGACGAACACGACGAGACAGGCCGCATAACCGAAGACCTTGATCTTACGCGGCCGGAAATGGTCAAAAAAAGAAATAGAAAGAATGTGGGGCTTTTGAGGGAAGCCAGGCCGCCGATAAAATACGGGCCGAAGGACGCGGATAATTGTCTCATCGGTTGGGGTTCAACGTATGGCGCTTTAAAAGAGGCGATAGACTTACTGAATTCTGAAAGTCGTAAGCAGCATGAAAAAGTAGCTTTATTCCATTTTAGCGATGTCTGGCCGCTCAACGAAAAACACTTCGGGTTTTTGAAAAAATGTAAATTCGCGGCTGTTGTTGAGAATAATTTTACAGGGCAATTCGCCCAACTTATAGCTGAAACAACTGGTAAGATTATAAAAAGTAAGATCAACAAATTCAACGGCTTGCCGTTTGAGGCAGAAGAAATTGTTAAGGCGTATAGAAGGTTGAAAAAAAATGGTTGATCTGGGATCTTTAGGAAAATACGAGACAGCGTGGTGCCCGGGATGCGGCGATTTCGGTATATTAGATGCCTTGAAGGACGCGTTGGTTAAGCTGGATGTGGACATGCATAAAGTAGTTTTTGTTTCCGGTATAGGCCAGGCGGCAAAATTGCCGCAATACATCAACTGTAACTTTTTTAACGGCCTACACGGCAGGGCTCTTCCTGTGGCAACAGGTATTAAGATAGCGAATAAAGAGCTTTCCGTTATCGTGGCATCAGGCGATGGTGATATTTACGGGGAGGGCGGCAATCATTTTATGCACGCCATACGCCGTAACATAGACATAACAGTTATCGTCCACAATAATCAGGTTTATGGCCTGACTAAAGGCCAGGCTTCGCCTACGAGCGACCTGGGTTTTGTTACCAAGGTCCAGACGCATGGTGTCATTAGCGAGCCTGTTCATCCTTTAGGGTTGGCTGTTACATTGGGCGCGGCATTTGCGGCAAGGAGTTTTTCAGGAGACAGGGAACATCTCTCATCCATGATACAGGAAGGCATCAAACACAAGGGTTTTTCTCTCATAGATGTTTTGCAGCCATGCGTGACTTTCAATAAGAAAAATAATTTCGTATGGTATAAGCAGCGCGTCTATAAGCTTATGGCAGATTACGACGCCCACGATAAATATAAGGCTTTAGAGAAAGCTTTGGAGTGGGGAGATAAGATACCCATCGGTATCATCTATCAGGATGGCAGGCCTGCTTATGAGGATGCTTGCGGCCTGATGAAAGATAAGGCCTTGATATATCAGGACGCGCGCGGCCCTTCCCGCATACAGCCCATCTTCAGGGAATTTTTGTAAAAAAACTTCAAAACCCCACCTTTAAGTAGTACAATAGGCTAACCTTTCAAAAGGATATTAATGTCGGATACTCCTGTAAATAAACTTAACAAATTACGCCAGCTCGGCCAAAGCCCCTGGTATGATAATATTGACAGGCGCCTTATTGATAGTGGAGAGCTAAAGTCTTTTTTTGATATGGGTATCGTAGGCGTGACTTCAAATCCGACGATCTTTGAGAAAGCGATCAATGGTTCAGTAGTATATGATGAAAAGATAAAGCGCCTCAAAAAAGAAGGAAAGTCTCTTGAGGCCATTTATGATGATCTGACGGCAGATGACGTCAGGGACGCGGCCGACATGCTATCGGGAGTCTATGACCGCACAGAAGGGTTAGATGGTTACGTCAGCATAGAAGTCCTGCCTACCTACGCGCATGATCCTGAAAAGACATTAGAGTACGCGCGCTATATTCATAAGAAAGTCGGCCGCAAGAACATCATGATAAAGGTGCCGGGTACGCCCCAGGCGTCCAGCGCCATACGCGCGCTGATAGCCGAAGGCATAAGTGTCAATGTGACTCTGCTTTTTTCTGTTGAGCAGTATGAGCCTGCAGCTTTAGCCTATATGGACGGTTTGAGAGATAGATTGCGGCTGGGTCTTGATCTTAAAAGTGTTTCATCCGTGGCGAGTGTATTTATAAGCAGAATAGACACCAAGGTAGATAATATCCTGGATGTTCTTATAAATCGTGAGGCGGGTGTAGGGGCGGGTGATAAAGTGGCTTCTTTAAGAGGTAAGATCGCTATTGCTAACGCTAAATTTATCTATCGCAGATTTAAAGAACTTTTTGACGATAGGATATTTGGGGAATTAAAGGCATGGGGCGGACGCGCGCAAAGGCCGTTATGGGCATCAACTAGTTCAAAGAACCCGGCCTACAGCGCTTGCATATACGTTGATAATCTCATCGGCCCTTTGACGGTCAATACGATGCCTCATCAAACAGTGTCGGCATTCGCGGGCCATGGCCGCGTTGCATTGACATTAGAGAGTGACTTAGGGCGGGCCGAGGCTTACGCGTTACAGCTTAGCGAATTAGGTGTCAATTTGGCTACGATCTGTGATGAGGCGCAAAAGGAAGGTATTCTTGTTTTTGGGCGCTCTTTTGATACGCTTATGGCTTCGCTTAAAGCTAAAGTTGGATAAGTCTTTCGTTCCTTGTCTAACCGCTTGTGATTTTTTTGTCAGCACACGTGGGCAAAAAAAAATCACTACGCAGACTTCGGAACAAATTTTGTAAGGAAGAGAAATCCCGATAGATTCAAAATTTGGAGAGGTGGCTGAGCGGCTGAAAGCAGCTTCCTGCTAAGAAGTTGTCTGGGGAAACCTGGACCCTGGGTTCAAATCCCAGCCTCTCCGTAAATTTTTTTCTGAAAAAAGTCTTTGGCTTGATTATATAATTGCAAGGATACTAAAATGGAGAACATTCCAGAAGCATATGACAGCTGGAGGAGATGGAGATTAGAGCAGAGAAGGCGTCGCCGTGAAAAAGTCGAACAGGACAAGATAAATAAACGCGTTCCAAGATTTTCACTGGTTGGCCTTTTTAAGGCGATATCTTCGTTTACGCGGCCAGTACGCAAAACAAAGGAGTAGCGAATGGCTCAGAATGTAACTCAGGAGATCCTGGAGATAGTTTCTATGGTTTTAGAGAAAAAGCCGAGCGAGATACCCCTGGATGCTCATCTTATCCAAGACGTAGGAGCGGATTCTATGATGGCACTTGAGATACTTGCTGCCATGGAGAAAAAATACAAGATCATTATTCCGGAGGATAAACTTAAGGAGATGACTACGGTCAACAAAATTATTTCCCTTGTTGAAATGGCGGAGAAGAGAGGTAAGCAGGAATCTCGTAAGGAGGAATAAGGCATGAAGAAAGAGATAATTGTTTAACTGAATAAAACGTTTGAAGGATCGGCTTATACCCAGAATGGTGTTGAGTATTGGATGGCGCGGGATATACAGAAGTTATTGGATTATACCGAATGGCGCAATTTTTTGTTTGTTGTCGATAAGGCCAAAATTGCCTGCGCGAATTCTGGTCAGAATATAAGTGATCGTTTTGTTGACGTCAACAAAACGATACCTATGCCTAAGGGGGCTGAAAAAGATATACAGGACATAATGCTTACCCGATATGCCTGCTATCTTATTGCTCAAAATGGCGATCCTCGTAAGGAACAAATAGCTTTTGCTCAAAGCTACTTTGCTATTCAAGCCCGTAGGCAGGAATTGTTAGAAGAACGTATTGCGTTGGTGGGGAGGGTGCGCGCGCGCGAAAAGCTCGCTGATACCGAATCAGAACTTTCAGGGGTTGTCTATGAGCGTGGCGTTGACGGAGAAGGTTTCGCGCGGTTACGCAGTAAGGGAGATCGCGCGCTTTTTGGTGGATATACAACGTTGGATATGAAAAAGAAACTAGGCATTCCTGAGAAGAGGCCGTTGGCTGATTTCTTACCGACCATAACCATTAAAGCCAAAGATCTTGCCGCGGAAATAACGAGTTTTAATACAAAAAATAATAATTTACGGTGAGCCGGCTATAACAGGAGAACATATAAAGAATAATAGAGATGTCCGGGACTTGCTTGGGAAAAGCGGCATAAGGCCTGAAGCGCTGCCTCCGGAGGAAGATATTAGGAAATTACGGCTCCGGCTTAGATCCAAAGGTAAAAAGATCGCTAAGGATATAAAAAGGATATAGTAGGATCCTCACATTTTTTGAAATTCAAGCGCTTTAGTTACCATTCTTTTGCTTACTTTTAGGCTTTTGCCGATCGCCCTCAAAGACATTCCTAAGACAGATAATTCCTTTACCTTTTCCGAATACTTTTGATATAATAGATCTAGGTTTATTATGGCACTTTTACTTTTTAAAGCATTCGTGATCGTTTTTTCAACCCTGGCTACTTTTTTGAGCCTCGTCTTTATGCTGTTCCCGTCGTTTTTTTCAAAAATAGAGGAGTTTCTTGGCATGGAGTTCGGTGGTAGCGCCGCGTTTGTTACTGTCCTTGAAGGAAGGATAAATTTCCTGAATGATTGGGTCAGCAGGAACAGGGCATTTTTTGGGCCTTTATTTGCCATCCTTGGCGCGATAAATATCAGGAATGCGTTCTTTTTTTAATATATTTAAGTTTGCACCCGGCGCTTATTTGGTTATCCGACACTTATTGGAATTGCGTCGGTATCTCGCCTCTGCGAGAAATTTAGCAGGTGCAAGCTTTTCTAGCTTGCGCCCATAGCTCAATTGGATAGAGCATCAGCCTACGGAGCTGGTTGTTAGAGGTTCGAGCCCTCTTGGGCGCACTAAAATTAATGATGAATAATAGTGAATTAGAAAGCGCTGACGAATTCTTTATGAAAAAAGCGTTGTGCGAGGCGCGGCGCGTAGTAGCTTCCGAAGACGTTCCTGTAGGCGCGGTAATTGTTTTGCAAAATAAGGTTATAGCCCGCGCGCACAATCAGGTGGAGTTGTTAGGCGACCCGACAGCTCACGCCGAGATGATCGCGATAACAGAGGCCGCGGCTTTTTTAAAAAGCAAGTGGTTGAAAGATTGCGCGCTTTATGTGACTATTGAGCCCTGCAGCATGTGCGCGGGCGCCCTTGTATTGTCCAGGATCTTTAGGGTTGTCTATGGCGCCGGCGATCCAAAGACAGGCGCCGGCGGTTCTGTTTTTAACATTCTACATAACGAGAAATTGAATCATCGCGTGAAGATTAAGGCAGGCGTTCTTAAGGAAGAGTGCGCCGCGCTCGTACAGGATTTTTTTAGGAAACAGAGAGCAAAAGATAATTGATCTTACCGCTTTGGAGAGGTCGCGTAGCCCGGTTTAGCGCGCGCGCCTGGAAAGCGCGTAACCCAAAAGGTTCGAGGGTTCGAATCCCTCCCTCTCCGCCAATTGTTGACGCTCAGGCGAACCTTGGCAAGCGGGATAGCCAGGGCCGTCATGAGCCAAAGTGAGGGGACGTGAATAAAGAAATAACTACGACTAAAATAGCGATTTTCCGGAAACGAGAGATCAGAAAGGCCGTTCATAACAATGAATGGTGGTTTGTGATTGTTGATGTTGCGGCCGCGTTTACAGATTCGGTTCAGCCGGACGGTTATATTAAAAATATGCGTAGGCGTGACAATGAGCTTAGCGAAGGGTGGGGACAAATTGCCACCCCCTTTCTGTCAAGACATCAGGGGGAGATCAAAAGCTTAATTGCGCCAATACTGAAGGTATTTTCCGCATTATTCAGTCCATCTCATCCTCGATTTTGCCGCGGGAGTGATGGTTATTTTGTTTCAATCGTTTGAAGTTGGTGATACTATTGATGCCGGAGGCGCGGTAGGCATTGTAAAGGAGATACAGATCTTCAGCGCCATTATTCTTACTGCGGATAATAAGCGTGTTATTGCTCCGAACACGAAAATCACTGGGGATAAGATTACGGTGTATCCAAGGCAATAAAAATATTTGTGGAGTTCGAAAATGAAGTATACATTTAAAGAGTTTGTTGATGTTCGGGTTTTGCAGGATATGACTGATGATCTGTATAAGCTAACGGGTATTCCTTTTGGTATTATTACATCGAGCGGTGAGGTTATCATTCATTCCGGATGGCGGAAGATATGCACTGATTTTCACAGGAAACATCCACAAACTGAGAAAGAGTGCATAGACAGTAATATAAATATAAGGAACAAGATAAAAGAAGGCAAGTCGTTTGTCGTTTATGAATGCCCGCGCGGGCTTGTTGACGCGGCATCTCCGATAATGATTGAAGGAGAGCATGTGGCCAGTGTTTTTACGGGGCAATTTTTTATGAAATTGCCTGACAAATCCAAGGAACAATTTTTTAGGCAGCAAGCTAAGAAATTTGGTTTTGATGAAGAGAAATATATGGAAGCTTTCCGCTCGATCCCTGTTTTGTCCGAGGAAAAGTTGTGTTCTGCACTTTTTTTTCTTTCTAAGTTAGCTCAATTGCTCGTGCAATTGGGGTTTGCCAGGGCGCGTGAGTTAAGCGCTAAGGAACGTCTTAGTATTGCTTTAACATCAGCTCGGATGGGCACGTTTGAATGGGATATCGCGCTAAATAAGAGCACTTGGGATGACAATGTTCACGCGCTCTTGGGGACTGACCCTAAGGCGTTTACCGGCAAAGAAGATGAATTTTTTAATGTTATTTTTACGGAAGACCGTAACGCCGTTAAAGCCGCGCTCGCTAAGGCTGTTGAAACAGGCGCTCCTTATGAAACAGAATACCGGGTTGTTTGGCAGGATGGAAGCGTTCATTATATTATGGCAAGAGGGCAGGTTTATCGTTTTTCTTTTGGCGCTGCGCAACGTATGGTTGGAGTCTGCTGGGATGTTACAGCTCAAAAAAAGATAGAAGAAGAATTTCAGAGTAAAATGAAAGAGCTTCAGGGTGAACAATATTTTATTGATTCTCTGGTCAATGATCTGCCGGGATTATTTTATTTTTTTGATGAACAAGGCACTTTTTTGCGGTGGAATAAAGATCTTGAGAAAGTGTCGGGATTTTCCAGTAAAGAAATATCAGGTATGAAACCTTTAGATTTTTTTGTTGAGCCCGGGAAAGATATTATTTCAAATGCTATATCGGAAGCCTTCAGGAACGGGAAAGTTATCGTTGAGGCTGATCTTGCAACTAAAGACGGTAAGAAAATACCATATATGTTCTCAGGGTCGCGCATTGGCTATGAGTACAAACCGCATCTTGTAGGTATGGGGATAGATCTTTCGGCGGTTAAAAAAGCTCAGAAAATAGCAAATGATAAGATGTCTGAAATGGAAAAACTCAATAGATTCATGATGGGCAGAGAGGTCAGGATCATTGAGTTGAAAAGAGAAATAGACCTGCTGCTAAAAGATGTAGGTAAACCTCCTAAATATAAAGTCTGACCATGTCTTATTTAGTTTTCGCGAGAAAATGGCGCCCGAAAGATTTTGACGAAGTCGTAGGGCAGGAACATGTCACAAAAGCCTTAAAGAACGCTATTCGTTCTTCAAAGATAGCCCATGCATACATTTTTGCCGGGCCTCAAGGCGTGGGTAAGACGTCATGCGCGCGTATTTTGGCCAAAGCCCTTAATTGTGAAAAAGGAGTTACTGATAAACCTTGCGGCGTATGCGTTACGTGCCTAGAGATAGCAGAGGGCAGAAGTTTAGATGTTATTGAAATAGACGGCGCTTCTAACCGCGGCATTGAAGAAATAAGGACCTTGCGCGAAAACGTAAAGTTCGCGCCGCTCAATGGCCGCACCAAGGTCTATATTATTGACGAAGTCCACATGTTGACAACGGAGGCTTTTAACGCCCTTTTGAAAACGCTTGAAGAGCCCCCGCCATATGTAAAGTTTATTTTCGCGACCACTTCGCCTCAAAAAGTCCTTCCTACCATCCTTTCGCGCTGTCAACGGTTTGATTTTATCCGTCTGCCGCATTTAAAGATCATTGAAAAACTCAAGGAGATCGCGCGCGATGAGAAGGCCCAGATCGATGAGGATGTCTTTTTTACCATAGCTAAAGCCTCTGAAGGCAGCATGCGGGACGCGGAGTCTATTTTAGACCAGCTTATATCTTTTTCCCAAAAGGCGATAAAGCTTAAAGACGTCATTTCTGTGTTAGGTATTATTGACCAGGACGCGTTTTTTAATTTTGTTGACCGGATGCTTGCTCATAACGCGGCTGGTGGATTCAACGTTATCGCTGAATGCATGGCCGCTGGCAAAGATATGAATAATTTTTTGGAAGGCCTGTTGGAATATTACAGGGACCTTATGGTGTTAAAGATAGTCAGGGTGGGAAGCGAAAGCTTAGTTGACCTGCCCGAAGGCGCTTTGCAGAAAGTTGTCAGCTTGTCTACGCGCGTATCTTTGGCAGACATTATGATGTCTATAAACCATATTTTTGCCGCTCAGGACATGGCTAAGAAATTGAATTCAACCCGTATCCCGCTTGAGATATTGGCAGTCAAGCTTTCCATGCTGGGTGTAAAAAGGCTGGACGCGCCTGAGCCTGTTAAGGCCCAGGCATCGCCACAGGAGATCAAGCGCACTTTCTCAATTTTAAAAGAAGAAAAGGGCTTTGTTGTCAGTATTCTGCCTGGCCAGGGGCCAGTAAGCACTCGCGCGCTTGAAGATGTTAAACTTAAATGGGATGGCCTGATAGATAACATATCGCGGACCAAGATATCGTTGGCTAGTTACTTAAAAGAAGCTACGCCTGTCGCGCTTGGCAATGGTTTGTTGACCATAGGTTTTCCTAAGACCGCCGTTTTTTTTAAAGAGGCTATAGACAATAAGGATAATCTAAAGATATTAGAGCGCGTTTTGAGCTCTGTGATGAACGCGCCCCTGAGTGTGAAGCTTGTGATCGTAGCGGGGCTTGTTTCAAAAAATAAAGACGCGGATGAAAAAATAGAAGAGACCCCATTTTTAAGGTCGGCCTTGGACTTGTTCAAAGGCAAAGTGATAAAAAAGAGTTGAATATATGGCAGGGTATAGTTTAGGAACAATAGAAAAATTGATAGAAGAGTTGATGAAGCTGCCCGGCATAGGCCGCCGCAGCGCCCAAAGGATAGTCTTTCATATCCTGGAATCGGGCAAAGAAGAAGCAGGCGCTTTAAGTGACGCCATTCGTAACGTTAAAGAACAGGTGCGCTTTTGCAGTGTCTGCAATAATTTCAGCGAAACAGAGGTCTGTGGTATATGTTCCGATGCAAAACGCGATAACAAAATAGTTTGCGTGGTTGAAAGCCCAAAGGATGTTGAGAATATTGAAAGAAGCGGGACTTTCCATGGCGCTTATCATGTTTTATTGGGGGCTATATCTCCTTTAGAGGGCCGCGGGCCGCACGACCTAAAGGTCAACGGGTTGATAGATCGCATAAAAAGCGGGATTATCTCTGAGGTGGTCATTGCCACAGATTCTGATACTGAAGGAGAGGCAACGGCAATTTTTTTGACTAAGCTTATCCGGCCGTTAGGCGTTAAAGTAATGAGGATAGGTATAGGACTTCCTGTCGGCTCAAACCTGGAATACGCTGACCCGGCGACTTTGGCAAGAGCTATTGAAGGCAGGAGGGAAATGTAGTGGTGGAACGCGATTTATTAGAATTACCTAAGGCACAAGATCTTTGCTATACCTACCGCGCCAAATAAAATAAATATACCAGCCGAGATCCATTTGATGGTTTTTTCTGGAATATGCCGTTTTAGCACGACCCCTATAATTATACCAAAGGTATCCGCTACGACCATACCGATAGTAGTGCCAATCAATACGTTTAGCATATTCTGATATTTAACGACAAGGCTTATAGTGGCGAGCTGTGTTTTATCTCCCATTTCAGCAAGAAAGAACGCGATGCCTACGGTTATAATAGGCCCGAATTTGCTTTCTTTTTTGTCTTCGCCTCTCCCCGCGCACCCCAAAAATCCGAACTTTTCTATAACTCTCTATGTGGGAATGAATTACAAAAAAATAGGGCCGCGAGGTACTATTATAATGGGCGGATGAGAGATGCCTTATCTTATTTCTCATTCTCCAAAATCGTTTCAGCCTTTTTTATTTCTGAATTCCTCCATGTTTTTGCCAACAAAAGACCTGTGCAGAGAATAAGGATTGAGATAAAAACGCCTACAACAAACCCAACCTTATTAATTCCAAAGTCGTTAATTCTCATGGGCCATAAGAGATTCCATGTTTGCAATAAGAAACTTAGCAATAAAAATATCCAACCAACACTATAATCAACTTTTTGGGCACATAGGCTTTTCAATAAATTCGGATTATGCCCAAAATATGTACCAGAAAGTTTAGCGATGTCATTAACGGATAGCGACATTGTGCCCCTGACTAGAAAAAAAGATGATATTAAAATAGTCGTCAGCGCACACAGTTGCAATGTTGTTCTTAAAGAAAAGGAGTCGTAATAGAATCTCATTTTTACCCCCCAATCATGTATAGCTTGATTATAAAGCGAGTTATTGGTGACACAACAAATCGGCACTTAGTGCTCGCTTTATTTATTTTCCAGATTTGGTTCGGTTGCCTTGTCTACCGATTCCCTTTTGCTCGATTATGTGTCTTACACAACATTTGGCAGTTTTTGGATGCTGTTTTGCCGCCTTTGCTCCATGCTGCTACGTGGTCGGCGTCCATTTCGTCAAAATTCCAAATCTTACTCTTGTTGGCATCGTGTCCAATAGCGCAATGCGGGCAGTTTGATTCGCCTTTTTTCTTTGCTTTGGCAGTTTGTGTTGTATAAGTCGCTTTCTTGGTGGCTTCGTCAAAGACTCGAACCTCGAGCAATTTTGTGTCTACGGAGCTACCGAGAATATATTCAAAAATACCTTTGCGATTTTTTACATATGGATCAGCGTAAAGCTTTTGTACCTCAGCTGACACTTTGGTGGGATTATATGCTTTCTTGTGATGCTCTTCGTACAGTCGCCCCCCACTCTAATCCGCACATCTCGCTTTCTACATCAGTAAATACACTAGAGACCCAATCGATCACACTATTGAAATATTTTTTTAACTCATTGATATTTTTGTCGTAGCGATGACGACTCATGTAATCGTCAATATTTCCTTTACTTACCCAGTCTAGAGCTCTTTCAAAGAATGCCTGTCGGTTTGCACTGCCCTTTATGTACGCACTCCATTTTTGAATATTGGCATTTTGGCTATTACTAAACTCCTCTTTACCTAGCGTAACGAATGATCCGGAATAGATCGCATTTAACAATTCTTGTGGGACGAGCGGAACTCCTGCAATGTTGATCGTTTTAAACCACTCCTTTATCTGGCTTTCTGTTCCTTCGCATTCATAAATGAGTAGTTTAGCGTCCAATATCTTGTCTTTTTTGTCTTTTGCCATGCCACCAAAATATTGCTCCATGCCATCTTCGTCTTTGATGGCGAATTTGTCGGTCAAAAAGCGCCCAATGCTGGTAATGCGCTGTTGTCCATCCAGCACTTCAAACTTGTCATTGCTAACTTTATTAAAATAGATCAAACCAAGGGGATAGCTTTTGAGTATTGATTCAATAACAGCAGCTTCCCTTCCCTCTTCAGCATAAATATAGTTACGCTGATACTCCGGTTGGATAGTGAGCTTGCCAGATAAGCCAAACAAACCCTTGCCTTCAAGTTCGTTATAGACAAATCCGTCACAAATCTCTTTGACAGTGATATCAGTTTTTAAAATTGTTTTCATATCATTCTTTCCTACGCCTTATAAAAATTCGCCCGTATTTTAATTTCCCATTCATATACGGGCCATCCTTACCTGTTTTGCTTGGAATTCCAGCAAGTCCTCTAATATTACCAGCCGCAAGTTCTACGATCTCAAATTGATCAGGACTATATTTATCAAGAAAGCTAATCGGCACACCCATCACTCCGTCGTAGTCGCTCGGGATAGCGTCAGTAAATGGAGCCTCTATGACATCGTAATTGTCGAATTTGTCATACCTTCTCTTGCCTTTAACTTCTTTATGCTTGCTGTATTTTAAATTCTCACTCATTGTCATAAGCGGCAATGGCTGATGGCGACGTCCATGATCGAGATTGGTAAACCAACGCACTCCTTTTATGCGCAGAAATTTTCTTCCATCATCATCCACTCTCCATCCGGCGGCAGTAATTGGGTAGCTATCTGGTACTTGAAATTCACGATCCCCACTAGAAATACTCGGCCCCAGCCACATCTTGTTTTCCTTAATCTTTGGGAATGCTTCTTTATAGGTAATCGCATTCATGTTGCCGATAATGACAAACTTTTTGTTGTAATCAAAAAGTTGTTTCACATATTCGCGAAACAGGCTGAAAGGCGGATTCGTTACCACTATATCTGATTGTTTAAGTAAATTTATACATTCATCACTTCGAAAGTCCCCATCGCCTTCAAGCGGCGCCCATTCGTTGCGTTTGTTTTCCTTTAACTGCTTGATAACATCCTTCAAGTTGAATTCGCCGTCGCCATCCATGTCGTGTACCTTGTCAATAATAAACTTATTGGCGGTTACTTTTGGACGGCCTTTTAATTTTGTGAGAGTTTTGTCGGCGCCAAACAATTCCAGCTGTGTATTAGCGACTGGCGAGGGCTTGTAGCTGGTGGTTATAAGCTGTTTCAATCCGAGCTTCTTGAAATTAAGTACGAAATAGCGAAAAAAATTGCTCTCGAACGGATCGTCGCAGTTGCAATACACCACCTTGCCACGGAATACGTCGGGGTTATATTCTAAATACGCTTCAATCTCCTTCTGAATATCGGCATATTGAGTATAAAACTCGTCGTTCTTTGCGTTTCTTGCGTTTGTAAGATTGTTGGTTGCCATAATCTTTACTTAAACGATTCCGCCTTCAGCATACCGACGGCTTTGACGATTTTTTCTAATGTCTCAACTTACACTTCTTCGGCTTGCGCCTTTATATATTTTTCTGTAATCTCTTTCTCAACTTAAAAGCCCTCAACACTTTTCAGCATTGAGGGCTTTTGTGTCCCCAATATCCAAAAAGCTCGGATATTATGGGTAATTGGCTCCCCGCACTGGCTCATGGAGACCGTCTTCCGGGTGACCTTCCAGCTACCCTCAAGGCTCCCTAAACCCCCGAAGCCCCGGCCAACCTACCAGAATCCCATCTTTAGGGCCAAGGAATACGCCCGGATGATCGAGACCGGCCAATCCAAGAACGAAAGCGACCTTGCCCGAAAGATAGGCGTTTCCCGAGTCCGGGTGTGCCAGTATGTCCGGCTTTTGAGTCTGGACGCCTCAATCGTTAAGGCCCTTGAGCAGTTAGGCGATCCTCTCACAGAGCGGGTGATCACCGAACGCCGTTTAAGGCTTTATTTGCGGAAGACTCCCAAAGAACAAAAAAGACTATTTTT